>NZ_JBVJYM010000016.1:0-129879 GCF_055600495.1 Streptomyces sp. NPDC038213
CCCGCGGAGCGGGTCCCACAGCGCTGCGCGCTGTGCCAGGGAACCGCCTCGCTGCGCTCGGCGGGGCTCGGCTTCGCCGAGCCATAGCCGGGCCTTCGGCCCGGTAGTCCTGCGCTGCGCTCCGGACTGTTCATGGTTCCGCTGCGCTCCACCATGAACTGCTTCCTTCGCAGGCTTGGATGACCCCGTTTCACGGGGTCCGGGCCTTCGGCCCGTTGGGCGGGTCCGCTCCGCTCACCCGCCCGGTCCCTCCGGCTCCGCCTTCAGGACAAGCCCGCTCCGCGGGCGGCTGGCAACGGAACGCGGTGGCGTCTCTGCTGGCTCTTTGCTTGCGGTCTCCTGGGCTGGTCAGGAGCAGGCTGGACGTCCATGTGGCTGTACCGGTGCTAGCGGATGAGGAAGTTCTGGTGCTGTCAGCCCGGTACCGAGCGGCTGGGGGTGCAAGAGATGAGCGGGGTCGACTGCCGGTTCTGCTTCATTATGGGGTTCGGATTGTCTCTGGAATGGAGGGGGTGCATCGCTGGTGCTTCGGATGACCGTGCCGGTGCCAGTCAGTGCAGCTGCGCACGGAGGTGTCAGCCGCCCAGCTTGCTGAAAGCCCAGCGGAGGACTTCCTGGTCGGGGTGGTCCCGGCCTGTCCGTTCGAGTGCGGTCAGGGTGTGAGCGGTCAGGCGGGCCCAGTTCCGGAAGTGGGTCTGTCCAGTAAACGGCTCTGGCTCACATCCGGTGGTGACGGAAAGTAATCGGAGAATGTGCTGGTCGACCTGGCGGATGTCCATCCGGGCTGGCTTCCACTTCTGCCCGCACACCTGGACCGCCGGGCCCTGAACGGCGCGCTGAACTGGGCGTATTGCTGCACGTGACATTCGTCGCCGTGCGTCACCACCGGATGTGAGACAGAGCCGTTCTCTTTACAGTCCCTACCCACCAAGATCTGGAAGCGCTTGGCCCGTAGCCGAAGGCGCTGCGATAGGGTCATCGGTCGGTGGGGCGGGTCCGGTGGCGGCGCCACTCGCTCGGGGTGGTGCCGTAGGCGGTGCGGAAGCGCCGGGTGAAGTGGCTGGAGCTGGTGAAGCCGCACCGGGCCGCCACGGCGGAGACCGGCAGTGCGGCGTGGCGAGGCGTGGCCAGGAGCCGGCATGCCAATTCCAGCCGCTCGGCGATGAGCCACTGCTCGAGCCGGATGCCCGCGCGTGCCAGCACGACGTACAGCTGTCGTTTGGAGACGGCGTGGGCCGCGGCGATGCGGTCGGGCCCGAGGTCGGGGTCGGTGAGGTGGCGGCGTGTGTACGCCATGATCCGGGTCGTCAGGCAGTCGTTCATGGCTTCTCGGACCCGCGTGTCGCCCTCGTGGTGGGCGGCCGAGGTCAGCAGGGCGCGTACGAGGTCGGTCGTGGCGTTGGCGAGAGCGCCGGCTCCGGGGTCCGTTTCGAGGCGGCCCGGATCCTGGAACAGCGAGCGCAGGTGCCCGAGCAGCAGGTCGTGCACGGGGCTGGAGCGAAGCCGTACGGAGGCCCGGGTCACGGTGTCCACCGGCAGGCCGAGGTGCTCCGTGTCGAAGGTGAGGGCCTGTGAGGCGCCGGGTCCGGACCAGCCGTAGGTGCGTGGGGCCAGTTCGTGGAAGACGCAGATGTCCTGCGGTCCGAGAGTGAGCCGGGTGCCCGCCTGTTCGGCGCGGTGGATGCCCTGGGTCTGGAGCGAGACCGACACCACGGGACGGTCGCGGTGGTGGCGCACGTGTCTGGCCGTGCGCCGGACCTGAAGCCCGGAGCTTCGCATGTCGAAGAGGTCCAGGCCGCCCACGCGCCAGCCTTCGATGCGGGCGCTGATCCCGCTCCCGCCCTCCTCGTGGAGGATCTCGTTCGGCACGGAGTTGTCCGTCATCGCGTGGTGGAACGCGTCCGCCCTGTCGCGTGGCGCGAAGTCCTCCAGGTCCAGCAGCAGCACGAACCAGCCCTCCAGCACGGTCTCCGGGTGCGGCGCCCATCCTCCCGGTGACACCGGGAAGCCGGTTGCCCGCCTGTGCAGAGGTCTGCTCCATCCGTGCCCGCACGGTGGCGCGAGCCCTGCGCCGAGGGGCAGCAGGCCGGCACGCACAGGCAACCCGGCGCCTCGTGCGGCCTCTAGCTTCGGACGTGCGCCGCCTGACCCGTGCGGTGTGCACCCTCGATCCGCAGAAAGGTCCGATCCGTGACTGATCACGCATTCATCGCGCCGGTTCTGGAACCCCAGGCCGCCGCCTTCGCCGAAGCGACCGCCACGCCGCCGTTCCTGTACCAGCTGCCGCCGGCCGAGGGCCGCAAGGCCGTCGAGGACGTGCAGTCCGGCGACGTGGAGCTGCCCGAGGTCGACGAGGAGTGGGTGAGCGTCGCGGGCGGGCCGACCGGCGAGGTCCGCGCCAGGATCGTGCGGCCCGCCGGCGCGCGGGGCGCGCTGCCCGTGGTTGTCTTCGTGCACGGCGCCGGCTGGGTCTTCGGCAGCACCCACACCCACGACCGGCTGGTGCGCGAGCTGGCGGTCGGCACCGGCGCCGCGGTGGTGTTCCCCGAGTACGACCTCTCCCCGGAACACCGCTACCCCATTGCCGTGGAGCAGGTCTGGACGGTGGCCCGCTGGGTCGTCACCGACGGCGCCGCGCACGGGCTGGACGCCACCAGGATCGCAGTGGCCGGCGACTCGGTGGGCGGCAACATGAGCACCGTGCTGACCCTGCTCGCCAAGGAGCGCGGCGGCCTCACCCTCGCCCACCAGGTGCTGTTCTACCCGGTCACCGACGCGAGCTTCGACACCGGCTCCTACCGGCAGTTCGCCGAAGGCTACTTCCTCCGGCGCGAGGGCATGCAGTGGTTCTGGGACCAGTACACCACCGACGAGGCGCAGCGCGCGGAGATCACCGCCTCCCCGCTGCGCGCCTCCGTCGAGCAGCTGACCGGCCTTCCGCCGGCGCTGGTGATCACCGCCGAGGCGGATGTGCTGCGCGACGAGGGCGAGGCGTACGCGGCCAAGCTGCGGAAGGCCGGTGTCGAGGTGACCGCCGTCCGCGTCCAGGGCGTCATCCACGACTTCGTCCTGCTCAACGCGCTGCGCGGCACCCAGGGCGCGGAGGTGGCCATCGCGCTGGCCGTCAGCACCCTGCGCAGGGCCCTCGCCACCCGCTGACACCCCCCGGGCGGGCGGGGGAGCCGTGGCCGCCACTGGCCGGGCCCCGGCCGCCGGCCGCGCCCGTCCCAGCCCAACGGAGTGAGCCCATGGACCCACGAGACACCACCCCCGAGGGGCCCGCGGCCCCTATGCGGCCGGCCCAGGGCCGCCACCACGAGCCCGACCTTCGCGGCATGACCCGCATCACCCTGCGCCCCATCGCCTCGCCGATGCCGCTCGGCTTCTACACCGTGGCGATCGCCTCGACGATCGTCGGCTGCCTCCAGCTCGGCCTGTTCGAGGACGGCGCCGAGCGCGCCGTCGCCCTGGCGATCCTTCCCGCGTTCCTGCTGCAACTGCTGGTGGGGTACCTCGCGTTCGGCGCCCGCGACGTCCTGGCGGCGACCTTGATGGCCTGCTTCTCCGGGATGTGGCTGGCCAGCTCGCTGGTCCTGGCCACCCACCCTCCGGGCGGCACCCGGGTACTGGGCGTGCTGAACCTCTGCTTCGCCCTCTTCGCCCTGCTGATGGCCAGCGTCGCCACGCCCAAGCGGGCGCTGTGGCTGGTGCTGTGCACCGCCGTGCCGCGCTTCGCCCTGGCCGCCGCCGCCAACCTGACCGGCGAGCACTGGCTCGCCGACCTCTCCGGCGCGCTCGGCCTGGTGCTGGCCGCCGTCGCCATGTATGCCGCGTTCGCGCTGATGCTGGAGGACATGCGGGGCCAGGAAGTGCTGCCGATCGGCCGCAGCGGCCCCGCCCACCAGGCCGTGCACGGCGACCTGACGGTCCAGCTGCGCAACCTGGAGCGCCACGCCGGCGTCCGCCGCACCCTCTGAACCAGCCGCACCGGCCGAGAACAGCACCCGGCCCGCGCGCACCCCCCTGCCGCGACTCCCCCGAGAGCGAGACCTCCATATGTCCACGATGCCGGTCGGCGGTGTCACCCCCGAACCCGGGACCGCAGGCGGCGCCGACGTCGTCCTGCGCAACGCCAGGATCCACACCGGCGACCCGTCGCGACCCGCCGCCACGGCCCTCGCCGTCCGCGCGGGCCGCATCACCGCGATCGGCGACGACGCCGAGGTGGCCGACCACGTCGGCCCCGCGACCAGGGTCGTCGACGCCCTGGGCCGCCGCGTCGTCCCCGGCCTCAACGACTCGCACCTGCACGTCATCCGCGGCGGCCTCAACTACGTGCTGGAACTGCGCTGGGACGGTGTGACCTCGCTGCGCCAGGCGCTGGCGATGCTGCGCGAGCAGGCCGGACGCACACCCAAGGGGCAGTGGATCCGGGTGGTCGGCGGCTGGTCGGCCGAGCAGTTCGCCGAGCGGCGGATGCCCACTCCGGCCGAACTGAACGAGGCCGCCCCCGATACCCCGGTGTTCGTGCTGCACCTCTACCAGTCCGCGATCCTCAACCGGGCCGCCGTCCACGCCGCGGGCTTCACCCGCGACACCCCGAACCCGCGCGGCGGCCAGATCGTCCGCGACCGAGACGGCCGGCCCAACGGGATGCTGCTGGCGGCGCCGAGCGCACTGATCCTCTACTCCACCCTCGCCGCCGCGCCGACCCTGGACGCGGCGGACCGCAAGGTCTCCACCCGGTACTTCCTGCGCGAGCTGAACCGCTTCGGCCTCACCTCCGCTGTGGACGCCGCCGGCGGCTTCCAGAGCTTCCCCGACAACTACGCCACCGTCATCGAACTGGCCCGCGACCGCGAGCTGACCGTGCGGATCGGCTACCACCTCTTCCCGCAGACCGCCGGGCAGGAGCTCGCCGACCTCACCCGCTGGGTACAGAGCGTGCGGCCCGGCGACGGCGACGAGTGGCTGCGCCTCAACGGTGCCGGGGAGAACCTGACGTGGGCTGCGGCCGACTTCGAGAACTTTGCCGAACCGCGCCCCGAACTCGGATCATACGAGGGCGAGTTCGAGAAGGCTGTGCGGCTTCTGCTGGAGCACGGCTGGGGGTTCCGGCTGCACGCCACCTACGACGAGACCATCCAGCGCGACCTCGCCGTCTTCGACAAGCTCGCCTCAGAGGGCCACTTTCCCGGCGGCAGCCGCTGGCTCTTCGACCACGCCGAAACGGTCACCCCTGCCAGCCTGGAGCGGATCGCCGCACTCGGAGGCGCGATCAGCGTCCAGAACCGCATGTCCTTCCAGGGCCAGGCCTTCACCGACCGCTACGGCCCGCAGGCCGCCGCCCGCACCCCGCCGCTGAAGGAGATGCTCGCCGGCGGCATCCCGCTCGCGGCGGGCACCGACGCCACCCGCGTCTCCTCCTACAACCCGTGGGTCGCGCTGCACTGGCTGGTCACCGGCCGCACCGTCGGCGACCTCGCGCTCTACCCGCCCGACCGGCTGGTCTCCCGCGAGCGCGCCCTGGAGCTGTACACCCGCGGCGGGGCCCGGATCACCGGCGAGGACGACGTCAAGGGCGTCCTCAAGGAGGGCTGGTACGCCGACTTCGCCGTCCTCAGCCACGACTTCCTCACCGTGCCCGTGGAGGACATCGCGCACATCGAAGCGGTCCTGACCGTCGTCGGCGGCCGGATCGTCTACGCCGCCGCCGAACACGAGGGCCTCGACGAAGCCCTCCCGCCCCTCAGCCCCTCCTGGAGCCCCATCGCCCGCTTCGGCGGCTACCAGGCCAGCCCGCCCCCGTCGGCCGGAGCCCGCCAGGCCGACCTCATGACCCAGGCAGTCGCCGAAGGCGAGCAGCACCGGCAGTGGCGGGCCGCCCGCGGCCTCGCCGCACCCCGGCAGCCGCCGGCCGCCCTCGACCCGTGCTTCGGCCCCTGACCCACTCCAGCAGCGGTCCGCCCGCTGTTCGCCCCACCCACCCACCGTTCACCCCGGGAAAGGAACACCCGTGTCGGACTTCAACTTCGACCTCGACGCCGTCACCGCCGCGCCCAGCCGCGACCTGCTGACCCCCGACAACGCGATGATGCTGTTCGTCGACCACCAGCCGCAGATGTTCTTCGGCGCCGGCAGCACCGACCGGGTCGCGGTCATCAACGCCACGGTGGGCCTGGCCAAGGCCGCCAAGGTCTTCGACGTCCCCGTCGTACTGTCCACCGTCGCCGCCGAATCGTTCTCCGGACCGGTCCTGCCGCAGCTGCGCGAGGTGTTCCCCAAGCACGACATAGTCGACCGGACATCCATGAACGCCTGGGAGGACACCGCACTGGTCGAAGCCGTCAGGGCCACCGGCCGCAGCAAGATCATCCTGTCCGGGCTGTGGACCGAGGTCTGCCTCGTGCTGCCCGCCCTCTCCGCCCTCAACCAGGGCTACGAGGTCTACGTCGTCGCCGACGCCTCCGCCGGAGTCACCCCGGCCGCCCACGAGCACGCCATGCAGCGGATGACGGCCGCCGGAGCCGTCCCCGTCACCTGGCTCCAGGTCCTGCTGGAACTCCAGCGCGACTGGGCCCGCACCGAGACCTACGCCGCGACCACCGACGTGGTCAAGGAGCACGGCGGCGCCTACGGGCTGGGCGTGGTCTACGCCCACACCATGATCGACCCGCACGCCGCCGGCTGAGCGACGGGAGTCCGCATCCATGGACACCGGCCTGCTGATCCTCCGCCTGGTGGCGGGCCTGCTGATCGCCGGGCACGGCGTGCAGAAGGTCAGCTTCCACCTCGGCGGGAACGGGCTCGCGGGCGGGACCGAGGAGTTCCGGCACGACGGCTTCCGCGGCGGGGCGCTCACCGCCCTCGCCGCGGGAGCCGGCCAGATCGGCTCCGGCCTCCTGCTCGCCGCCGGAGCCCTCACCCCGCTCGCCGCCGCCGGCGCGATCGGAGTCATGACCGTCGCCCTCACCGTCAAGTGGTCCAACGGCCTCTGGGTACAGAACGACGGCTACGAGTACCCGCTCGTCCTCATCACCACCGCCGCGGCCCTGGCCCTCGCCGGGCCCGGCCGCTTCTCCGCCGACCACGCCCTGGACCTGCTGCCCTGGCCGGCCGCGTGGGCCCTCGCCGCCGTCGCCGCGGGCGCGGCCGCCGGACTGGCAACACGGGCCGTGCTGCACCGCCCCGCCCCGCCCGCCCCAGCGGCATCCTCCCAAGGAGACTACCCCCGATGACCGCCCACTCCGCCCCCACCCGGCGCACCACCCTGGCCGCAGCCGCAGCGGGCGCCGCCGCGCTGACCCTCGGCACGCCCGCCCCAGCCGCCTACGCAGCGGCCAGCGGAAGCGCCGACAGCACCGGGCACGACAATGCCCGGCCTACGATCGTCCTCGTCCACGGTGCGTTCGCCGACGCCGCGAGCTGGAGCCCGGTCACCGAGCGCCTCCAGCACCGCGGTCACCAGGTGATCGCCGCCGCCAACCCGCTGCGCGGACTGGCCCACGACGCCGCCCAGATCGCGGCCCGCCTGGCCGCCGTGCCCGGCCCCGTCATCCTGGTCGGCCACTCCTACGGCGGGGCCGTCATCACGCAGGCCGCCGCGACCGCCCCCAACGTCAAAGCCCTCGTCTACACCGCGGCGTTCATGCCCGACGCCGGGGAAGTCCTCGGCGAGCTCTCCGGCCGCTTCCCCGGCTCCCAGCTCGAACCCGCCCTGACGCCGGTACCCGTACCGGGTCCCGGCGGCGGCACCGGCACCGACCTGTACATCCGGCCCGACCGCTTCCACGACGTCTTCGCGCAAGACGTGCCGAGGTCCGTCACCGCCGCCCTCGCCGCCGGCCAGCGCCCGCTCAACGCGACCGCCTTCTCCGACCGGTGCACGGCGGCCGCATGGCGGACCCTGCCCTCCTGGGTCCTGGTCTCCGGCCGGGACCGGGGGATCGCGCCGGAACTCCAGCGCTTCCAGGCCCGGCGAGCAGGAGCACGAACCAGCGAGGTGCCCGCCTCCCACCTGCCGATGCACAGCAGACCCGACGCCGTCGTCTCGCTGATCCGGGCCGCCGCCCGCACCATCTGATCCCCGCACCGCCACTTCCGCATCCCGCTGAGGAGTCCACCCGTGGCAACCCCGTCCCCCGGCACCCCGTACGCCCGCGACCTCGCGCAGATCGACGCAGCGAACGCCACCGGCCGGATCCCGGCCGTCTTCATCCACGGCCTCTGGCTGCTGCCCACCAGCTGGCAGCGGTGGGCCGCCGTCTTCGAAGAGGCCGGATACGCCCCCGTCCTGGCCGGCTGGCCCGACGACCCCGACACGGTCGCAGACGCCAACGCCCACCCGGAGGTGTTCGCGGGCAAGCGCGTCGGACAGGTCGCCGACCACTTCTGCGACCTCATCGGCAAACTGGACCGCAAGCCCGTCCTCATCGGCCACTCCTTCGGCGGCCTGATCACCCAGATCAGCGCCGGCCGCGGACTGGCACAGGCATCCGTCGCCATCGACCCCGCGCCCTTCCGAGGGGTACTGCCCCTGCCGCTCTCCTCCCTGCGGGCTGCGAGCGCGGTCCTGGGCAACCCGGCCAACTACCACCGCGCGGTCCCCCTGACCTACGAGCAGTTCCGCTACTCCTTCGCCAACGCCGTCAGCGAGGCGGAAGCACGCGAGCTGTACGACACCTTCGCCGTTCCCGCTCCGGGCGAGCCCCTGTTCCAGGCCGCCGCCGCCAACATCAACCCGTGGACCGAGGCCGCTGTGAATACCACGTCCGCCGACCGCGGCCCCCTCCTGATCATCTCCGGGGAGAAGGACCACACCGTCCCCTGGGCCATCGCCAACGCCTCCTACAAGAAGCAGGCCCGCAACAAGCACGCCGTCACTGAGATCACCGAGATCGCCGGCCGGGGGCACTCCCTCACCATCGACCACGGCTGGCACGAGGTGGCCGACACCGCACTCACCTTCCTGCGGCGGTTCACCGCCCCCGGCGCCTAAGCCGACGGCCCACCCACCCAGTGCGCAGCCGATGCGCGCCTGTCCCTGCTGCATGACATGGAGTTCTGCATGCTCACCACGCTCAACACCGACCTGATCAGACGGGGCTTCCGGCGGATCGCCGGCCTCCTCCTCGCATTCGCTCTCTCGGTCGGGATTCTCGGCGCGGCCACGCCCGCCGCTCACGCCGACCCCGACCGGCCGCTCACCGTCGTCGACTGGGACATCACCGGCCTCGAACATGGCGGCCAAGGCCAGCACGACCGCTACTGGAACATGATTGATCAGGTCCACCGGATCAGCGGCCACGACTTCTACCAGGTCCTGGACGAGACCACGACCACCTACAACCAGCTCATCCAGATCCGGGTGAGCCACGCCGGCCAGCACGTCGTCTCCCTCTACTTCTGGGCCAACACCCTCTACCTCGCCGGGTTCTACCAACCCGGGCAACCCAACGGCACCGGAAACCGCCACTACGTCTTCCCCGACGGCTACCCCGACGCCTTCAACCGCGTCCTGGGCGTCCAGGCTCACCGCCTCCCCTGGAACGGCAGCTACGCCAACCTGCCGAGCGGCAGCAGCCGCGACGAGCGGCGGCTCACCCCGCAGAACCTCCAGAATGCAATGCTGACGCTCGGTAACGCGCAGCAGCTCCTCGGCACGGGAGCCGGCCAGAACACCGTCGGTTCTTACCTGGTCGACGTCATTGGCGCGACCGCCGAAGCCGCCCGCTTCGGGCACCTGTTCGACATCATTCGGGGCAACATCAGAAACCGAACGGAAACGCCGATCGGCCGCTTCGGCGCAGCCCTGCAAACAAGCTGGGGACAGATCTCCACCTGGGTGTACCAACGGCTCAACGACCCCACGGGCGGAGGCATCACCATCGGCGGGCCGGGCTACAGCAGGTACTACCTGACGGTCGCGGCCCTCATCAGAGACCTGGGCTACATCCAGCTCAACGGACACAAGCGCCAGCACTGACGCCGTATCCGCGCGCCGGGCAGGGGGCGCCGCCTGCCGGGCTTGTCGGCACACACCACGGGATCTCCGCCGCCGGGTATCGCGACAGCGCAGTGCCCGGCTACGGACAACGCGAGTCCATGGGCCCGGGCCGCGGCGGCCCGGAGCAGCTGGTCGCCGACCGCAACACTCCGGTCTGGCGGGCGCAGCGGAACGTGACGCTCAGCTGCATCGGCCCCGACGACCACCAGCTCTGCCTCAACCGCCCCACCGACGGCGGCCACGCCTGGCAGGCAGGTGATCCACCCGGGTCACGTCCGCCGCCGGGCGGGACCGGAACCAGCGGCCTCTTCCGAGCCCCGCCGACCCCCTGGTCACGGGTTGAGGAGGCACGGGCTATCACCGTTGCCGGCGTGCAGCGCCCTCCAGTCGCCGGGGGTGATTCCGTAAGCCCTCTTGAAGACGCGGCTGAAGTGGGCGGCGTTCGGGAAACCCCACCGGTACCCGACAGCGGCGATCGGCCGGTGCCGGGCCGAGGGCGACGCGAGTTCCGCACGGCTGCGTTCGAGGCGCTGCGACCGGATCCACTCGCCCAGGTGCACACCGTTTCGAGACAGGACCTTGTACAGCTGGCGAAGCGAGACGTGGTGGCAGGCCGCGACACGAGCCGGCGTCAGATCGTGGTCCCCGAGGTGGGCCCGGACGTAGTCCATGATCCGCAGACACAGGATCTCGTCTTCACCCTGGAACGCTGCGCGGTGATCACCGAGCCGGGCCGTGATGAGAGCACGCAGCAACTCGATGCCCGGCCTGCCCGCCGCCTCCAGGCCGTGGGCGGAAGACGCCGCGGCCCGGGCCTGCTGGCGCGCGATCCGCCGCAGGCACGTGGCGGTGAGGTCCGCCAGCGGGTCCCGCCGGCCGAACGGCACCGCGGTCGCCAGCTTCAACAGCCCTTCCGGTAAGGCGAGCTCGGCACGCGGGATCCGGAAGTAGTGCTGATGGATCCCGTCCCTGTTCAGCAGCGTGTAGGGGCGCGTGGTGTCGTACAGCGCCAGGTCGCCGGGCCGCAGAACAGCCTCCCGGCCGTCCTGCACGACCATGCTGCTGCCTGTGACCTGCAGCCCGACGAACACACTCGGCTCCATATCGTCCCGGGCGAGTACGGGGGTACGCCGGACCACGGTGGCATTGGCCCGGACCGAGCAGACAGTCAACGGCCCGACACGGCTGATCACCCCTGACGTGCGGATGAGCCGTGGGTCGGGCTGATGGGTGATCTCCACCCGCACCACACTGCTCCAGATCACCTCGCGAATCGCCTCCGCCCGATCGCCAGGCGCCATGACCGTACTGTCGATCAACATCTGCTCGTCACCTCCCCCTAGCGCCGCTCGATCAGCAGACACCAGGCCAAGTGAAACGGGTGGCGGCACCGGTGACAAGGCAGAACCCGGCTGATCGCTCCAGCGAGATCCCAGCCGGGGATCTCGTGCTTGCCAAGCTTGGCCGCCAAGATGGCCAGTGCGTGCTGGTCCTGACCTTCTCCGCGCGATGGTCAAGAAGTCCGCCGACGCACTCATGTCCGCCGAGGCCGACGCCCTCTGCGGCGCCGAGTACGGGCAGGTCAGCGACGAGCGCGTCAACCACCGCAACGGCTACCGCCCGCGCGAATGGGACACGAGGGCCGGAACCGTCGAACTCGCCGTCCCCACATTGAGGTCCGGCAGCTACTTCCCGCACTGGCTCCTCGAGCGCCGCCGCCGGGCCGAGCAGGCCCTGATCTCCGAGTCCCTCGGCGTCACGCAGCTGTCGAAGTCCCAGGTCAGTGCGATGGCAAAGCACCTGGACGAGCAGGTCGCAGCGTTCCGCAACCGGCCGCTGGACGCCGGCCCGTACGCGTTCGTCTGGGCCGACGCGCTCACGCAGAAGGTCCGCGAAGGCGGCCGCATCGTCAACGTCCACGCGCTGGTCACGGTCGGCGTCAACGCCGACGGCCACCGCGAGATCCTCGGCATCGACGTCGCCACCGCCGAGGACGGCGCCGGCTGGCTCGCCTTCCTCCGCTCGCTGACCGCCCGCGGTCTGGCAGGTGTCCAGCTCGTCGTCTCCGACGCCACGCCGGCCTCGTCGACGCGATCGGAGCCGTCCTGCCCGGGATGGCGTCCCGTGGAGTGGTGTAACGGATCTTGACTGGGAAGTGCGCCGTTTCCGTGCCCTGGCGTGCGTCGACCGCCGGTGAGTACTCCCTGAGAAAAGGGCGGGCCAACGTGCAACTGTCCTTGTTGAACTGCCAGTTCGCTCCAAGGGGTGCCCGGTGGCCTTGTCCCAGCATGACCTCGTCCGCGAGGTCGCCGAACGGCTGCTGCAGGAGCTGATCGAGGCCGAGGCCACCGCGAGGATCGGTGCCGAGTGGGGAGGGCGGGCCGACACTCGCACCGCCTGGCGCAACGGGCACCGGGAGAAGACCGTGACCACCCAGGCCGGCGACCTGGAACTGGCCATTCCGCGACTGCGCTGCCGGGAGCTTCTTCCCCAGCCTGCCTGCTCCAGCGCCGGCGCCGCATCGACCAGGCTCTCTACGCTGTCGTCATGGAGGCCTACGTCCACGGAGTCTCCACCCGCTCCGTCGACGACCTGGTCCACGCGCTCGGCTCGGACACCGGAATGTCCAGGAGCGAGGTCTCCCGGATCTGCGCCGGCCTGGACGAAACAGCTCGACGCGTTTCGGGCCCGGCCCCTCGATCACACCCGGTTCCCCTACGTCTTCCTCGACGCCACCTACCTCAAGGCCCGCGTCGAGCACCAGATCGTCTCCCAGGCGGTGGTCATCGCCACCGGTGTCACCCAGGACGGCGGCCGCGAAGGCCTGGGCGTCATGGTCGGGGACAGCGAGACGGAAGTCTTCTGGACCGCCTGCTGGGGGGCTCCGGTGCGCCAGGGCTCGCCTTCGATCCGCCCGGGGTGATGGCGTGTCGGCGGCGGACGCGGGGCACGGGCGCGCAGGGCCGGGTGGAGAGCAGCTCCCTCCCTCTGCGGGTCGTGCGGGTCCTCCCCCTCGCGCACGGCCCGCCCCCCACCGCCGTATCGCGGCGTCCGAGCGGGCACCGCTCCGGCCGGAACCCGCTCGCTGCTCCGCGCGTTGATTACGCGGGGGCGGTGTTTCAGGCCGGAAACTCGGACTGCGGGTCCTCGGCAGCGCCGTCGCCGCCCGGCACCGCCGCCCGGACGAGCCGGGCGAGGGCGGCACTTGTGGGCCGGACGGCCTCCTACGCGCCTCCGTGCCCGGGGCGGGATGGTCAGCTGGCGTAGGGGCCGCGCACGATGCTGTTGCCGGAGTGGTCGGGTTTGCCGTTGTAGGGCTGGACGGAGACGTCCACGACGGAGTACTCGCGGAGGTCGACGGTGGCGGGCACCGGGAGGGTGGCGCGCCCGTCGGGTCCCAGGACACCCATGGAGATCAGCCTGGTGTGGGTTCTGTCCATGAGCCAGACCTCGAAGTAGCCGGAGTTCTCGGGGAGGCCCTTGACGGTGATGTCCAGTGACCGGCGGCCGCTTCGGTCCGTCAGGCTGGCGTAGCCGGCGGAGCTGGCGCGGAGCGAGTCGAGGCGTTTTCCCTCTCCGGCGGTCTGGACGGCGGACGTGTCCGTGCGGGTCATCCACCACGTGACTGTGCTTCCCGCAGCGGCTCCCAGGAGCGCAGTGCAGGCTGCGAGGGCCACGGCGCTGCGGCCCAGGCGACGCCGCGTCCCGGGCTGCGGGTCAGCGGGCTGGCTCCTGTGTCGCGGACCGCTCGGGCGCTCGGGGGCGTCGTGGAGCTGGAGTTCTGCGGCGATCGAGTCCCACAGTCCCTCCGGCGGATCGAGGAGGGCCTCGTCTGCGGCGGGGGTCGGCAGGGCGGCAGCGATGCGGCGCAGGGCGTCGTAGTCGCGTCGGCAGGTCTGGCAGTCGTGCACGTGGAGTGCGGCTGAGGGGTCGGTGTCCTCCCCGAGTGCCAGCATCGCCAGAACTTCTTCATCGGTGTGCTTCACCGTCCACCTCCAGCCGCTTCTTGAGACGCAGCAGGCCGCGTCGTGTGTGGGTTTTGACCGTCCCGAGGGGCAGTCCGGTGCGCTCGGAGATCTGTGTCTGGGACAGGTCCTCGTAGAAGGCGAGTTTGAGGACGAGTTGCTGCTGTTCGGTGAGGTGTTCCAGTTCCCGCGCCAGGACCACGTAGTCGACGACCGCTTCGGCGGCAGGGGCCGTGTGCCCGGCGGTGCCGGCGGCGTAGGTGAGAGCCTCGAGGTCGCGCTGGTGGCGCGAGCGTCGCCCGAGGGCGTCCGCGACCTTCTTGTGCGCGATGCCCAGCAGCCACGTTTTGAGGGAGCCGCGCTGCGGGTCGAAGGTCGTGCGGCTCTTCCAGGCTCCGACGAACACCTGCTGGGTGACGTCCTTGGCCTCCTCGTCGTCCCCGAGCTTGCGGGATGCGATGGTGTAGACGAGGGCCCCCCACCGGCGGTAGGCCTCTTTGAGGCAGGGTTCGTCGCCTGCGGCGAACCCTGCGGCCAGTTGGTCTTCGGACACCGTGGTCACGGCGGCCACACTAGCCGCAAGGACCTGTGCGCCGCCCCACCTGTTCGTCACTTCGTTACCTCCACCGCGGTGACGACGAGGTTGTTCTGGTAGCCGCCGGCGTCGCGCAGGTAGGGGCCGGCGCAGGTGACCAGGGTCAGGACCGCCGGGCCTTCCCGGTCGAAGGCGCCGGATGCGGCCAGGGAGTGCTTGGCCACGGTGCGACGGGAGGTGATCGCGTAGGCCGCGGTGGAGCCGTCGCGCCGGATCACCAGGATCCGGTCGCCTCGCCGCACGTCGTTGAGACGGGCCAGTACACCCGCCCCGGAGTCCTCGGAGTCGACGTGCCCCACGATCACGGAGGATCCCCGGCCCGCGCCCGGAGCGGGTGAGAAGCGGTACCAGCCGACCCTGTCGGGGCTTTCCGGGACCTGTACCTGTCCGTCCCGGGCCACACCGACGGGGTCGATGGGGGCGCGCACGTCCAGCCTGGGAATGGTCAGTTCACGGGGTACCGCGGCCGTTCCCCCGGCAGCGGGGGGACGGGGGGACCGTGCCCCGGGCAGCGGCTGCGGGAGGGCGACGGACCCGGAAGGGGAGGCCGAGGGGGAGCCGAAATCGCGGGCGCCGGACGTGCCGTCGGCCCGGGCTGTCACCACGACGGCCGCGGCCGTCAGGACGGTGCCGAGAAACGCCGCTGCGAGTCCGGTGAGGAAGCGGTGCCGTGCGCGGGCTGTGCCCATGTCCAGCCTTTCGGGTGCGGGCGCGGTCAGGCGGCGTCGGAGCGTCGTCGCAGGAGGTAGCCGGCGGCGCCCAGGGCGGTGAGGGCGCCGATCGAGAGGGCGCCGGCGGTCAGGCTGGAGTCACCGGAGGCGGACGGTCCGTTCTGCCCGGCGGGGACGCCGTGGGGAGCGGAGTGCAGACCCGTGACGGTCTGGGTCTTGAGTGCGAGGTTCTTGTCGGCCGCGCTGCCCCAGGCGTAGATGATCGTGTTGCTGCCTTCGGCGAGGTCGAGGCCGGCCGGGCCGATGGCCACGGTGTCGGTACCGGCGAGGACGACGTCGGCCGACAGCGTGCCGGCCGCAACCTCGGCCTTGGCCTCGTCCGGGTTCGCAAGGTTCTTGAACACGGGGCTGCCGCCGGCGCGGATGTCGACGGCCGGCGCCGCAGCCACGTGACGGACGGTCAGTCGGGCTTTGCCGGCGGGTACCTTCGCGGTGTCGTTCACGAAGGCGTCGAGTGCGGGCTTGCCGTCGGCCGACAGGTGCGCGACGAGCGTCGCGTTGGCCCCGGCGGGCACGTCGACCTTCTTCTGGAGGGCGGGTGTGCCCTCGGGGCCCTCGCCGTCCTTGAAGATCTTGATGTCGTAGGAACCCGGGTCCAGCTTGAGGGGGTCGGTGAGCGTGCCGGGCGTGAAGTCGGCCAGCAGTTCCTTGCCGTCCGCGTACACGTCGACGGTGAGGCCCGGTACGGCATGCAGCACGGAAACCGTGGCCTGGCCGTCGGCCGCCTGCGGCTGGGCGTGCGCGGCAGCCCCGGCTGTGACGGCCAGCACGACAGCCGTGCCGACGGCGAGCGCGGCACCGGCAGAACGAACGTTCATTTGAGTCATCCCATCGTCCAGTCGAGAGGGTCGGTCTCGAAACCCTGTGTGCGGACAGGCATTCCGCGGGTTGGGGCCGATCGGTTTCACCCCGGCGGCTTCTTTCGTCCGAAGCCGCTGCGTGGACGCCGCCGCACGGCACGGGGCGGCCGCACCCGGGGCGGGACCGGGAGCTGCGGCGACTCACAGCCGTGCGGGGGCCGTTTCGGCGGTGGCCGGGCAGGCGGCGGTCAGGGCCCGTGCCAGGTCTGCGACGCGTAGCGGACGGCCACGGCTTCCGTGCTGCACGTGCCAGGACCAGGAGTTGCCTGTGGTTGCGTGGTTGCGTCCTGGGAAGTGGTGAACGGATAGGACCTGATCCCGGGGTTTGCTCCGGCATCGGGCTGACGCCCGCATAGAGAACCCAGAGCCCGAGTTTTGGAGTCGCCGGGGTTCTCGCCACGGGAGCATCGGGATGCTCCTGGTGAAAGGGCCTGGTCATGCCGCAGATGTCGAAGATCGAGCTGTACGCTGCGATCCGTCGCGACCATCGCGGCAGTATGAAGATCCGGGAGATCGAGCGCAAGTACAACGCGTCGTGGCGGACGGTTCGCAAGGCTGTCGACTCGGTCTGGCCGGAGCCGAGGAAGCAGCTGCCGCCGCGGCCGACTGCCTTGGATCCGTACAAGTCGGTGATCGACGGGATGCTCCGGGCGGCTCCGCCGGGCCGCGCGGGCGGGCATAACCCGTCATCGACAGCAGCGAGGACTGGCGGCTGCCGTGCCCTTCACCCGGTCATGCCCTGTGCCTCCACTTGTCGTGCTGCAGGATCACCCAGTAGGGAATGCAGCTGATGACGATGACGGCGCGTGTGATGCAGGCCGGCAAGTCTTCCTCTTCCGTCGGTCTTCCTCTTCGTGCCGCTGTGCGGCACGTGACGTAAAAGATCATGGTAGGGGACGGGGCGGACGTCCTCGGCCTTTCGGTTGAGATCGGGAGGACGGGCCTTATCGGACATCCGCTTGATCCGCAGCACACCAGGGGACCGGAATGACAAGGCCGGCAAGCTCTCCGCCACGCGCCAGTACGGTCTGCCCGACGGCTCCACCGTCGTGCGCACGGCGAGCGAAGGCGACGGCACCAGCGGCCGCGGCACGCAGGACATCGTGCTCGCCGACCACCACGGCACCGGACAGACCACCTTCGGCCTGGACACCGCCGGGGCCCCGGTCACCCGCCGCATGCTCAAGCCGTTCGGCCAGGTGCGCGGCGAAGGCGGGCCCACCGCGCTGCCGGGCAAGCGCGGCTGCGTCGGCGGCCGGGAGAACGAGGACACCGGGCTCACCCAGCTCGGGGCCCGCGAGTACGACCCGGGAGCCGGCCGGTTCACCAGCGTCGATCCGGTCATCGACTTCGGCAACCCGCAGCAGATGAACCCGTACGCCTACGC
This sequence comes from Streptomyces sp. NPDC038213, assembly GCF_055600495.1. Taxonomy (NCBI): domain Bacteria; kingdom Bacillati; phylum Actinomycetota; class Actinomycetes; order Kitasatosporales; family Streptomycetaceae; genus Streptomyces; species Streptomyces sp. NPDC038213. Next base: position 17,545 of record NZ_JBVJYM010000016.1, read on the forward strand.
CAACAACGCGCCCGCGACGGAGGAGGACGCGAACGGCCTGTTCTTCCCCGCCCTGGTCGTCGGAGCGGTCTGGGCCTACCGCGGCTACAAGGCCTACAAGGCCGTCAAGAAGATCAAGAAGGCCGTCAAGCCGAAGCAGGCGAAGAAGCCCGCGAAGACAGCCGCCAAGCCCGCGGCCAAGAAGCGCGCGACGGTCAAGCGGGCCCAGACGGTGCGCAAGGCCACCCAGAAGAAGGCCCAGCGCGTCACCCGCAAGGCCAAGCCCCGCACCGCAGCGAAGTCCGCACCGAAGCGGTCCGCCAAGTACCGCTCCGTCAGCAAGCAGCGCCCGAAGGCGAGCCCGCACCCCCGGAGCCGCCCGAAGGCCACTCCCAAGCCGAGGCAGGCGCGCCCCCAGGCGAGCCGGGGCGGCAGCCGGAACGCCGGGGGCAAGGGCCAGAACGCGGGCTCCAAGGCCCGCGAACTGAAGTCCGAGCTGAAGGACCAGGCCCAGGACTCGGTCGTCGAGGCCGTGCAGGAGCAGGCCACGCAGTGCGGCTCCGGCTGCACTGCCGCCGACGGCCCCCAGCTCAACGCCCAGCTCGTGGGCGAGGAGCTGTCGGGCGCGGACGGCCACGCCTTCGACAAGCACGTGCTGAAGCAGGGCGAGTCCCCGGGCATCAGGACCCGCAAGCAGTTCGCCGCGATGATCGAGGGGTGGTCCTGTTCGGCGACTGCCGCGTCGCGGGCAACGGGCGCAGCGCCTACTGGCGCAGGGGTGTCATCGTATCCGGAACCCGAAATCCCGGGATGGCGGTACCGTTTTCGCCCCCAAGGGGGGATATGGGCACTTCACGGAGAACTTCCGTGAGGAATAGAGAAAGGAAACCCGCCATGCAGGTGGAGGACAACGGACCCGAGATCAACGTCACCATGTCCCGGGAAGAGTTCTTCCTCGTGGTCTCGCTCATGAGCGAGGCACTGGAGACCGCCGACGAAGTGGACTTCGAAACGCGCACCGGCGCGTCGACGGAGGAGGTCCGGGCCCTGCTCGCCAGCATCCCCGAACTTCCGCTGAACAGCCGCAGCTGAACCCTGCGGTAGCGCCGTTCCCGACCCGGCTGTCCCACCCCGCAAGCGTGGGGACAGCCGGGCCGGGCCCCTCCCGGGCGGCTTTGCGGTTGACGGCCGCACGAAAGGAGTTGGTCCGCGAGGCACTCATGTTCCATGCGGATCGTCTTGATGGGGATGCTGCTTCAATCGTGCGCCTCGGTGTCGATCGCCTAAGCGCTGCACGGGTGATGGTGAAATTCGCCGGGCCCGATGCGGAGTTCCGGCTGGATGAGATTCACGTACTGTTTTGGGCATTGGTCTCAGCTCCGGTCATGATCCCTTCTGAAGAGGTGCTCCACGAAAGGAATTCGTTCCGATGGCGGAACTCGTCGCGTTCGAGGACCTTGCCCAGGTCGAGGTCCTGCTCCGCGCGCGCATGGAGTTCAAGTTCGAGACGCCGGACGTCGAGGGGGTGCTCCTCGGGAGCCCCGTCTACGCGGCGGCGCTGGCCCGGCTGCGCGAGGCGCTGCGTACGGGACCCCTCCAGGGCAGGGTGAAGGCGCACGACGGGTGGTACCGGCTGGCCGCGCACCCGCACCGGTGGGCCGTGCTCGCCGAGCAGGCCGCAGCCCACCCCCGCTGGCACGGCCTCACCGGGGCCGAAGCCGCAGCACTTCGCGGGTCTTCTTTAGGTAGTCGCCCGCGTGCGCCTGGTACCGGAAGTCCGGCTGCGTCAGCAGCGGCAGCTGCCGGGTGTGCCCGTCGGCGAACGGCACGACCTCGCGCAGGCCGATCCGCTCCTTGGCGTAGTCCTGGTTCGCCTGGATCAGGTGCACCGGGCGCGGGATGCTCCCGATCGGCTCGGTCGGCAACGAGACCTCGCCGCGGCCCCGGGCCGCGTCCGCCTGCCGCACCTGTGCGGCCGCGCTCCAGGTCCCGGCCCGGCCGATGACCGCCCCGGCCCCACGGCGGCGAACCCGGCGGACTTCAGAAACCCGCGCCGACCACTGCCACCACCGGCGGAACCCGGCTTCCCTTCCTTGAACGTGCCCACTGTCTGCTCCTTCGCAGAGATCCAGACGACCCCCGCTGCGGGGGTCGAAACGGGAACGCGTGCAGGAAACTGCGTTCAATGGAAGGTGAGTTGACGTCTATATCCGGTGTGGACAACTGGCTTGGATCATGGGGGGCCTGGCCGATATCCATACGGCAACCGCTGCGAAGGGGCGGGCGACGCCCCGGCGCTGCCGTTGCCGCGTCCCGGACGCTCAGCTGATCCAGTGCCGCCAGCGCGCGAGAGGCGGTGCGCAGGCCCCACTGTCCACCTGCGCCCAGTAGGTGCGCTCCGCGAGCTCGTCCGCGGTCCACCGCTTCCCGTTCTCGTCGGGCCGGGGGTCACCGCTGCCGTCGACGAGGTACCCGACGGCGAACCTGCACTCGGGGCGCACGGTCTGGGTGGCGAACCAGCCGCCGCCGGCCAGACACGCAGCAGCGCAGCACAGGGCCAGCACGCGGGCGTTGATCCGTCTCATGAGGGCGCATCGTACATACGTCCGCCCGCCGCCCCCGCGAGGCCCCGGCGCGCCCGCCCGGGCGGGCGTCGGGCCGTGTCGGTGGCCGGTGGTAGACAAGTGACTTCGACCAGCGGTGTTACGGGGGAAGAACGGTGTCCGAAGAGCTCGAGCTCGATCACGAACAGGTGCGCATCCACGGATTCGAGCCGTACGAGGGGACTCCGCTCGACGTACGCGCGGTGATCGCGGGGATGCCGCAGGAGCTCAAGGACGGGTTCCGTGTGCACGAAGTGCCCTTCGGCCGGTTCCGGCACGCCCACGGCGGCACGGCCGACGATGTGCCCGATCTGCTGACCCGGCTGCGGTCCGAGACGGCCGAGGTGTCCGGGCAGGCGCTGGCCAGTCTGTGGGACAGCCTGGTGCACCAGGGCACGGTCGGCTCCGCCGCTCCGCTGACCGTACCGTTCCTCCTGCGCGCCGCTGCCGACCCGGCAGTGCACCACCGGGCAGACACGATTCGCCTCGCCAACGCGGTGGCTAGGCAGCAGCACTGGGGATTCGGCACCCGCGACACCTTCCTCCAGGTGGCAGCTCCGGGCTGGACAGTCGACTGCAGTGGCTACGCGATGAACTGGACCATCGAGGCATCACGCAACGCCCTCGCTGCCGATGCCGATCTACTCCTCCCGCACCTCGACCACCCGGCCCCCGAGGTCCGCTCCTCTGCCTGCTACGCCCTGGCCACCGCCTTGGGCGGGGCCGGACGCATCACCGCAGCCCTCCGTACCCGGCTGGCCGCCGAACAGGATGCCGTGGTCCGCGCCTGCCTCGTCCTGGCCGCAGCCGAACTCGCCGTCGGGAATGCCGACCCCCGCACCGCACCGTGGACCCGCGCCCTGTGGACCGAGCCCGCACAACCTGCGGATGTCCGGATGTCCGCCGCGCTTGCCTGGCTCTGCCTCGTAGACGGTCCCGTCCCGGACGAACTGCGCGCGACGGTCGAGGCCTTGGCCACCGACGACGACCTGGTCGAGATGTTCGACAGCGTTCCCTGGACCGCACACGTCGACGACAAGGGCCTCGTCCGCACCCTCGACCAGATGCTCCGCAACGCGGCACCGGGCGTCATCGATCCCTGGGACGACGAGTCCTGGGCCTGGCCGCCTGATGTGGCCTGATGTCATCGGCGGCCCTCCGAGTACGGGGTCCGGGCAGGCCCCGGGAAGCGGGCAGGGATCGGAGGTGGCGGAGGCAGTGGCCGCCCTGTCCGTTCCAGCCGCTGGGCCAGTAACGAGCCGCGCGTCAGCCGCCCGTCACCGGAAGGCTTCGTAGGCCTGCCGGATGAGTGGGGGCAGGGTGCTGCCGCGTTCCGTGGCGGGGCCGCCGACTCCCGTCATGGGGAGCAGGTGGGTGACGTCCGGCTTGGTGCGGAACATGCCGATCGCGGTGCTCAGGTCCGGGGTTCGCGCCGATGTACCAGGCGGACTCCATGCGGTCGTTCGGGCCGGTGCGGCCGGCCCAGGACGGCCGGTCGGACCCGGGGGTCTTCCTTCTGCCACAGCTCGTGGATGAAGTCGTAGTCGCTCAGGACCACGACGTCCGCCGTGGGGTCCAGCCGGACCACGGCGGCGGCCGCGACGCGCTCGGCGTCGCTGGTGCCGATGCCTGCCGCCCGCACCTCCTGGTGCGCAGACGCTGGCGCGGCGAACACCGCGCTCTCGGCGCCCAGGGCCAGGACCGCTGTGATCGCGGTGGTCCCCAGGACCGCTCGTACGGCGGCTCCCCGGCGATGCGTGAGCCCGCCGGTGACTGCCGAAGGTGTCCTCATGATTCGTTCCGCCTCGGAACTTCTCTTGGAATCAGTGGCAGCGGGTGGCATACCGGCCATCACGCGGCGTTTCGTGGCTGGTCGTGCCACGGGTCCAGGTAGCTGGTCAGGCCACCTATCGCGACCCTAACAGTGCCCGAAAGGCAGCCCAGGCCGTTTTCAGTCAGCCTCTGAACTGCAGTTACTCGCTCGCCGTGCCGTGTGTCCGGTAGTGGGGCCGTGTCCTCGCGTGCGTTGCTGCCGTGCGGAGTGCACACACCCCGGCGGTGACAGCCCTGTGGCTGGCCGGAAAATGAGCTTCCGTGGGAGGCGAGCCTCGGTCTCGGTGAGGGCGCGGTGAAGTGCGCTCTCTGCTGGCGGAGTTCATCCGCCCGGGCCGTGGCCTCGTTCTCCTGGAGCTGAAGATCCACCAAGAGTTCGGTGATGGTCACGCGCCCAGCCCGATGGTGTCGCGCCCGGCCGGCGTGGGCGTGGTGAGGCGGCGGGCCATGTTGGCGGTGGAGGCCCAGTAGACGCGCGAGGCGGAGGTGTCGGGACGGTGGTCGTACTCACGGGTCGGGCGCCGGTGGAGCATCAGCGTGCCCTTCGTCTGCTCGACCACCCACCGCTTTGAGCTGTCCCGAGTTTCGTAGAGTCCGATCTCGACTGGTTCAGGCGGACTGCGGGGTTGCTCCTGGCTGTGCCAGAAGGCTTCCTCGTACTCGGTCGGCGGCGCGTAGCCGAGCCCGGAGTGCGGCGTTCTTCGTTGTACCAGGTGATCCACTGGAAGATCGCCCGCTCGATCTGGTCGACGTCCTTCCAGGGACCCTGCATCTCGATCAGCTCGGCCTTGAAGGTCCCGTTCAGCGCCTCGGCCATCGCGTTGTCATACGAGTCCGCGACGGAGGCGGAGGCGCCGATGTCGGTGAGCCGGCGGTATACCGAATTGACGCGTATTGCGACCCGCGATCGCTGTGGTGTATCAGTCCGGAGTCCTTCTTGATCCGGCGCCGCCAGAGTGCCGTCTCCAATGCATCCAGGGGGAGTTCGGTCCGCATGTGGTTCGCGACCTGCCAGCCGACGATCATCCGTGAGTACACGTCCAGGAGATACGTCATGTCCGCGACCCACAGCTGATCGCGCCGGGAGGCTGTGAAGTCGCGGTCGACCAGGTCCGGCGGACGCGGCGCCGACGGTGTCGCAATCGTGGTCCGACGCCGCCGGCCACGGATGACGCCCTGCAGGTCCAGCTCGGCCATCAGCCGCCCGACGGTGCAGCGGGCCACGACGACGCCTTTGCGCCGAAGCGCGCGGGTGATCCGGCGGGCGCCGTAGGTACCGCCTCCACAAACCTCAGTACAGCTCAGCGGCTCCTCGTGGTCCAGCGGGTCTTCGCACTGGGGCGTTCGATGCCGGAGGCGGTCGTGATCGGTGTCGGGCGCGCGGCCTGGGCGCCTGCTGGCGTGCTGCCGGCGCCGGGTCGGGTGCGCCGTACTGCCCGCGGGGGGTGCGTGGTGTGCCATGCTCGGTTCATGACGGGGCCTTCGGTGCCGGGACCGGGGGGCGCCCGCCAGGATAGGGAGCCCCACGGCGACTCGGTCTTCTCTTCCCGCCGGTACCTGCCCAGGCGGCCGCGTGGCACCGGCGAACCGGTTGGCGAGGGGTTGCCGCTGGCGGCGGTGCAGGACATGCTGGACGGCCTTCCCGGGTCGGTGATCTTCCTGGTCCCGGTGTACGGGCCCGACGGCGGGGTCGAGGACTTCCGCATCCGGGCCGCGTCCCCCGAAGCCGTCGACATCGGCGGCCGCCGGGGCGGCGAGCTCGTCGGGCTGAGCGTCGTGGACACCTATCCGACGGTCGTCGGCTCCCCGCTGTGGCAGGGCTATCTGGAGGCCCTGCGGACGGGGCGCCGGTACGAGGGCGAGCCCTTCGCGTACGAGGAGGTACTGGCGGGCATCCCGCGGTACTCCCGCTTCGCAGTCCGGGCCTCGGCCTGCCAGGGCGGCCTGACCGTCTCCTGGGTCCGCCTGGACAGCGGTGAGCGCGAACAGCGCCGACTGACCGTCATGCAGCGCCTGGGCGGCATGGGATGGGCGGACTGGGACCTGGTGCGGGACACCATCACCTGGTCCGACGAGGCCTTCACCGTCTTCGGCCGCGACCCCTCCCTGGGGCCGATGACCCTGGAAGAGCTGCCCCGCCACGTGGTCCCCGACGACCTGCCCGCCCTCGGCCGGGTCGTCCCGCGCCTGCTCGCAGAGGGCAGGCCCATCGACCACACCTTCCGCATCACCACACCCGCGGGGAAGGTCCGCCACGTGCGCATCGTCGCGGAGGCCGAGACCGACGTCGACGGCCGCCCCGTGGAAGTCCACGGCTTCTTCCAGGACCTCACGGCCGCGAAGGACGCCGAAGCCAGGCTCCTGGATTCCCAGAAGGCCACCGTGGTCCAGAGCACCCTCCTGGAAGCCGAACGCGACCTCGCCGCCCGCCTCCAGCACGCCCTCCTCCCGCCGGCCCGGCAGACCCTCGACCTGGCCGGGCTGACGGTGGACGTCGCCTACCAGCCGCTCCAGGAAGGACTCGAGGTCGGCGGCGACTGGTACAGCGCCACCGAACTGCCCGACGGAAACGCCCTGATCATCGTCGGAGACGTCGCCGGCCACGGGCTCGACGCCGTGGGCACCATGGCGCAGCTCCGCTTCACCGCCAAGGGCATGGCCGTGACCGGCATGCCGCTGCCGGACATCCTCAGCCGCCTGAACACCCTGCTGCTCCACACCGGCGGCAGCGACTTCGCCACCGCCACCCTGATCATGGCCCGCTACGACCCCGCCGCCGCCGCCGTCACCTGGGTCCAGGCCGGACACCTCCCGCCTCTGCTCCTGCGCCGCGGCGAAGCCCACTACCTCACCCCGCCGGAGGGCATCCTGCTCGGCGCCGCCCCCGCCTCCCGCTACGAAGCCGCCACCGTCCCCCTCCTGCCCGGCGACCAGCTCCTGCTGTACACCGACGGGCTGATCGAGAGCCCGCTCGAAGACCTCGACGCCGGCTTCGACCGCCTCGCCCGCGCCGCCCTGCACCCGGACCCAGGCACCACGCTTCTGCACAGCATCCTCAACGCCCTCGTCGACCCGCACGCCCGCCGCGACGACGTCTGCGCCGTCCACATCAGCCGGTAGGCACCCGGGCCGCACCCCGCGCAGCCGCCACGGGCGGTCGGCGCCTCCCGCTGCGCCGCGACCACCCGGTCGGCCCCACACCCTCGTAGCGCGTGAGGCCACCGCGCGCCCGTGCCCGCGGGGCGACGTCCTGCGCAAGCTGGGGCGTGGCCCTGGATCCGCCGGCGTGTTTGCGGCTGGGGGTTCGGGGCACGAGCGCGCAGGGCCGGGCGGAGAGCGGCTGCCTCCCCGGCGGGCCGTGCGCGTCATCCCCCTCGCGCACGGCCCGCCCTCTCGCGGATCTGCTGCGCGCCGCGGAGTCCCGCCCGCCCCGGCCGGGATCGGGACCACCACACGGGGTTCAGGGCAGGGCCCGCGGTCTGGCCCAGAGGCTCCTCGACGAGACGGGCGTCCCGCTGGAGCGCGCCGGGGACGTCCTGGTCGTCGTCACGGGGCTGGTCGGCACGCCAGCGGCATCACCGGCTTCCGCATCGCACCCCGGCCCGGAGCCGTGCTCATCGAGGTCTCCGAGGCCTCCACGCACCCGCCGCAGACCCAGCCTTGTTTCCCCGCCGAACCGGGGGGGCGCGGCTTCCCTCACGGAGCCCTACGGATGGAAGAGGCCCTGGCATCGCCCACCGGCCTCCCCGACCGGCTCCCCCGAAGCAGCCGCGTGCCGGATACCGCCATGGCGGTATCCGGCACGGTACTCCTCGCATGCGCGGTGCGGATCGAGGCGCTGGCCGCACAGGACACAGCACCAGCCCTTGACCTGCACGAAGGACAGCACGGCCAGCTGGTCGTTGGCCGCTGTGGAAGGTCACGCTCCTGCACCGGCTTCATGACCTGCCGGTATACGCAGCGCTGAACCGTGTCGTCCGCCCGGCCCCGCTGCGAGCATCTCGGCCATGACTTCTCTCGCCGCCCGCACCGCGGCCGCCTTCGCCCTGACCGCCGCCCTCGGCGCCGTCGCCCTGCCGACCGCGACCGCCGCCAACTGCGCCACCTGCATCGTCAGGGCTCCCTCTGCCGCGAACGGCTGGGGCGCCGATTCGACCACCGCCGCCGCCCCGAACAACTGGGGTTCCGACTGGCCGACCGGCTTCGCCGCCGCCTAGGGCGAGGACTGCCCCGACAGCGGGACCACCACGGCGGGCTGGGGCCAGGGCTTCCCGGACAGCATCTGGAACTGACACCCGTCCGCTCGTCCGTGGCGCCGTGGCCTGAAGGGCCTGCCGGCAGCCCGGGACGGGGCGTCGGTGCCGGGGCAGGGGTGGGCGTGCCGGTGGTCGTTACTCTGGGGTCGTGGACAGTACGGGGCGGGGAATGCGGGTTCTGCGGGCGGCCGGTCGGGTGGGCGTTGCGTGGAAGAACGGCGGGGGGCTGACCCGTGAGGTCGCTGCCGGGCCCGAGGGGGCCGGTACGGGTGACTTCGCCTGGCGGGTCAGTTTGGCCGACGTGGGTGCCGACGGGCCGTTCTCGGTCTTTCCCGGAGTCGACCGTACGCTCGTGCTGGCCGAGGGGGCCGGGATGGAGCTGGAGGTGGCGGGCGTACGGCGGGTCGTGGACGCGCGGTATGCGCCGCAGCAGTTCCCCGGTGACGTCCCCACCGGTTGCAGGCTCCTGGGCGGGCCGGTGGTGAACTTCAACGTGATGTACCGCCGGGACCTCGTGCGGGCCGACACCGCCGTGGTGCGCGGCTCGGTCACGCTGGCAGCCGCTCCGGAGGGGGCTTTGCTGGTGGTGGCCCTCCAGGGGGAGGCCGAAGTGTCCTGCGAGACCGGATCCGTGGTGCTCGGCACCTACGATGCCGCCTTGGCCACGGGGGCGGACAGCGTCTGCGTCCGCACTCCGGGCCGCGTGGCGGTTGTGAGGACCGGGCCGGCCTGAACTGTCGCACTGGGGGGCGGGGTCGTGAGCGGTAAGGGGTGACGGCGGCTGGCGGGTCGTCAGGCCTGCCGCGTGAGGAGCGGTCACTTCGGATCCCCGCGTTGCCCGAAGAAGAGGGAACGGACCGGGGTGCCCCGTGCGTTGAGCCGGGCGGGGCCGTGTGGTGCGTGCCCGGTGGGCGGCGAAGGGGCGGGGGACGCGTGACGCAGCAGAGCCGGGCCGCGCGGCTGGCCGCTTCGGCGCTGGGCCTTGTCGTCGCTGTGCTGGCGCTGTTCGTGCCTGTGGCCGGGGCGCGGGGTGTGCCCCTGCCCGCTGACGGGCTGCTCGTGCGCCACGTGGTGGCGGGCAGTGCCGGGCAGGCGGCCGGGCCGGATGACCTTCCGGCGCTGCACGTGGTGGTCTCCCACCGACCTGACGGCCATATTCCGGACCCTCAGCCTGGGGGACCTGCGCGTACGGCAGTGGATGCGGCACCGCGCGGGGCCCTGGGCGGGCCCGCGGCGGGGCCGGGCAGTGCGTTCGCGCCTGCGGGGAGGCCGGTCGAGTCGGCCGGTCCGCGCGGGCCGCCCCATCGATGAGTACTGCAGATCGTCATCGACGCCTGACCTTGTGACCCGGCGCGCACCGCGCGGGGTCGGTCACGCGTTTCTCCGTCCTGCCCTCATCGTGGAGTACGTATGTCTCGCGCACCTTGGTCGCGCCCACCCGTGTGGAGGGCGGTCGTCGCGCTGGCGGCCGTCGCCCTGTCCCTCTACATCGCCCTCACCCAGTCCCCCCGCCTCGGTCTCGACCTGCGCGGCGGTACCCAGATCGTCCTGGAGAGCCGGGACTCCCCCACCGTCAAGGCCGATGCCGCGGCCACCGACCGCGCCCTGGAGGTGCTCAGGCAGCGCGTCGACGCCCTCGGCGTGTCCGAGCCCGGTATCGCCCGCTCCGGCGAGAACCGGATCATCGTCGAACTGCCCGGAGTGCAGGACCCGCGCGAGGCCGCCGAGGTGATCGGCCGTACGGCAGAGCTCACGGTCCATCCGGTGAAGGGGGAGACGGCCGACAAGGGCACCGCGAAGCCTGCGGCTGACGGGTCGCGCACGCTGCCCGATCCCGGGCGGCCGGGCAGCTACCTGGAGCTGGGCCCCACCGCCTTCACCGGCGAGGGGGTCGAGGACGCCGAGGCGGTCCTGGACCAGCAGGCGCTGGGCGGCTGGATGGTCTCGCTCGACTTCCGCAAGGGTGCCGGCGGCATCTGGGCGGGGATCACCTCGGATGCGGCCTGCGCACCTCAGGGTGCTCCTCAGCGCCGCGTCGCCATCACCCTCGACAACAAGATCATCTCGGCGCCCGGCGTCAACGCGGACGTGGTGTGCGGGACCGGTATCACCGGCGGCTCCACGCAGATCAGCGGCGGCTTCGCGCGGGCCGAGGCGCACGAGCTGGCGGCGCTCGTGAAGGGCGGGGCGCTGCCGGTGCCCCTGGACGTGGTCGAGCAGCGGACGGTCGGTGCGACGCTCGGCGCCGACGCGATCGAGGCGAGTGCCGAGGCCGCGCTCATCGGGATCGCGCTGACCGCACTGTTCATCACGTTCGTCTACCGGCTCCTCGGCGCGCTCGCCTCCGTGGCCCTCGCGCTGTACGGGCTGATCTCGTACGCCGCCCTGGTCGCGCTCGGCGCGACGCTCACGCTGCCGGGGCTGGCCGGGTTCGTCCTGGCGGTCGGCATGGCGGTGGACGCGAACGTCCTCGTCTTCGAACGGGCCCGGGAGGAGTACCTGGGCGTCCGCTCCAAGGACCTGGCGAAGCCGGTGCGGACCGGCTTCGCGAAGGCGTGGAGCGCGGTCATCGACTCGAACGTGACGACGCTGCTGGCCGCGGGGCTGCTGTTCCTCTTCGCCACGGGCCCGGTCAAGGGCTTCGGTGTCACCCTGTCCGTCGGCGTCCTCGCGTCGATGCTCACGGCGCTCGTGATCACCCGGGCGCTCGCGGACTTCGCCGTCGCCCGCAGCTCCGTCCGCAGGCGCCCCGGCCTGACGGGCATCGCCACGACGGGGCGGGTCCGCGCATGGCTGTCGCGGCGCAAGCCGGATGTGGTCCGCCACCGGCGCCGCTGGCTCGGCGCGAGCGCCCTGCTGGTCGCGGTCGCCGTCGCGGGGATCCTCGTCCGCGGCCTGGACTTCGGCGTGGAGTTCACCGGCGGCCGCCTCGTCGAGTACAGCACCAGCAGGCCCGTCGACGCGGACACCGCGAGGAGGGCGGTCTCCGATGCGGGCTTCCCGCGTGCGGTGGTGCAGGAGTCCGGCGACGGCGACATCACCGTACGCACGGAGAAGCTGACCGACGACGAGCAGCAGCGCGTCAGGGCGGCTCTGGAGGAGCCGGGCGGAACGGTCGTCGTGGAGCGTGACGAGCAGATCGGCCCGAGCCTCGGGAGCGAACTGCGCCAGAAGGCGCTGCTGGCCCTGGGGATCGCGGTGGCCGCCCAGCTGCTGTACCTCAGCGTGCGGTTCCGCTGGACCCTGGCGGCCGCGGCGGTCTCCGCGATGGTCCACGACGTCCTCCTCGTGGTGGGCCTGTTCGCCTGGCTGGGGAGGCCGGTGGACAGCGTCTTCCTCGCGGCGCTGCTCACGGTGATCGGCTACTCCGTGAACGACACGGTGGTCGTCTTCGACCGCGTCCGCGAAACGCGCCGCCGGGACCCGCGGGGCGGCCTGGCGGAAGCGGCCAACCACGCGGTGGTCCAGACGCTCCCGCGGACGGTCAACACGGGCATGGGAGCCCTGTTCATCCTGACCGCGCTGGCCGTACTGGGCGGCGACTCGCTCGCGGACTTCTCCGTGGCCCTGATCGCGGGCGTCCTGGTCGGTACGGCCTCGACCGTCTTCACGGCCGTCCCGGTCGCGATCGCCCTGGAACACCGCAACCCGCCGGCGCCGCCGGCGGCGGCGCGGGGACACCGCGCCGAGGAGCAGGGCCCCGGCGGGCGCAGCCCGCTGGAGGCGCGGAAGGGGAGGGAGGGGCGGACGGGCGCGGTCGTCTGAGGCGGCCGGGGCTTCAGGAGGCCTCTCGGCGGCCGGCGGGGGGAAGGGCGCGCAGGAGGTCCCAGAGGGGGCGGGAGCCGGTGGCCCATTCGGCGAGGAGGTGGCGGTCGACCAGGTGGAGGTGCTGGGACGCGGCGAAGTCGGCGGCGTTGGAGGTGATGCGGCCGTTGGTGAGCATGACCAGGACGTCGCCGCCGTGGACCTGGCGGCCGGTGCCGTTGAGGACGTGGAGGTTGGGGGTGCCGACGGGCTTCCCCGACCAGCCCGCCTTCCTGTGCTTGCACTGGATGACCCAGCGCCGGCCGTACGGGTCGGTGGCCTTGACGTCGGCGCCGTTGTCGCCCCGGCCGCCGACCTGCTGTGCGTCCGGGCAGCCGTCGCGGCGCATCAGGTCGCGTACCGCGTACTCGAACGCCCGGTGGTGGAGGGCGTCGAGCTGTGCGAGGGCGTAGCGCAGGCTGCTCGCCCGGACCTGCTCCCACCGGGCCGCCTCCCGTCGCCGGCGCGTCCAGGCCCAGGCCCCGGCGGCGGCCGCCAGTGCGAGGGCGGCAGCGGTCCAGGGGTGCGCGGCCAGCCACCGGAGGGCGCCTGCGACCAGGCTGATCACGGCGACTGCGCCGAGTACGGCGAGGGCCGCAGCGGGTTCCGCGTGCTGCTCCTTGCGCCGCCGGGCCCTGCCGGAGCGCCGGGGGCGGGATCGCCCGGTCACAGGGTGACCCCGGAGACGCCGTCGACCAGCCGGCCGAGGAAGCGGGCGATGCCCTGGCCGTGGTCGGTGGGGGCCAGCATGATGCCCAGGGCCAGGACGATGACCACGGTCGTCTTCTCGTCGGACCTGCTCCGGGCTTCGGTACGGCGGCGCAGCCGTACGAACACGATGACCGCCAGCAGTACCGCCACGTTGATCGTGAGCACGTCGTCCCGTCCCCCTCGTCTGTGCCGTCCCGGGGCGGTGGACGGCAGTCCCCATGGCTCCCTGTGTAGTCGGAGACGGGCGGGGCGGGTGACGTATTGCCGGGGATTGACGGCAAGACGGGTGCGCGTTGGCCGGATCGGCCAGCAGGCGTGTTCGAGGGGCGTGGGGCGGGGGATGCCCCGGCCGTGCAGGACGGCGTAGGAGCCCTCCTGGTCCGTGCCGCTGCTCCGCAGGGTCTGGGTGCCCCGGGTGGCTCGGGCCTCGGGGAGGGGGTGTGAGAGCCTGCCCGGGGCGTTGCAGCCGGTCAGGGCGGCGAGGGAGTCGCCGCGGAGGCGTCGGAAGGGGTGGGGTGTGGGAGGGGTGCGGGGCGTGGTGGGCCGGTGGGGTGCCCGGGGGCCGGCTCGGGCGGTGGCCGTGGCGCTGGTCGCGTCGGTGCTGGCGGTCGTACCGGTGGCAGGGGTGGCTCCGGCGGCGCGGGCCGCGGCGACGCCGCCGCCCGGGCCCGAGGCCTCGTGGCCGACGGCGGTGTTCGTGCCGGTGGAGGGGACGCCGGCCGCCGAGCTGGGCGGGAGGCGCTTCCCCGAGCTGTCCCCCGTGCCCGGTGGTCAGCGGGTCGCCGGGATCGTCGTCACCTACGACCTGTCCGGGGTCGACGATGCAGTACGGGTCGTACGGCTGGACCCCGGCTGCACGGAGTCCGGCGACGTCGTCACCTGCCGGGCCACCGGCGAGTACACGCTGTCGCCCACGGCCTTCTCGCTGATCGCCCCCGCCTCCGCCGCACTCGGCGACGCCGGGACCGTCACGGTCCGCTTCACCGGCAGGGCGGGGCTCCCGCCCGACTGGAAGGTGCGGCTGTACGTCGGACCGCCGGAGTTCCGCGTACGTCCCTTCCCCGAGCGGGAGCTGGTGCCCGCCTCGTCCCGCGGCACGCCGCCCCCGCTGCGGCCCGCGTTCGTCAACACCGGCGGGCCCGTTCCCACGAGCGTCGTGCTGACCGTTTCCGTGCACGACTCGCTGCCCGCGCGGAAGCGGGTCGACGACCCGACGAGGCGCAGCAGCCCGGTCGTCGAGGCGAACCTGAAACTCCCCCGCACCTTCCGCAACTGCCACTACGGTCCCCACGGGGACAGCGCCACCTGCGAGATCCCCGGCAGCTCCGTGCGCCCGGGCCGCGGGTACGAGACGGACGCGGAGGTCCGGGCCGCGAACGGCAGCTGCTGCCGGACCGAGGGCTCGTACCAGTACCACGTCTCCGCCGTCGAGGACCTCTCCCCCGGCGAGGTCGCCGCCTACCGGGCGCTCCCCACGGGATCCGGGCCGGTCCTGGGGCTGAACGAGACCGGGGCCTCCGGGCTGACCCTCAAGGGCACGGGGTCGCTGTCGTTCCGGTCGGCGGACCTGTCCGTCGTAACCCGCTTCTACGCGAAGTCGGCGGTGATCGAGGGGCTGGTCGGCGCCGCCGCCTCGCTCGAACTCCCGCAGCCCTCGGCGACGGACGGGTTCACCGCGGCGGGACCGGGAGAGGAGGTGACGGTGGCCCTGCCGGAGGGGGTGTCCTTCGCACCGGCTCCGGAGCCCGGCTCCTTCCCCTCGGAGGAGGGGTGGTGCGCGCCCGACGACCTGTCCGCGCGGAGCGTGACCTGCGCTGCGGGCGGATTCCGGACCATGATCGCGGTGCGGATCGACCGGGCCGTGCCCGGCGCCCGGGGCAGGGTGTCGGTCGCCGTTCCCCCCGGTGACACCGACCCGTCCGACAACGAGCTGCCGATCGGGGTGGTGGTCACGGGTACTGCGCCGCCGGTCCCGCCGAAGGCTTCGGCCGGGGCCGCGGTCCCCGCCTCCGCGGACGGCGCGGTCCCCGGGGGGCCGGCCGTGTGGACGGCGGCCGGTGTGCTGGCGGCCGCGGCAGGTGGGGCCGCGCTGCTCGTGGTCCGCCGGCGGCGCGCCGCGGCCCGCACCCGGACCGACGTCTCCTAGGAGGGGCGGGGTCGCCCCTCAGGGTCGGCCGGGGCGGGGAGTACCGCGCGGGCGTGGGTGCGGAAGGCGGCCGTCGCGGGGTGGCTGGGGGTGGCCGGGGCCGCGAAGTGGACCGTGACGGGGTCGGCGTCGGTGAGGGCGAGGTAGCGGACCCCGGGATGGGGGTGGCTGTGGCGGGTGGCCTCGGCGGTGACGCCGACGGCCTCGCCGGTGGCGATGGAGGTGAGCCACTCGTCCACGTTGGAGACGACCCGGGTGGCCTCCGGCCCGCTGCCTGCGGGCCACAGGGCGCTGGTGGTCGCGGCCGTCGCGCACAGCACGACCGTACGGCCGGCCAAGTCGCGCAGGGCGGCGCCGGGGCGGGCGGCCAGGGGGTCGTCCGCGCTCACGGCGGCGATGCGGGGTTCGCTGTAGAGCGGGAGGACGGCAAGGCCGGGGGGCGTTCTGCCGGGCAGGGACCGCAGGAACACGGCGTCGACGGAGCCGCGTACCAGGGCGGCGCAGGGGTCCGGCAGGTGGTGGACCTCGACCGGGGTGCGGGGGTGGTCCCGGCGCCAGCTCCGCAGCAGCTCCACGGTGTGCTCGCCGAGGGCGCCCCAGGCGAAGCCGATGCGCAGGGGGCGGGTGGCGCCGGAGGCCTCGGCGAGGGCGTCGTCGAGTGCGCCCAGGATCCGGTGGGCGCGGTCCTTGAGCCGGGCGCCCTCGGCGGTGAGGGCGAGGCGGCGCGTGGTCCGCTCCACGAGGCGGGTGCCCACGCGGTCCTCCAGCTGGTCGAGCGTCCTCGACAGGGCGGGCTGGCTGATGCGCAGGACCGCTGCGGCGCCGGTGATGGAACCCTCGTCGCCGATGGCGGTCAGGGCCCTCAGGTGCCTCAGCTCCACATTCATAACCCGGAAGCATAACTGCTGTACGGAAGGTATTTCCCTGCCCGCGGGAAGGGTGCCTAGCATCGGCGTCATGCGAATCCTCCTCATCGGCGCGGGCGGCCGCCTCGGCTCGGCCGTGCACCACGCGCTCACCGGACGCGGCCACGAGGTCGTCACCGCCGGGCGCTCCGGCGGCGACCTGCGCTGCGACATCACGGATCCGGCGCAGATCGGCGCCCTGTACGAGGCCGCCGGGCGGGACGGGCAGCTGGACGCGGTGGCGAGCGCCGCCGGTTCGGTCCCGTACCGGCCGGTCGCCGAGATGACCCCGCAGGACTGGACCGCCGCCTTCCGGGGCAAGGTGCTCAGCCAGGTCGAGCTGGTCCGCCAGGGCCTGGGCCGGCTGTCGCCGCGCGGCTCCTTCACGCTGGTCACCGGGGTCCTCGCGCGCAGCCCGATCGTGACGGGGACGGCGGCCTCGCTGGCGAACGGCGCGGTGGAGGCCTTCGTCAGGGCCGCGGCGGTCGAGATCGCGCCGCAGCGGATCAACGCGGTCAGTCCGACCGTGTTCACCGAGGCCCTGGACGTGTACGGGGAGTCCTTCCCCGGGTTCGCGCCGGTGGGCCTCGCCGAGGTGGCGCAGGCGTACGTGCGGTCCGTCGAGGGCGCGGAGACGGGGCGGGTCTTCGAGCTCGGCTCGTAGCGCCCGACCTCCCGGGCGTCAGGCCCGCAGCCGGGCTGCCGGCGGCTCCGCCCGCCACTCCCCCGGGGCGCCTCGTCCGCGGCCGATACAGGATCGACACAAGCCCGAGCGGCGCCGGATGCAGGGTCCTCATCGTCGTGATGCGGCGCCCGCCCAGTCTGTGGCCAGTGCACGGAATCCCGTGCGGCCGGCAGTGGAGGGGCGAAGTGGCGATGGATGTGGCGAAGGCTGCGGCGAGGGCCGTGCGGGCACGGGCGCGCGGTGGGCGCCTGGTGTGCGGTGCGGTGGCCGCGGTGGTGGTGCTCGGCGGCGGTACGTACGCGGGGCTCGGGCAGTTCGGCGGCCGGGACACCTCGGCCGCCTCCGCCTTCGGGAGCGGCGCCGCGGTGGCCGGCGGGCTGCGCCTCCCCTGGCCGGGCGAGGGGCAGACGAGCATCTCCGTGGACGGGCTCGGCCCGCTCGGCAGCAGGGGCGGGGACGAGCCCGTTCCGATCGCCAGCGTCGCGAAGGTCATGACCGCGTACGTGATCCTCAAGGAGCATCCGCTCCGGAAGGGCGAGCAGGGGCCGCGGATCACCGTGGATGCGGCGGCGGCCCGGGAGTCGCACTCGCTGAGCGAGTCGACCGTACCGCTGCGCGAGGGGCAGGACTTCACGCAGCGGCAGCTGCTGGAGCTGCTGATGCTGCGCTCGGGCAACAACGTCGCCCGGCTCCTGGCCCGCTGGGACGGCGGCTCGCAGGAGGCCTTCGTCCGGAAGATGAACCGGGCCGCGGAGGACCTCGGGATGGCGGCCACGACGTACACCGGCGCCAGCGGGATCGAGCAGAGCACCCGCAGCACCGCCGACGACCAGCTGAAGCTGGCCGCGGCGGCCATGGGCCAGCCGGCGCTGCGCGAGGTGGTCGGCCTGCGCGAGACCACCGTCCCCGGCATCCCCGGCCCGGTCGTCAACACCAACAGGCTGCTGGGGCGGCCCGGGGTGGTCGGCCTGAAGACCGGCTCGACCACCCCCGCGGGCGGCAACCTGATGTGGGCGGCCGAGGTGAAGGCCGGCGGCAGGCACCGCCTCGCGGTCGGGGTGACGCTGGCCCAGCGGGCGAACACCACCCCGGACGAGGGCATGACGGCCGCCCTGGAGCGCAGCGGCGAGCTCATCGAGGCGCTGCGCGAGCAGCTGCCCGCCGTACTCGACGGCCCGGGGCGGGCCCCGGGCGGGCAGGACCGCCCGGTCCGCGAGGGGGTGCTGTCGTGAGCGGGCCGCGGACGTGCGAGCGCGCCGGGGCGCCGGCCGCTCCGGTACCCCCCGCTCCGGCGGCGGGGCGGCCCCGCGGGTGGCGCAGGTTCGGCTTCCCGCGGCGCGGGCGGCTGACCGCCGCGGCCGCCGCGGCGAGTGCACTGCTCATGGCCGGGCACTCCCTCGTGCCCAACAGCCCCGGCAACCTCGGCAGCCTCCTGGAGACCTTCCTGCCCTGGCTCGGCCTGGGCGTGCCCGTGCTGCTGGCCCTCGCGGCGCTGCGCCGCTCGAAGGCGGCCGCCGCGGCGGTGCTGCTCCCGGCGCTGGTGTGGACCTCGATGTTCGGCGGCGCGCTCCTGGACAAGACCGGTCCCGGCGGGGACCTCACCGTGATCAGCCACAACACCGACGCGGACAACAGGGACCCGCGCGGCACGGCCCGGACGCTGGCCGCCTCGGGCGCGGACGTCATCGCCCTCCAGGAGATGTCGTACACGGCCGGGGTCTACGCGGAGGAGCTGGCCGCCGCCTACCCGCACCACTCCGTGCAGGGCACCGTCGGGGTGTGGAGCCGCTACCCGCTGCGCGACGCGCACCCGGTCGAGATCATGCCGTGGAACCGGGCCATGCGGGCCACCGTGGACACCCCCCGGGGCCCCGTGGCCCTCTACACCGCGCACCTGGCCTCCGTACGCGTCCACCCGGCGTCCGGATTCGGCACCGGGCGGCGCAACGACGCGGCCGGGAAGCTGGCGGGCGCGCTCCGCGCGGAGCGGCTGGAGCGGGTGCTGGTCGTCGGAGACTTCAACGGCAGTACGGACGACCGGGCGCTGGCCGCCGTCGTCTCCGGGATGCGCTCGGCCCAGGCCGAGGCGGGCGCGGGCCTGGGCCTGAGCTGGCCGGCGGCGTTCCCGCTGGTCCGGATCGACCAGATCCTCGTCAAGGGCGTCACCCCCGTCTCGGCCCGGACCCTGCCGCGCACCGGCAGCGACCACCTGCCCGTCTCGGCGTCGGTGCGGCTGTGAGCCCCGGCCGCACCGGGCGGGCGCCGGACCCGGGGTTTCGTGCCCGCCGCGCCGAGCGGCTACCGTCGGTGCCGGTGGGACGCCCACCTGCGGCGGAGCAACCCCGTACGGAACGATCTTCAGGTGAGACCATGCACGAGCACGCCCCCGCATCCGACCCGGCCCCGGCTCCGGCCGCGGGGAGGCCGGCCGGGCGCGGGGCCCGGGGCCCCGAGCCCGTACACGTCCTGCTGGTGGAGGACGACGAGGTGATCCGCCGGTCCGTGGGCCTGGTCCTCGAGCGGTACGGCTACCGGGTCTCGACCGCACCCGACGGGCTGTCGGGTCTGGAGGCCTTCCGCGAGGGCGGGCACGACCTGCTGGTCCTGGACGTCATGCTGCCGCACCTGGACGGCATCGGGCTGTGCCGCCGCATCCGCGAGACCAGCCAGGCACCGATCCTGATGATGTCGGCGCGCGGCGACTCCCTGGACGTGGTGTCGGGGCTGGAAGCGGGCGCGGACGACTACGTGGTCAAGCCCGTCGACACCACCGTCCTGGTCGCCCGTATCCGCACCCTGCTGCGGCGCGCCGAGTTCGCGGCGGACCCGGGCGCACCCGCGGCGCAGGACCACGTGCGCACCTTCCGCGACCTGACCGTGGACACCCGGGGCCTGGAAGTGCACCGGGCCGGGGAGCCGGTCGCGCTCACCCCGACCGAGCTGCGCCTGCTCCTGGTGTTCGCGGCCGAGCCGGGGGTGGCGCTGTCGCGGCAGAAGCTGCTGCGCGAGGTGTGGGACTACGGCTGGGAGGGCGACTCCCGCGTCGTCGACCTGACCGTGCAGCGGCTGCGCAGGAAGATCGGCGCGGACCACGTCGAGACCGTGCGCGGGCACGGCTACCGGTTCCGGCGCTGACGTGGGCCGCCGACGGGGCAGCGGCCCCGATCCCTCTCGCGCGGCCCGTACCGCGCTGCGCCTGGCCGACCCGCGCTCGCTGCGCTGGAAGGTCGCGGCGGCCGTCGCGCTGGCCATGCTCACGATGGCGCTCGGGATGGGCGTCCTGGTGCACCGGACGACGGAGGCGCGGTCGATGGGGATCGCGCGCAGCGACGCGGTGCGCGAACTCGGCGTGGCGGAGGACCGGCTGCGCGAGGCCGCGGCCGGCGGTGGCGCCCACGGCGGGGACAGCGGGTACTCCGTGGGCAACGAGCTGCCCGGGCCGCTGCTGGACCTGCTCGGTACGGGTACCGACCCCGTGACCTGGTACGACGACCGGAACCCGGTGCGGGTGCGGATGTGGGCCGCGCGCACGGTGGACGGGCAGCCGCTGGGGGTGGCCGTCGAGATGGTCCTCGACGAGCTGAGCCGCAAGGCCCTGGACCGGCACATGCGCTACGCCGCCCTGGCCACCCTCGCCGTCGTGGTCCCGGTCACGCTGCTCGCCGCCGAGCTGGTCCTGCGCAGACTGCGCCGCGTCGCGGGCACGGCGCGGCGCATCCGCCGCGGCGAGCTGGACGCGCGCAGCGGCGGGCGGGCCGGGAGGGACGAGATCGGGGAGATCTCCGCGGCCGTCGACCACATGGCGGACGCCCTCCAGGAGCGGCTGCACACCGAGCAGCGCTTCACCGCCGACGTGGCGCACGAGCTGCGGACCCCGCTGGCCGGCCTGGTCGCCGCGGCCTCGCTGCTGCCCGGGGGCGAGGCGACCGACATGGTGCAGGACCGGGTGCGGGTGCTGCGGGGCCTGGTCGACGACCTCCTGGAGGTCTCCCGGCTGGACGCCGGCGCGGAGGAGCTCGCGGCGTATCCGGTGCCGCTCGGCGAGCTGGTCGCGGACTCGGTGCGGCGGGCCGGGGCGGACGCGCAGGTGGAGGTGGTGGGTGATCCGGTGGTGCGGACGGACCCCCGCCGGCTGGACCGCATCGTCACCAACCTGGTCGTCAACGCCCTGCGGCACGGCGGCGCCCCGGTGCACGTCGCGGTCGAGGGCACGCGGGTGGTCGTACGGGACGGGGGGCCGGGGTTCCCGGCGGGGATCCTGGAACACGGCCCGCAGCGCTTCCGCACCGGCGCGGCGGAGCGCGGGCACGGGCACGGCCTGGGCCTGACCATCGCCGCGGGCCAGGCCCGCGTGATCGGAGCCCGCCTGGACCTGGCGAACGCCCCGGAGGGCGGGGCGGTGGCCACCCTGACCCTGCCGGAGGACACCGGGCCGGAGGCGGCCGGGCCCGGGGACGCCTCGGGGGCGTAGGCCTCGCGGGCTTGGCCGAGCCGGCCCGGGCCCGGTTACGGGCGGTGGAGGCGGAGCCAGGCGCTGAGGGCGGTGTGGAGGGCGGCGGCCTCGGTGCGGGTGAGGGTTTCGCCCTCGGGGCCGACGTGCAGGCGCACCGAGTCGGCGGTGACCGTCCACCCGACCCCGCGGCGCGGGGGCGGGGCGAGCGGCTGCCCGGCGGCCAGGGCGGCCATGGCGCGGCGTACGTTCGGCGGGGCTCCCGCGTAGCCGGGCGGGACGGGGCCCCGGGGGCGGGGCGGGAGGCCGACGGCCCGGTAGAAGGCGTCGAGGGCGTCGTCCAGGGTGTCGGTGACGGGAGGGGCCGGGGAGGGTTCGGGGGCGGCTCTGGCGGTGAACTCGGTGAGGAGCTCCGGGTGCACCGGGGGCGCGTGGTCGCCGTAGGGGCGCGGGTGGAGGGGGTGTTCGTCGAGGTCGAGGCGGATGCAGACGGGCGGGATGAGGACGCGGGGGTAGTCCGTGCGCAGCAGCTCCGCGTGGAGTCTGCGCAGTGCGGCCGCCTGCCGGGGTACGGGGTGCGGGTCCGGGGCGACCGGGACCGAGGGGCGCCGGGGCCTGGGGGTGCGGCCGGGCAGTTCGTAGCTGCGGTGGAGGACTCCGGCGGCGGTCAGGAGCACGGTGGCCCGGCGTGCCGTCGTCTCGCAGCCGAGCCGGAATCCGACCACGGTCGTCGCCATTGCCCCTGCCCCTCCGCGGCGCCGTCGGTGCGGCCGCTCGTCCCTCCACGGTAGGAGGAGGGGCCGGCCGGCGGGGCCCGTGCGACCCATCAGGTGGGGTTGTTGGGTCGCCGGGCCGGGCCCTGCCGGTCCGGTGGTCAGTGCGTGAGGGTCTCCGTGAGGGCGGTCAGGCTGTCGTGTCCGCGGCCGGCGGCGACGCCCCGGCGGAACAGGCCGAGTACGGCGGCGGGCAGCGCCGTGTCGACACCCGAGTCGCCGGTCGTGTGCAGGACGTGGGTGAGGCTGGCGACGGCCATGGCGAGGTTGTCCACGTCCCCCTCGTGGTTGCGGGCGTCGATGCGCGGTGCGTAGAACTCCAGGAAGTACGTGAAGTCGAGTGTTTTGACGGCATGTTGGAGGAACTGCTCGGCCGGGATGCCGTTGGCGAGGGCGACGGACTGGCCGTGCAGGTAGCCCGCCAGTCCGGTCCAGAACATGTCGATGCCGATCTGGTAGTACAGGGCCGCGAGGCCGGGGTCCTCGCCGAGGTACTCGATGCCGGTGAGCACTTCGAGGGCGGTCCGGTGCCGTTCGACCGCGTCGGCCGGGCCGCTGTAGTACGCGGCGGCGTCGGGGCTGCCGATGCCGGGCGGGGGGACCTGGACTCCGCCGGTGAGGTGGACCGCGCCGTGCCCGGCGAGCCAGTCGGCGGTCTCGCGGGCCCTGGCGGGGGTGTCCGAGGTGAGGTTGGCGACGGTGCGGCCGTCGAGGGCGTGCGGTGCCCGTCCGAGGATCGCGTGCACGGCGTCGTAGTCGGTGAGGCTGAGCACGATCAGGTCGTTGGCCGTCAGGGCGGCTTCCACGGTGGCGGCGAGGCGGGCGCCGCGGGCCACGAGGGCGTCGGCGCGGGCGGCGGTCCGGTTCCACAGGGTCACCTCGTATCCGCGGTCGAGGTAGGCGGCCACCATGGCCTGGCCCATGGGGCCGAGGCCGATCACGGTGACTGCGGGGGCGGCAGGTGCGCCATGGGTGGTGGGGGTGGCGGAAGATGCGGACATGACGGCTCCTCAGCACTAGAGCGAACGTTCTAGCCAGTGGGGTCGACCCTAGCAGGGAACTAGAACGAACGCTCTATCTAATGTGAGGTCGCGAGGATCCGGGTGCCGGGCGGTCGGCTTACGGACCGCCGGCTGACGGGTCAGCAGGCGCGGTGTCGGCCTCCGGGGCCGCAGTCGATTGGCCGCAGTCGGCCGGGACGGCGTTCCCGGCTGACGGGCGGCGGAGCACCTGGTCTCGCAGGGCCGGTGAGGTTCCCTGCCCGGCGCGGCGGCGGCCGGAGCCTGCGGGGGCACGTCGGCGGCGGAGGCCTGAAGTTCCCTCGGATCCGCCGCGCCGTCGCCGGGGGGCGGCGCGGCGGACCGGTACCGGCGGGGGCTTGCGGGACCCCGGCGGACCGCCTTCCAGACAACCCTGCGGCAGCGGAGGCGCACCAGGCAGTTCCGCCCGCAGAACTGCGGCGCGGCGCAGTTCTGCGGGCCGGGCCGGGCGGGCAGCGCCCGTCTCGGGCGGGTCAGGCCCCCGGGGTCACGTGCGCGTCGTCAGGCGGGCGAGGGCCGCCTCGTAGCGCGCCCGGTGGTCCGGGTCCGCCGAGGCCTTCACCAGGGCGCCGAGGGCCCGTACCGCACCGTCGTCGTAGCCGGAGGACTCCGCCTCCCGGGCCGCCAGGTCGAGTTGCCCGATGCCCCCGGCTTCGTCGCCGAGGCCCAGCAGGGCCTCGCCCCGCACCATGAGGAGCAGGATGCGGGGGATGTCGACCGTGCCGGGCCCGCCGCCGGCTCCGGGTACGGCTGCGGCGGGGTCGAAGGCCAGGGCCTCGTCCGCCGCGCCGAGGGCCCGGCGCCACTCTCCCGCGTCGGCCCAGTGCCGGGCGAGGTGCTGCAGGGCCAGCCTCTCGATGGTCCGGTCGCCGGCGCCGCGGGCCAGCCCGACCGCCCGGCCGCAGGCCTGCGCGGCCTCGGCCAGGCCGCCGTGCGCCGCCTGCGCCATGGCGAGGACGATCAGGGCGTTGGCCTCGGCCACGGCGTCCCCCGCCCGGGACGCGAGCGCGGAGGCGGCCCCCAGCCGGGCCACCGCCTCCCCGGTGCGGCCCTCCTCGATCAGCACCCAGCCGAGCACGTTCAGCACCCGCGACTCGCCGTACCCGTCGCCGACCGCACCGTCGGCGCGCGCCGAGGCGAGCGCGGTCTCCAGGAGCGGGACCCAGCCGTCCCGCACGCGCCACACGATCAGCGGCCACAGCGTCAGGACGATCCGCCAGGCCCTGCCGTGCAGTCCGGCGGCGTGCGCCGCGGCGGCCGCCAGGGCGAGGTCGTCCCGTTCGGCCGCGTACCAGGCCACGGCGGCGGACCGGTCGGCGAACTCCCGTACGGCGGCGGGCGGCAGGTGGTCCGCGGGCAGCGGGAAGCACTGCTCGTTGCCCGGCTCGGCCGCGGCCACGGCGGCGACGCCCGTGGCCACGTAGTGGTCGAGGACGCGCACGAGCGCCCCGGGGCCGGCGTCCAGGCTGCGGGCGTAGAGCCGTACGAGGTCGTGCAGGGTCCACCGGCCGGGCGCCGCCTCGGTGACGAGGTGCGCGACGGCCAGCCGCTCCAGGGCGGCCTCGGCGGCGGCCGGGCCGGTGCCCGCCAGGGCAGCGGCCGCATACCGGTCGATGTGTGTGCCGGGGTGGCGGCCGAGGTGGGCGAACAGCCCGGCGACGTCCTGCGGGAGCTGCTGGAGCGTCACCCGCAGCGCCGCCCGGACGCCGGTGTCCTCCACGTCGAGCAGGCCCAGGCGGCGCGTCTCGTCGGACATCTCGGCGGCCATGGCCTCCAGCGACCATCCGGGGCGCTGCGCCAGCCGGGCGGCCGCCACGCGCAGGGCGAGGGGCAGTCCCCCGCAGAGTCCGGCGAGGCGCCGGGCGGCGGCCGGTTCCGCACGGACGCGTTCGGCGCCGAGCACCTCGGCGAGGAGCTCCGTGCCGTCTTCCGGGCCGAGTACGTCGACGGCGACGGGACGGGCGGTGTCAGTGACGATGAGGCCGGACAGGCGGTGCCTGCTGGTGACGACGGTGACGCAGTGGCGGCCGCCGGGGAGCAGCGGCCTGACCTGCTCGGAGTCCCGCGCGTTGTCGAGTACGACGAGCAGGCGGCGGTCGGCGGCGAGCGAGCGGAACAGCGCGGCGGCGGCGTTCGCCGACTCCGGTACCCCGCCGGGCGGTACGCCGAGCGCCGCCAGGAACTCGCGCAGCACCTCGAGGGGGGCGGGTTCGCCCGTGCCGCCGAAACCGCGCAGGTCGGCGTGGAGCAGCCCGTCGGGGAACCCGGCGCGGCCGCGGTGGGCCCAGTGCAGGACGAGGGCCGTCTTGCCGACCCCGGCGGGCCCGGTGACCAGGCAGACCGGCGCCTCGCCGACCGCGGCCCGGGACAGGGCGTCCAGTTCGGCCGCCCGGCCGTGGAAACCGCGCGGGGCGCGCGGCAGCAGGTCGGGGGCGGCGGCCGGCGCGGCGGGGGGCGCCGCGCCGTCCGGTGCGGCGGGGGCGAGCGGCGGGGCTTCCGCCCTGGGGGCCCGGCGGGGGCGGCCCAGGCTCGCGGCGTGCTCCAGCTGCCCGGCGGCGGCCGCGTCGAGGTCCAGGGCCGCGGCCAGCGCCTGTACGGTGCGGCGCTGCGGCCCCCGGGAGTGGCCGCGCTCCATGTACGACAGGGCCCGCACGCTCACGCCCGCGGCGTGGGCCAGCTGCTCCTGGCTGAGTCCGGCGGCCGTGCGCAGGCCGTGCAGAAGCGCGCCGAAGCCGCCGGTGGCCGGCGTACCGGTGTCCATCGTGGATATCCCCTGGTCAGTGCGGACCAGCCGGAACGCCGTACTCCGCCCGCAAAAGTATGCACGACGTACTTTTGCAGGCGGCTCCCGCCGTCGGACGGCGGGCCGGGGGCGGTGGCCCAGGGGCGGCTCGGGCGGGGGTGCCGGGCGGGGTCAGAGGCGGCCCGGCCTCAGGGACTCCAGATGCTCGCGGGCCGCCTCCGCCGCCCGCGTGAACCAGTCCGCGATCACGGCGGTCTCCTGCGGCGTGTATGCGGCGAACACCGCGCCGAGCCGCTCGTAGAAGGGCTGGTAGAGCGCCACGACCCGGCCCGCCGCCTCGGGTACGGCCACCACCCGGACGCGGCGCCGGTCCGCCGGGTCGGGGCGGCGCTCGGCGTACCCGGCCCTCTCCAGGCGGTTGAGCACGCCGGTGACGGCGCCGGTGGTGAGGTTCACGCGCTCGGCCAGGTCCCCGGCCGAGAGCGGGGTCTCGCCCGCTCCCAGGATGTGGCCGAGGCACGTGAGGTCGGTGACGTTCAGCCCGAGGGCCTGGGCCACCTCCTGCTGCCCCACGATCCCGAGGGCCACGAACGCGTCCATGCGCTGGATCGCCTCGGCGGCCGTGGCCGGCGGGCGGGTCTTGCCCTGCACCCAAAAACTCCTTAGCATCTAAGTTACTTAGCTCGTGAGATAAAAGGTCTCGCGATGAGCGGCCTGGCACCGACACCGCTCCGGGCGCCGCGCACCCCGCCGCGCCCGGATCCCCTCATCCTGCCCGGCCGCCCCTGCGAACGGGAGTCACACCATGAGTGCACACGGCCACGTCGACCTCGGCCACACGGTGGCGGGCTGGACCGGAACCGCCGTCGGCGTCCTCGCCGCGGCGGTCGGCGGGGCCTCCCTCTGCCTGGCGTGGACCCCCGGCCTCTGGCTCGGCGCCGCCCTCGCCGCCGGGGCCCTCCTGACGACCTGGGCCCTGCACCTCGCGGGCTGGGGCAAGCCCAGCGGGCCGCGCCCGGAGGCGCAGTGGTCCTGGCGGGTGCGGGACACGGCCGCCCGCACCGGCCACCCCGGCTGCACGGGCTGCCGGGCCGCGGGGCGCCGGGTCCCCGCGGGCTCCCCGGCCCCGGTGGCGGTCACGGTCGCGGCCGCGGGCTGACCTGCGGGACCGCCCGCGGCCGGTTTCAGGAGGCGGCAGCCGGGCCGGGGGCGGGGAGGACGGCGGCTGCGGGCCAGGTTTCGCCCAGGACCCGGGACATCAGGGGGTGGGGCGAGTCCAGGACCTCGGTCATGCGGATCGAGGCGTCGGGGTTGCCGCGCTGGCCGCCGAGGAGGACGGGGGCCTTCAGGAGCTCCTCGCCCCAGGGCTCGACGGCGTTGCAGAACAGGCCCTCGAAGCGGTGGCCTTCGAGAGTGCCGTCGTGGACGCGGCGGGTGTAGTCCTCGATGACCTCGGCGCGCAGGTACACCCAGACGAG
Source organism: Streptomyces sp. NPDC038213 (assembly GCF_055600495.1). Classification (NCBI taxonomy): domain Bacteria; kingdom Bacillati; phylum Actinomycetota; class Actinomycetes; order Kitasatosporales; family Streptomycetaceae; genus Streptomyces; species Streptomyces sp. NPDC038213. The sequence continues at coordinate 44,951 of NZ_JBVJYM010000016.1, forward strand.
GTGGACCAGGGTGCGTCCGTCGTCGAGGCGGACCGGCAGGCGGACCTTCAGGAAGTTGCCGAGGTCCCGGGCGATCATGACCGCGCCCGAGTCGTGGGTCACGCGCTCCGCCCGCTCGGCCGGGGGGAGTTCGGCGATCAGGTGGGGCAGGGGGTGGGCGAAGCCGGGGTGGCGGGGGTCGAGACCGCCTCCGCACGCGCAGCCGCAGCCGTCGGGCGCGTGGCCGTGCCCGCCTTCGGGATCGGGGGGCAGGAGGAGGGTGAAGGACCGGACGGCGGTGAAGACGGCGGGTTCGGGCAGGCCGAGGGCGGCCAGGGCCGCGGAGGCGGCCTCGTGGCGCTCGCCGTTGACCCGGACCTCGGCCTCGACGGCGCCCGGTGCGCCTCCGTAGAAGATGCGGACCCCGTTGAACCAGGGGGACTCCAGGTCCTCGGCGAGGACGGGGGCGAGCCTGCGCAGCGCGCCCGACTCCGCGAGGGCCTTCTGCAGGCGGAGGTTCTCCCCGTCGGAGAGCCCGTAGGCCACGGCGCCCGAGCTGAGGGAGCGCCACCCCGGTACACCGTCCTCCTCGTCCGGGTCCACGTGCTCGGCGAGGTCGCCGTAGCCGTCGAGGGCGAGCAGGCAGGCGCCCGCGGTACGGGCCCAGAGTGCGGCGGCGTCGCGCGGGGTGGTGACGACCACGGCCCGGTCCGTGAAGCAGGGGACGTCGGGCTGGACGGACACGTCGGGGAAGACGACCAGGTCGTACTGGCGGCCGTCCTGCTCGTACCCGGGCGCGGCCGGGGCGAGGGCCACGGCCCAGCCCCGCGGGCTGAGGAGGGAGTCGCCCCGGAGTTCGGCGCCCGCCGTGCAGCCCGGGGCGAGCACCTCCAGGGCTTCGCGGACGAGGGCGAGGAACTCGGGGGCGGTCAGCCGGCCCCCGGCCGGCTCGGGGGCGGGCCTGCTGCGGCGGCGTATCCAGGGCATGCGGGTGATCACACGGAGGACCGGGGCGCCGGCCCGGCGTCGGCCGCGGCCACGGACCGGCCCCGCGGCCGGGCCGCGCGAGTCGGCCCCGGCACCGGCCCCGCCCCGCGGCCGGGGCCGTGGGAGTGGCAGTCGGGGCGGGGCCGGGTCCGGGTCGGCAGCGGGTCAGCAGGCCACGGTGCCGCGGCGCAGGGCGTGCCCGCCGTCGTTGGTGTCGTCCGCCCAGTAGACCGGCTTCGTGCCGGCGGTGCACTCCCCGGCGGGGGCGAGGGAGAAGCCCTCGTTGTTGTAGTCGGGCATTCCGGCGGGGCGGTTGTGCACGGCGGTGACCGCGAAGGCCCCGCCAGCGCCGACCTTCAGGGTGGTGTGCCGGCCGCCGCAGGTGTTGTCGCAGACGGCCCACAGGCGGGCGGCCTGCGGCTCCCACTGGAGCTCCATCACCCCGGACATGCCGGTGGCGACGGTCGCGACGCGGGTGAAGGCGCCGGAGTCCTCCAGGACGTAGCCGTGGACCGCGCCGGTGCCCTCCACGCCGACGAAGAACACGCCGTCGGCGTGGGCCCCGTAGCGCGAGGGGTCGTACGCCGCCCCCGTCGACGCGTCCGTGAAGCCGGCCGGGGCGAGCGCGGTGTCCGGCACCCAGGTCACGGCCTCGAAGCCGAGGTTGGAGCCGACCGCGGGGAGGTCGGAGGTCAGGTTCCACTCGCGGGCGGCCGTGAGCGAGGTGCCGGTGCCCGAGACGTCGTACTTCAGGACGGACAGGCGGCTGGTCCCCGAGGCGTCGCCGTTGCGCTCGGAGGCCACGTACACGCCGGCCGCGGAGCCCGCGCCGGGCACGGTGACGCCCTCGCCGTCGGGGCTGCCCGTACCGCCGGGGAAGCGCAGGGACTTGCCCGCCGCCCAGCCGGCGGCCGTATCGGGCTTCCAGCCGCCGGAGCCGTCGCGGACCAGGCGCCACAGCTTCCCGCTGTTCTGCGCCGCCCACATCACGGAGCCCTCCTGGTGGAGGCCGCTGAGGTCCTGGCCGAACACGTTCGCCGCGTCGGCCGTCGCCACCGCGCTGCCGCCGGGCCAGGCGGTCGGGGAGGTGCCCCCGCCGCCGGTGCCGCAGCCGTTGGCCGCGCCGAGGGTGACGGCGGCGGGCTGGAAGGCGCCGGTGCCGTCGGGGCAGCGGGACCAGGACGGAGCCGAGTGGCTGCTCCAGGAGAAGGCGTCCACCAGGGTGCTGCCGTCCGGCAGGTACAGGCGGGCCTTGTCGGAGGACCCGAGGCCGAACTTGCCGTGCACGTCGAAGGCGCGGAAGGCGCCGGGGGCCAGGACCGTACCGGCGGCGATCGTGTAGCGGGAGCTGTTGGCGTCGTCCTTGAGGATCCAGCCCGACACGTCGACGGCGGCGGCGCCCTTGTTGTGGAGCTCGACCGAGTCCTCGGTGCTTCCGGTGGTCACCACCTCGTTGATGCGGATGTCGTCGGCCGGTGCGGCCTGCGCGGGCGCGGCGGCGAGCACGCCGGTGGCGAGGGCCGGTACGAGGCCGAGGGTCAGGGCGGCGGCAAGGGAGCGGCCGGGGATGGTTCGGCGGCGGGGGCGCGGTGCGGTCACGAGGGGCAGTCCGTTCCGGAAGGTCGGCAGGGGGGCGACTGGTGGGAGCGCCGACGGTCGCGGCCCGGCCCGAACTGCGGGCCGCGGGGAGGGGATCGCCCCGTGAACTCCGGCCCAACCGTTCGTGTCCGGGGTCCTCGGGGCCGGCCGCCGGGGCCGTCCGCTCCGACAGGGACCGCGGGTGCGGGGGCCTGTCGGCGGACAGCCGGGCCGTGCAGAATCGGCCCCATGGACGAGACCGCGGGCGCGCCGCCGACGCACAGCAGGCCTGCGGAGCTCGCGCGGGGGTTCCTGACCGGCGGGGTGCTCGGCGCCTCGCTGGCCGCCCTGGTCGGCGGCTGCGTCGCCGGGCGGGCTCCGCTGATCGTCGCGGGGGTGGGGCTGCCCGTGGCGTACGGGCTCCTGCTGCTGCTCGTGTCCCTGCCGCGGCGGCGCCGGGAGGCGGGCACCGCGCCGCTGACGGCGCTCGCGGTCGTCGGGTCCCGGGAGCCGGCGCAGACCGAGGCGACGGACGTCCCGGTGCGCTTCGAGCTGTCCGTCGCACCGGAAGGGGCGGCCGCCTTCCGGGTGGAGGTGCGGCAGGAGGTCCACGTCAGCGAGCTGCCGGACTACCGGACGGGCGGGGTCGTGGTCGTGTCGTACCCGCCGGACCGGCCGTGGAAGGCGCGGATCGTGCGGCGGCCGACGCCGGAGTGGGAGGAGCGGGCGGCCGGGGCGCGGCTGGACCAGGTGCCCGGTCCGGCCTTGAAGGACGGGTCCCCGGGCGCGGCGGCGGGCGGATTCCTCACGCTTGCCGGGGTGTTGCTCGGAGCTGCCGCCGTACTCCTGTTTTTCCGCGGCGAGTTGTTCGCCCCGGACCGGTCCGGGGCGGCGCCCGCGCCATCCGTCTCCTCCTCGATTTCCTCCACGACGTCCGCGACCGTGACCGTGACCGTCACCTCCGCGACGGGTACGGTCACGCTCGGTCCGGGCAGGTCCATGCTCGACGCCGGTGAACTGCGTTCAGCCGTCGAGTCGTTGACGCGGGAGCCAAACCAGCGGCGGGCGCTGACCGTGGTCGTGCAGGAGGGCCGGGTGACGGTCGCCTTCGCCCCGGAAGCCGTACGGGCCGCCGCGTTCGACCCGCGGCCGCTGCCCTACGGGCGCATCCCCGCACTGGTGGAGGAGGCCCGGGACCTGATCGGCGACGGGTCCCGGCAGGAGGGCTGGCAGCTCGTCGCACACGGCGCCGCGGGTCCGCTGAGGCTCGTGGTCGCGGCCGGGGGCGGTACGGGCGTCCTGGAGGCGGACGGCAAGGGCAACGTCACGCGGCGCAGCGGTAGTTGACGGTCCGTACGGAGCAGAGACGGCAGCGGGAGCAGGGCGCATGGGGTGGGACGAGGGTCTGGCGCTGTGGTGCGCCGTGTGGGGCGCCGCGGCCGCGGTCGGGTTCGCCACGGCGCTGGCCGGGGTGACGGGGGCGCAGCGGGCGGTACGGGTGACGGGGCGGATCGAGCAGGTGCGCGAGCCCCGGCACGGCGGGTCCAAGGCGGGCGGGATAGGGGTGGTCGTCTCCTACCGCGACCCGGACTCCGGCCGGCAGGTGACGGTGACGAACGACGGCGACTGCGGAGCGCCGATCACGGCCGCCTGGGTGGGCCGGGAGGTCGGGATCCGCCATCCGCGGGGCAGGCCGCACGCGTACCGGTTCACCGCCGCCGCGGAGCGGGCCGGCCGCGGGCTGGGACGGCCCGCCTGCGCCCTCTTCCTCGTGTACGCCGGGCTGGTGGCCCTGGCCGCGGTCGCGTGGGGGTGGCCGTGGGCGCTGATCGGCTCCGGCGGGCCGGGGGCCCTCTACGCCGCCGCGCACCTCCCCGCCACCCTACGCGCCAAGAGGAGCCGCATCGCGCGGCTGGCCGCCATGGACACCGTGCCGGGGCGGATCTCCGCGGTCCTCAAAGACGTCACCGTCGACCAGGGCGAGGGCAGCACGATGACCTCGATCACCCCGGTCGTGTCGTTCACCACGGGTGCGGGGCAGGCCGTCACGGCGCACTGCACGGAGCACGTGCCGGACCCCGCACGCGCGTACGGGCGCGGGGTCGCGGTCTCCTACGACCGCGCCGACCCGGCCGTGTTCACCCTGGACCGGGATGCCGACCGCCGGTCGGAGGGGCTGGACACGGCCGTCAACACCGCGGTCCTCGTCGTGTTCCTGGCCGCGGCGGTGGCGGGAGCGGTGCTGCTCTGAGGGCCGCGGACCCGGTCAGTGGACGGAGAAGCCGCCGTCCACGAAGAGGGACTGGCCCGTGACGTACGCCGAGGCGGGGCTCGCGAGGAAGACGGCGGCGCCCTCGAAGTCCCCCGGCAGGCCGTTGCGGCCGGTCATCGTGCGCTCGGCCAGGGCCGCCACGCGCGCGGGGTCCGAGGAGAGCCGGGCGTTCAGCGGGGTCATCACGAAGCCGGGTACGAGGGTGTTGCAGGTGACCCCGTACGGGGACCAGGCCTCGGCCTGGGAGCGGGCCAGGGACTCCAGTGCCCCCTTCGAGACCCCGTACGCGCCGCTCTGCACGAAGGCGCGGTGGGCCTGCTGGGAGGTGATGTGGATGATGCGGCCGAAGCCGCGTTCGGCCATGCCGGGGCCGAAGCGGCGGCCCAGCAGGAAGGGGGCGTCCAGGTTGACGGCCATGGTGGCGTCCCAGACGTCCTCGTCCAGTTCGCCCATCGGGGGGCGCAGGTTGATCCCGGCGCAGTTCACGAGGATGTCGGGCTCGCCGAAGGCCTCGACGGCCTGCTCGGCCGCGGTGCGCACGCCCTCGCGGGTGCCGAGGTCCGCGCCGACCCAGGCGGCCCGGCCGCCCTCGGCCGTCAACTCGTCTGCTGCGAGCTTCAGTTGGTCGCGGCCGCGGGCCACGAGCACCACGCTCGCACCGGCGCGGGCCAGCGCGCCGGCGATGGCCCGTCCGATGCCGGAGCTGCCGCCGGTCACGAGGGCCACGCGGCCCTCGAGGGAGAACAGTCCGGCGAGGTAGGCGGCGTGCGGGCTCGGGCGGGGCGCAGTGCTCATGGGCGCACCTTACCGGCCGGGGAAAACCGCGTGCCGGGCGCCGGGTCCCCTCCCTAGACTCGCCCTGTGCACCGCCCGCGGCCGTCGGCCGGGGACTGCGTGCACCCGTGGTCGTACGAGCCGGAGTCGAAGGAGGGAACGGGACATGTGCCGCCAGCGCGCCAGCGTCTTCGTTCCCCTGTCGCGGTACGACGTGATCCCGGTGTCCCGGGCCGCGCGGTTCCGGCTGCGCGGCCGGTCCCGCACGTAGTCCCGACGGGTCCGCGGCGGCTGTGGGTGCAGCCGCCTGCGCTGATGCGTCCGGCCCCGCCCCCGCAGTCCCTCCGGTCCCCCGTTCCTCCCGTACGTGCGCGTGCGCACGCCGGGGTGCGGGGCGGGGGGCGTGCGGGAGGCCGCCGCCCGGTCGGGGAATCGCGCCGTCCCGTACGTGCACCACCCTGTTCCGAAAGGCCTCCGGCCATGCGATCCGTCCAGCGATCCCTCGCCTCCGTCCGCAACCTGGGCATCCTCGCCCACGTAGACGCGGGCAAGACCACCCTCACCGAACGCGTCCTGTACGCCGCGGGCGCCGTCCACAAGCGGGGCGAGGTGCACGAGGGCACCACCGTCACCGACTTCGACGCCCAGGAGCGGGACCGCGGCATCACCATCTTCGCCGCGGCCGTCAGCTGCGCCTGGGCGGGGCACCGGCTCAACCTCATCGACACCCCGGGGCACGTCGACTTCGCCGACGAGGTCGAGCGCTCCCTGCGGGTCCTGGACGGGGCCGTCGCCGTGTTCGACGCCGTCGCGGGCGTGGAACCGCAGAGCGAGGCGGTGTGGCGGCAGGCAGACCGGCACGGCGTGCCGCGGATCGCGTTCGTCAACAAGATGGACCGGGCCGGGGCCGACCTCGACGCGGCCGTCGCCTCCCTGCGGGACCGGCTGGGCGCCGTACCCCTGGTCGTCCAGCTGCCCATCGGCCGGGAGGACTCCTTCACCGGGGTCGTGGACCTGCTGCGCATGCAGGCCCTGACCTGGGACGGGGCCGGACGCACCGCCCCGCCGGGGGACTGCGCGCACTCCGCCGGACCGGTCCCCGCGGAGCTGCTCGACGAGGCGGGGCGCCGGCGGCGGCTGCTCGAAGAGACGGTGGCGGGCCTGCACCCCGAGGCCCTGGAGGAGTACTGCACGCGCGGGGAGCTCGGCGAGGAGGTGCTGACCCGGGCGCTGCGCGCGCTCACCCTGAGCGGGGAGGGCCTGGTCGTGCTGTGCGGCTCGGCGTACCGCAACCGCGGGGTGGAGCCGCTGCTCGACGCCGTGGTCTCCTGGCTGCCCTCGCCCGCCGACGTGCCGCCGGTGCGCGGTGCGGCGGACGGCGGCGGGCAGGAGGAGCGGGCGGCCGATCCCGACGGCCCGTTCACGGCGCTCGCGTTCAAGGTGGCGGCCAGCGCCACGGGCCGCCTCACCTACCTGCGGGTGTACGCGGGGACGGTCCGCAGGGGCGACCAGGTGCTCGATGCGGGCACCGGGCGCACGGAGCGGATCGCGCGGATCCTGCGCGTCCAGGCCGACCGGCACACGGAGCGGGAGGAGGCGGTGGCCGGCGACATCGTGGCCGTGGTCGGCCCCCGGGCCGCCCGGGCCGGCAGCACCCTGTGCGCGCCGCGGTCCCCGCTGGTGCTCGAACCGCCGCAGGTGGCCGAGCCGGTGGTGACGGTGGCGGTCGAGGCCGTGCGCAGCAGCGACACGGGCCGGCTGGCGACGGCACTGGCGCGGCTCGCGGAGGAGGACCCCTCCCTCGTGGTCCGCACCGATCCGGATACCGGCCAGACGGTGCTGTCGGGGCTGGGCGAACTGCACCTGGAGGTCGCGGTGGAGAAGGTCCGCCGCGGGTACGGGGTGGAGGTGTCGGTGGGCCGGCCGCGGGTGACGTACCGCGAGACGGTCGTGCGCGGGGTGTCGGGGCTGGTGTACCGGCACGTCAAACAGGACGGCGGGGCGGGCCAGTTCGCCCATGTCGTCATCGACGTCGAACCGCTGGAGGAGGCGGACGGGATGCCGTACGGGGCCGCGGGGCGCGGTGGTCGCGACGGGCGGGACGGCGGCGGTTTCGAGTTCCGCTCCGCCGTGACCGGCGGGCGGGTTCCGCAGGAGTACGCGCGTGCGGTGGAGGCCGGCTGCCGGGACGCACTGGCGGAGGGTCCGCTGGGCGGGCACCCGGTGACGGGCCTGCGGGTGGTCCTGACCGACGGGGCGACGCACTCCAAGGACTCCTCGGAGCTCGCGTTCCGCGCCGCGGGCAGGTTCGCGCTGCGTGCGGCGCTGCGCTCCTGCGGGATGCAGCTGCTGGAGCCGGTGGCGGAGGTCTGCGCGACCGTGCCGGAGGAAGCGGTCGGCGGGGTCCTCGGGGACCTCGCGGCCCGCCGCGGCCGGGTCACCGGCTCCACCGTGCAGGCGGGTACGACCGTGGTCACGGCCGCAGTCCCGCTGGCGGAGCTGTTCGGCTACGCGTCCCGGCTGCGCAGCCGTACGCAGGGCCGCGGCACGTTCACGGCCCGCCCGGCGGCGTACGCGCCGGTGCCGGACGCGGTGGCCGGGGGCCTCCTCGACCGCTGACCGGTCGCCGCTACCCGGCCGGGTCCCGCCCGCTCCCCAGGATCCCGGGGTCCCGCGCGGGGTCCCGGGATCCGGGCTGCCGCGGGCGGTCCTGCGGTGCGTAGGGTGGCGGCGGGCGGGTCCGTAGCGCAGCGGTCGACGCGCGCGGTCTCCAACACCGCGAGGACGCCGGTTCGACTCCGGCCGGGCCCGCCCGCCCCTCGTCGCCCCCGCCCTGGTTCGGATCAGGGCGTGTCGTCCGCCTGCCCCTGCGGGATGTCCTGCGGGGCGTCCGTGCGGGACGGGTTCCAGAGCCGGTCGGCCTCGCCGCGGGCCAGGTGCTCCTCGTAGATCCGCACCTTGTGGCGTATGACGTCCAGGGTCTCGTGCAGGGCCCGGATCCGGTCCTCCACGTGCTGCTCGTGCCGGCGGAGCAGGGCGAGCCGCTCGTGCTCGTTGCCCGGTCCGCGGCGGGCGAGTGCGACGTACTCCCGGATCTCGGCCAGGGGCATGCCGGAGGCGCGCAGCCGCGTGCACACCGCCAGCCACGCGAGGTCCTCCTCGTGGTAGACCCGGCGTCCGCTGGACAGCCGGCGCACCGGGTTGGCGAACAGGCCCTCCCGCTCGTAGAAGCGCAGGGTGTGCACGCTCAGCCCGCTGCGCTGCGCGACCTCCCCGATACCCAGGTCCATGGGTGACCCCCGTCACACGGCTCTTGATCTAGAGCCGACTCTAGCTCCTAGCGTCTTCCCGTCGGCCGCAGGGGCTGGCACGGGCAGAGCAGGAGAGATCATGGGCGTGTGGTTCGTCACGGGTGCGTCGCGCGGGCTGGGTGCGGGGATCACCCGCGAGGCTCTGGAGCGCGGGCACCGGGTGGTCGCCACGGCGCGGTCCGCGGCGGCGGTGCAGGAGGCGTACCCGGAGCGGCCCGCGGGGCTGCTGGCCGTGACCGCGGACGTGACCGAGCCCGCGCAGCTCGCGGCCGCGGTGGAGGCCGGGCTGGCGGCGTTCGGCCGGATCGACGTCGTGGTGAACAACGCCGGGTACGGGCTCGTGGGAGCGGTGGAGGAGGTCTCCGACGCGGCGGCGCGGGAGCTGTTCGACGTGAACGTCTTCGGGGTGCTGAACACCCTGCGGGCCACGCTGCCGGTGCTGCGCTCCCAGCGGTCCGGGCACGTCCTGAACATCGGCTCCGTGGGCGGCTTCGCCACCGCCCCGGGCGTGGGCCTGTACGGCGCGTCGAAGTTCGCGGTCGAGGGGATCTCCGAGGCGCTGCACGGCGAACTGGCGCCGCTGGGGATCCGGGTGACGGTCGTGGAGCCCGGGGGGCTGCGCACCGACTTCCTCGACGGTACGAGCCTGCGCGGGGAGCCCGCCTCCATCGCCGACTACGCCGCCGGGGCGGGTCCGGTGCGCGAGGCCCTCGCGGGTGGCAACGGGCGCCAGCCGGGCGATCCCGCGAAGGCCGCCAAGGCCGTCGTCGACGTCACGGAGGCCGCGGAGCCGCCGCTGCGCCTGCAGTTGGGGGCGGATGCGGTGGAGCGCGTCGAGGCGAAGCTCGCGCTCGTACGCCGCGAACTCGACGCGTGGCGCAGCGAAGCGCTCTCCACCGGCATCTGAGGGCCCGCCCCCGCACTGCGGCGGGCCCCTACGCCCGCTCTGCCGCGACGAGTTCGAAGGCTGTCTTGCCGTCGAGGGACTCGCGGACGATGTCCGCGTGGCCGGCGTGCCGGGCGAGTTCCTCGACCAGGTGGAGGACCAGCCAGCGCACGGAGACCTTGCCCTCCGCGGGGAACCACGGGGCCTCGGGCAGCGGGAAGGTGTCGTCCAGGCTGGGTGCGGAGCGTACGAACTCCTCGGTTTCGGCGGCCACTTCCTCCCAGAAGGCGAGGATGGAGGGCACCGTCTCCGGGCCCGTCAGGCGGAAGCCGTCCGCCCAGGTCTCCGGGGTGCGCTGGTGCTCGTTCGGCTGCTGCTGCGCGAGGCGCAGCCACAGCAGCTCGGTCTCGGCCACGTGCTTGAGCAGTCCGGACAGCGAGAGCCCGCTGGCGCTGGGCCGGCTGGCGGCCTGCTCCTCGGTGAGGCCGAGGACCGAGCGGCGGAGCGCGCCGCGCTGCGCCTCGGCGAAGGCCAGGAGTGCTCCGCGCTCGTCGCCGCGGGCCTCTGCAGGAACGTGAGTGACCATGGTCTACCGCCTTCGTCGCGGCCGGGGACCTCCCTGCCGACACGTCCCACAGTACGGAGGAAGTAGGTCAGATCCTGTCCTACAACGCGCCGTGGTGTGCCAACAGGGGGGCGGGGGCCGCGCGCGGCGGCGGGGTCAGTTCCGGTGGCACTCCCTCCAGGCCAGCCGGTAGACCGTGCTGATGTTCCCGTCGGTGGAGTCCATGGTCATGTAGCTGGTCGAGCCGGGGGCCGCCGTCCCGCGGTTCACGCGCAGTTCGGTGTTGATGTTGAAGTTGCGCTGGACCCCGCAGGGCGCCCAGACCAGCTGGGCCCAGTCGGTCTCGTCGGTGGCCTGCCAGTTGTCCTCGTACGGGCCGCCGAAGTCGTGCTGGCGGTACGCCGTCTGCGGGGAGCCCTGGAAGTAGTACGAGGCCTTCTCGGTGCCGCTGGCGCCGGGGGCGAGGGAGGCGTAGCCGCGGTAGTCCGCGCTGGCGATGGCGTACGTGAAGCCGTGCGGGACGTGGACGACCAGGCTGAGCTGGCAGTTGCGGCGGGCCGCCGTGGGGGGTGCGCCGCCGCCGCTCTGGGCGGTGTACTGGCTGTAGGTCACGGTGAACGCGGTGTTGTCCTCGGACACGGCGAGGGCCGTGGTGTCCTTCGGACAGCCGGACCCGTTGACCGTCGCGACCTCGATCACGATCCGGTCGGGCGGCGGGTCCACGATGGTGGAGGGGCTGTGCTGCACGGGCAGGGCTGCGGTGAGCAGGGCGCCGATCGCGCCGCTCACGAGGAGTCCACCGGCCATGTTTCTCCCATCCGTTGCTTCCGTACGGGGCGGCACGCGGATGTGTGCGGCGTACCGGGAGTGGGGGGAGCCGGCCGGCGGAGGCCGTGGAGAGGGGATGACGGAATCGTACGGACGGGCGGCCGGGGCGGGCAGGTCCCGGTCCGGCCAAAGCCGGGGCGCACCGCCGGGCCCGCAGCGCCGTGGGCTCCGGAGGGCCCCAGGGGCCCGGAGCCTGCGGCGGCGGCCCGGGGCGGCGGGGCCCGGGGGCGCTTCGGCAGGGTCGGGCCGGGGGCGGTTTCGGGCCGGGAAGGGCGGGGGCGCCGCGGGGCGGGGGGCGGTGCGGACCGGGGCGGCCCCGGCCTAGAAGTCGTCCTCGTCGTCGGAGTCGTACATCCATGCGTCCGGCGGGCTCGGCAGGGGGTCGGCGGCCCAGCCGGCGGCCAGGACGAGCCGGGAGGTGCGGTGGACCGCGAGGAAGCCGAAGGGGCGGTCGAAGACCGCGCGGATGAGGCGGGTCCGGTACATCACCGGGGGCGGCATCGCGGAGCCGACCGCCATGCCGACCGCGGTGGCAGCGGCCGCCTCGAAACCCTCCGCCCCGAAGCGGGCGACGGCCGACTGCCGGGCCGTGGTGACGAAGAGCGGGCGGCTGCTGATGCCGGGGAAGTGGCCCCTGCTGCCGTCGGAGGCGGTGTCCAGTCCGAGGAGCCGGCGGTGGTGGAGCAGGTCGTGGTCGGCGGTGGCGCAGAAGGCCACCGTCTCGACGGCCAGGCGGGGTTCGGGCTCGTACGCGAGGTGCGGGGCGATGTGCAGGCCGGGGCCGGGGCTGCCGTCGGGCAGGGCGCGGCCGTCGGTGGCGGGGATCGTACGGGTCACGGCGGCGACGGCGCCGGTGACGACCTCGGCGGGGCGGGCGTCCGGTGGGCCGAGGGCGAGGTGGACGTCGACGCCGCCGGCTCCGACGACTTCGAGCAGGGTGAGGGGTCCGCAGGGAGCCTCGGCGACGCGGACGCGGTCGAGGAGGGAGGTGCCGCGGATCAGGCCCAGGGCTTCCCGCCCGGCCCACGGCCCTTGGGTGAAGGTGGTGGGCACGGGCTGGAAGGGCTGGATCCACTTCAGCCGCAGGGCGAGGGCGGAGGCGAGGACCAGCTGCGTGCCCTCGTCGACCGGAACCGGCAGGTGGTCCACGAGGCCGCCTGTGTTCCGAACGGCCCAGGCGTCGAGCGCCGCGCGGTCGGCCGCGGGGTCGCCGGTGAGGGACCCGCGGGTGCCTTCGGGCAGCCGGTCGGCCCAGGACGGTTCCAGGGGCAGGTCGCGGCGGGTCCACAGGCCGGTGGCGGTCGCCAGGCCGCGGACCCCCGCCAGGGCGGCGAGGAAGGTGTCGGCTGCGGCCGCGGCGCGGTCCGCCGGGAGGCCGAGGGCGGCGGCGAGCTCCCCGCGGGCGGGTCCGCCGGCGCCGTCCGCGAGGACGGCGAGCAGGGGCCATACGCCGGCCGCCGTCAGCACCGTGCCCTCCGCCCCGGTCACCGCGGCTCCGGCCCAGCGTGATGTGAGCACGTTGACCGCGCGCACCGTCGTCTCCCTCATCCGGGGAGGGTACGCGCCGATCGGGCGAACAGGCATCCGGATTAAGGCGGATCGGCGTCCGTGCGCAGGGGCCGGGGTCAGTCCCCGTCCCGGGTGGTGAGGGCGGTGGCGGCCGGGGTGCGCAGGTGCAGGGCCGTGCGGCCGGTGCGGCGGGTGGTGACCAGGCCCGCACCGCGCAGCGCGCCCAGGTGCTGGGAGACGGCGCCGGGGGTGACGCCGAGGCGGGCGGCGAGGGCGGGGGTGGTGAGGGGTTCGCCCAGTTCGGCGAGGAGGGCGGCGCGGGTGCGGCCCAGTACGGCGGCGAGGCCCGCGCGGGTGGGGCGGGGCCGCTCCCACAGGATGCCGACGCCGGCGGCCGGGTAGCGGATCGAGGCCGCGGCGCGCGGGGAGTGGTCGACGATGACGTCCGGCCAGCCGAAGACGGTGGGCATCAGGACGAGCCCGTGGCCGCCCGCGTCGACGGAGCACACCGTCCCGGTGCGGCGGCGCCCGTGGACCACGAGTTCGCCCTCGCGCCACACGACGTCCGCGTGGTCCTCGTGCAGCTGCGCGAAGAGGCCCTCCACCCCGCTGTCCACCAGGGTCAGGGCCCGGGCGCCCAGGTCCGCTTCCAGGACCGCGCGCATCCGGCCCCAGTGCGGGCGGACGAGCCGGTCGTGGCACCGCGTCAGGGCGCGGGCGAGGCGCTCCGGCAGGACGGCGGGGTCGGGGAGCCGCCGGGCGCGGGCTCCCAGGGCGGCGGCGCACTCCGAGGCCGCGTACGCCGGGTCCGTCGCGCGCAGGACCGCCGCCTCGTCGCCGAAGGCGGGCAGGCGCTCCCCGGGTACGGGGAACAGGAACGAGGGGAGGCAGCCGGCCAGGAGGAGGCGCAGCAGGGGGAGTTCGGGCTCTCCGGCCAGTACGGGCTGCGCCTCGCGCACCCAGGGCCGGTACACCTCGTGGGCGCTGAACCCGAGGGCGGCCCGGACCCCGAAGACCGTTTCGGCCAGCGGGGACACGGCGAGCCGGACCCGCGCCACCTCGGCCGCCGTCAGGCGGATCTGCACCGGCACGACGTCCCCCGCCCCCGCGCGCCGCAGCGCCCGCACTCTGATCGTTCAGCTGTGGCTGAACGGTAGCCGGTGGCCTGCGGGCCCCCGCAGGCTGTCCGGCATGGAGTTCTTCACCTCGTACGACACCACCCTGCTCGCCTTCCGCCGGACCGGCGAAGGCCCGCCGCTGCTGTGCCTGCCCGGCGGACCCGGCCGCGCGTCCGCGTACCTGGGGGACCTCGGCGGGCTCGGCGCCCACCGCACGCTCGTCCTGCCCGACACGCGCGGCACCGGGTCCTCCGCCGTGCCCGCCGACCCGGCCAGCGCGCGGGTCGACCGGCTGGTCGCGGACGTGGAGGCGCTGCGTCGGCACCTGGGGCTGGACCGGATCGACCTGCTGGGCCACTCGGCCGGCGGCAGCCTGGCCCTCCTCTACGCCGCGGCGCACCCCGGGCGGCTGAACAGCCTGACGCTGGTCACCCCGTCCTTCGCGGCCGTCGGACTGCCGTCCGACACGGGGGCGGAGGAGGTCGTCGCCGGGCGGTCCGGCGAGCCCTGGTTCGCGGGGGCCGAGGCGGCGTACCGGCGGGTCAAGGCGGCCCGCAGCTTCGCGGAGGCGGCGCCGCACCGCCCCGCCTTCGAGCCGCTGATGTACGGGCGCTGGGACGCGGCCGCCCGGGCCCACGCCGCCGCGGACCCGGCCCAGCGGTCGCTGGCGGTCAGCGAGCAGTACTACGCCGGATACGCTCCCGACACCGCGGAGCTGCGGCGCCTGCTGGGCGCCCTGGAGTGCCCGGTGCACCTCGTGGCGGGAGAGGTGGACCTGTGGCCGACGGCCGCCTCGGCCGCGGCGGCCGCGGCGCTCTTCCCGGCGGCGCGGCTCACCGTGCTGCCGGGCGCGGGGCACTACCCGTGGCTGGACGACGCGCCGGCCTTCACCGCGGCCGTGGCGGGGTTCCTCGGGGGCGCGGGCGGATAGCGGACGTACGGGCGGCTGGAGGTCCGGGCCCGAGGGGCGGGTCGTGGGAACGCGGCGGGCGGGCGCTCAGCGGCCCGGGACCTGGGCGTGCGGCGCGGGGCGTCGGGTGGTCTGCTGGGAGGCCGTAGTCGACGCCGTACTCCGGAGGTCTTCCCGTGGCCGCACCGCTCATCGTCATCACCGGCGCCAGTTCGGGCATCGGGGCCGCGACGGCCCGGCTGCTGTCCGGGCAGGGGCATCCGCTGCTGCTGCTCGCCCGGCGGCTGGAGCTGCTGGAGGGCCTCGGCCTGCCGGACGCCCTGTGCCGCCGGGCGGACGTGACCGACCGGGGCGCGGTGGAGGAGGCGGTGGGCGAGGCGGTGGAGCGGTTCGGGCCGGCGGACGCGATCGTCAACAACGCGGGCGCGATGCTGCTCGGGCGGATCGCGGACCAGGACCCCGCGGAGTGGGACCGGATGGTGGACCTCAACATCAAGGGGGTGCTGTACGGGACCCGCGCCGTGCTGCCCGGCATGCTGGCCCGCGGCCGCGGCACGGTGGTCAACATCAGCTCGATCGCGGGCCGCAAGACGTTCCCGAACCACACTGCGTACGTGGCGACCAAGTTCGCCGTGCACGCGCTGTCGGAGAACCTGCGCGAGGAGGTCGCCCCGGCCGGGGTCCGCGTGGTGACCATCGCGCCCGGGGCCGTCGAGACCGACCTGCTCTCCCACACCAGCGACGAGAAGATCAAGAGCGACTACGAGGTGTGGAAGAAGTCCGCCGGAGGGGCGCTGGACCCGCAGGTGGTGGCCGAGGCGGTGGCGTACGCCTACCGGCAGCCGCAGAACGTGACGGTCCGGGAGATCGTCCTCGCGAGCACCGGGCAGGAGGCCTGACACCGGCCCGTCCGGGCCCGGGCCCGGGCCCATATGATCTTGGGCATGGCGACCCGCATCGTACAGATCAACATGAAGGCCCGGGACGATTCCGCGCTCGGCCGCTTCTGGGCCGCGGCGCTCGGTTGGGGCGTCGACAGCGAGGGCCCCGGGGTGACGAACCTGGAGCCCGTGGGCTTCTCGTACCCGGACCCCTCGGCCGTCTGCATCGACCTGGTGGCCAGCGCCGAACCGAAGAAGACCAAGAACCGGGTCCACCTGGACCTGGCCAGCACCTCCGCCGCCCACCAGGCGCAGCTGGTCGCGCGCCTGCGGGACCTGGGGGCGGCGCCCGTCGACATCGGCCAGGGCGACGTGCCCTGGACGGTGCTCGCCGATCCGGAGGGCAACGAGTTCTGCGTGCTGGAGCCCCGCCCGGTCTACGGGGACACCGGGCCGGTCGCCGCCGTGGTGGTCGACTGCGCCGACCCGCGGGAGATGGCCCGGTTCTGGGGGGCGGCGACGGACTGGACGGTCCACTCGGTGACGGACGACCAGGCGAGCCTGCGCTCCGCCCGCGGAGTCGGCCCGTACCTGGAGTTCGTCCGCTCCCCCGACGCCAAGAGCGGCTGGAACCGCGTCCACCTCGACGTCGCCCCGTACCGCGGCGGCGACCCGGAGGCCGAGGAGGCGCGCCTGCGCGCCCTGGGCGCCGGTGACCCGGGGATCGACCAGACCGCGATCTCGTGGCGGGTGCTGGCCGATCCGGAGGGCAACGAGTTCTGCCTGCTCAGCCCGCGCTGAGCACGGGCGGCAGCCGCGGGCCCGCCACTCCCCCACCGCCGCGTGCGGTCAGGCCGTACGGCACAGGGCGTGGTCGACGAGGGTGCGCAGGGCCTCCTCCTGGCGGGCCGCGGCCTGCGGGTCCGCGGAGCGGCTGTGGGCCGAGACGGTGACGGTGCGCCGGCCGTCGGCGGTGGCCGCGGCGCGGACGGCGTAGCCGAGGCCGCTGCCGCCGTGGCCGAGGTAGCGGCCCCCGCAGGACAGCGGGGTGGTGAACACGCCGAGGCCGTCCCGGGTGCCGTCCGGGTGGCCGCCGTCCGCGGGGACGGGGACGGTGTCGAGCAGCGAGGCGCGTTCGGCGGGCGCCAGCAGGCGTCCGGCGGCCAGGGCGGCGAAGAAGCGGTTGAGTTCGCGGGCAGTGCCCGTCATCGAGCCGTCGGCCCCGCTGTCGAAGGGGCGGTAGGCGGGGGTGGTGTCGACCAGCGGGCCGTCCGGGGCGAACTGCTGGTGGTTGGACGCGTGCGGGTGCGGGAGGCCGGGCCGGCCGCCGGGCGTGTCGGTGCGGCGCAGGCCGAGCGGGCGCAGGATGCGGTCGCGGACCTCCTGTTCCCAGGTGCGGCCGGTGACCTTCTCGACGACCATTCCGGCGAGCACGTAGTTGGTGTTGGAGTACTGCCAGGCGGTGCCTGCCGGGAAGGCGGGCGGGCGGCGCAGGGCCAGGCGCACCAGTTCGGCGGGCGGGTAGGCGCGCCGGCGGTCGGTGAAGTAGGTCTGGGCGCTGGGTTCGGGGAAGACGTCCGGGATGTAGTCGGGCAGGCCGCTGGTGTGCCGGAGGAGGTCGCGCAGGGTGATGGCGCGGCCGTCGTGGCCGGGTCCGGAGACGGTGCCGGGGAGGAGCTCCTCCACCGTGCGGTCCAGGGAGAGCCGCTTCTCCCCCACCAGTTGCAGGACGACGGTGGCGACGAAGGTCTTGGTGGTGCTGCCCAGGCGGAGGTAGCCGTCGGCGGGCACCGGGCGGCCCGTGGCCGGGTCGGCCGTACCGGAGCGGGCGGTCACCGCGCCCCGCGGGGTGTCGACGCGGACGGCCACCCCCGTGGTGCCCGCGGCACGGAGGGCGTCGGCGTCCTGTTGCAGGGACCAGGCGGGGCGGGTGGGGCGGGCGGGGTCCGGTGCGGCCGCGGCGGGCACGGCGGGCAGCGCGGGGAGGAGGGCGGCCGAGAGCGCCAGGGCCGCCGACGACCAGGACAGACGAGAAATGATCATGGTTCGAGGCTAGGCAGGCCGCGGGGGCGGCAGCCATGCGGTTCCCGCCCCTCCGGAGAGGGGGGCCAGCCGGATGGCCGACCGTCGGGGCGGCCCGTACGGTACGCGCGCACGGGGCGGCGGGACGGCGGGGGGCAGCGGCGGCACCCCTCCGGTGCTGCACGCATGCGCACGCGTGGGCGGCGGCCCGGTAGGCGGGGTCCGGGGGGCGTGTGTAACGCTGTGTGCATGTCGATCCTCGCAACCGCCGTGGTGCTGCTCGTCGCCGCGATCCACGTGTACATCCTGGTACTGGAGATGTTCCTGTGGACCGGGCCGAGGGGCCGGGCCGCCTTCGGCACCGATGCCGCCTTCGCCGCCGAGACGAAGGTGCTCGCCGCCAACCAGGGCCTGTACAACGGATTCCTCGCCGCCGGTCTGGTGTGGGGCGCGGTGGCGTCCGATCCGGTGGGCTTCCAGGTGCAGGTGTTCTTCCTGGTGTGCGTGACCGTAGCCGGGCTGTACGGGGCCGCCACCGCCAGCCGGAGGATCCTCTTCGTGCAGACCGTCCCGGCGCTGGTCGGCCTGGCCCTGGTCCTGGCCGCCGGCTGAGGCCGGACACCGGGCGGGGGCCGGGCACCGGGCGCAGGCCGGTGCCCGGCACCGGCGCCCGTCAGCGGCCGTAGGACATCAGGCGGAGCTCCTCCTTCTTGTCGTCACCGGACAGGTGGCCGGGGGTGATGAGGATGCGGCCGCGGTGGTAGACGGCCTCGCCCGCCAGCGCGTCGCGCTCGCGTGCCCGCCCGGCCTCCGCGTGCCGCATCAGCACCTCCGCCTTCGTGCGGCCGGGAGTGATGCGGACGGTCTGGCCCGGACCCTTCGCCGTCGGGGGCCGGTACGCGACCACGCTGCCGCCCTCCGCCCGCAGCGGCAGGAGCTGGAGCTCGCCGTACGTGGCGCCGAAGGTGAACTTCCCCCTGTCCAGGTCGAACACGCCCACCTTCCCCTCGCTGCCGAGGTAGAGGGTCCTGGCGTCGGCAGCCGCGCCGGGGCAGTTCTGCACTCCCTCGCCCGCGTCCCCGGCGCCGTTGCAGGGGCTCAGCTTGTGCCGGGAGATGTCCGGGGCCGAGCGCAGGGTGCCGTCGGGGCGCAGGGCCACGAAGGTCCAGTCGGAGGTCTTCCCACGGCTCCGGGCGAGGAGGACGACGGGGTCCACGGACAGGACCTTGTACAGGTACCAGTCCTTCCTCTGGAAGGTGTACGTCCATTTCACCCTGCCGGTGGCCGGGTCCAGTTCCTGGACCTCGTCGCGGGCGATGGGGCTGCCGATGGCGCACTGGCTGAGCAGCAGGAGGCGGGAGCCGCCCGCCGACTCGGCGGGGTAGCAGCCGCCCGTCTCCCGCGGCCGGGGGGCGAAGAGCTCCGCTCCGTCGCTGATCCGGTAGGCGGCGGCCGCGAGCGAGCGGCTGACCACCACGGTGTCGCCGCTGACGGCCAGGTGGACGGTCAGGGTGCTGTCGAGGCTGCCCTTCGCGACGAGGGCCCGGTGCCAGCCCGGCCTGCCGGTGCGCAGGTCGATCATCTGGAGCTGGTCGCACTTGGCCTCGTGGGAGGCCGCGTCGCGGTTCTGGTAGGCGATCACCACCCTGCCGTCGGGTGCGGCGTTGACCGGGGTGTCGCACACGGGGTGGGGCAGCGGCAGGGTCCAGGCGCGGGACCCGTCGGCCAGGCGGTACGCGGTGACCTCCTTGTACACCGCCTGGACGGCGAGGTCGCCGACGATCCAGAGGTCGTGGAGGAGGGTGGTGCGGCCGGGGATGTCGGTGGAGTTGGGGACCGCCCAGCCCCCGGTCTCGCCGGATGCGGGGCGCAGGGGGACGGGCGCGGCCGGGCGGGGCGGGGCCGCGTCGGCCGTCGGGGCGGAGCCGGGTCCGCCGCCCGCGCCGGTCGGCTCCGACCCGCCCGGGGTGGCGGCGGGTACGGAGGCGGCGGCCCGGCCGTCCCCGCTGCCGCCTGTGTCTGCGTCGCGCAGGACCGCGTACCCGCCGGACACCAGCAGGGCGAGGGCCAGGACGGCCGCGCCGGCTGCCGCCGCCGGGCGCCGCCACCACGGGCGGCGGGGCGGCTGCGGCGGGGGTGCGGGCGGTCCCGGCGGCGCGGGGCGGGCGGCGTACGGGTTCCAGAGGGCGGGCGGGGCCGGTCGCCGGGGGGCGTCGTACCAGGGCTGCGCGGAGCGCGGTGGGTGGGGCGGGTACGGCTGCTGGTGGCCCGGGGGCGGCGGGGGCGGCTGGCGGGGAGGGCCGGCGGACGGGGGCCGGCTGGAGGGCGGGGCCGCGTACGGATACTGCTGCGGCTGCTGCCCCTGTTGCGGATGGTGTGGCTGTTGCGCATGGTGTGGCGGTTGCGGATGCTGTGGCGGTTGCGGCTCCGGCGGCATGTGCCCGTCCCCCCGTCGTATGCGGTCCGGCGCCCCGGAGGGGGTGCGCGGACAGGTCGACACGAGTGTTCCAGCCCGGCGCGGGGGCGGGGCGGTTTCCGGCCGGAAGGCTGCCGGACCGTCAGTTTCCTTTTGTGGTGCGGCGGGAGTGGGAGCGGGTCCGCTTGATGAGGTATTCGGCTGCGAGGAGGTTGAGCAGCCAGGAGGTCCACGCGCCGGCGGCGTAGGCCGCGTCGAAGGGGGCGCCGGCTGCGTCGGCCACGGGCAGCCACAGGCGGATCGTGACGGCCGAGAGGATCAGGGCGTACGAGCGGACCGCCCAGGCGCGGTGGAGGTCGGGGCGGCGGCGCACGGCCCACAGGAGCGCCCGCGCGGAGGACCACAGGAGCAGGACGCCGAGGACGGCGAAGCCGAGGGGGCCGAGGGGGGCTGCCAGGGCCCGCGGGGCCATGACGAGGCCGCCGGCGCCGGTGGCGAGGACGGCGAGGAGGTAGAGGCGTCCCGTCAGCCGGTGTGCGCGGGGGTGGCGGCGGCGCAGGCCCGGGAGGAACTGCCAGGGGCCCAGGAGGAGGGCCGCGGTGCCGCCGCCGATGTGGAGGACGAGCGGGGTGAGGTGGGCGAGGTAGACGGCGCGCTGTTCGGGGAGGAAGGCCTCCGGGTCGAGGGTGAAGTAGCGGGCGGAGAGCAGGGCGGTGGCGAAGCCGAGGAGGGTGGTCGCGAGCCAGCCGGTGCGCCGCAGGAGGGTGCCGCGGGGCTTCGGCGGAGGGGCGGGGGCGGTCGCGGGCGGGGTTTCCGGGGCGGGTGCGGGCGGGTTCGGGGTCATGGGGGCGAGGCTAGGGAGCGGGCGGGGTGCGGGGCGTCCTCCCGGGAGGGGCTCCGGGACTGCCCCGGGAGGGGCGTCCGGGGCCGGTTCCGGGCGTTCCGTACCCCGGGCGGGGGACCGGTGATACCCCCACGGGGCGATGCGGGGGCGGGCGGCGGGTGGTTACAGTCCGGGGCCCGACTCCGTGCGCGCGGTGCGCACGCGCGGGGGCGGGTACGGTTCGCGCGGTCCGGTCCGGTGCCCGTACCGGTCCGGGTGCCCGTACCCGGTCCGGATGCCGGTACCGGTCTCCTCGTACGGTCGGGGCGTTCGAACCGGTCCGAATCCCCCCGTCCCCGTCCCCGTCCGGAACCGTGCGCGGTGCCCGCCCCTGTCCAGTGGAGTAGCCATGAGTTCGCCGATGCCCGACGGATCCGGGTCCGTCGCCGCCGCGCCGACGGTCCGGCGCGGTGTTCTGCCCGAGGGGCCCCGGATGCGGTGGCGGGGCGGGTACGCGCGGGTGGCGGCGGTGGTCCGCGGCCGGCCCTGGGTGGCCGACGGACTGCCGGCGGCCGGTTTCCTCGCCGTCATGGTGGTCGAACGGCTCGGCGCGGGGGCCGCGGCCGGCGGACTGCGGATCGTGCCCGCGCTCCTGCTCTCGGCGGTCGCCGCGGGCGCGGTCGCGCTGCGGCGCCGGGCCCCGCTGGCCGCCTACGCCGCGGGGACGGCGGCGCTCTCGGCGGAGGCGCTGTTCGTCCTGGCCAGCCCCGTGACCCCGTACGCGAACCTGGTCGGCGTCCACGCGCTGGGGCTGTACGCCGGCCGGCGCCGGGCGCTGGCGGGACCGCCGCTGGTCCTGCCGGGCATGGCCGCCTACTTCGGCGGGCTGGAGCGCACGTACCCCGTGATCCCGCTCGGGGTGCTGTTCCTGTGGCTGCTCGCGTGGGCCGTCGGGTACGGGACGGCCCGGCGCCACGAGGAGCGGGATGCGGCGCGCCGCGTACTGCACGACCGGGTGGCCGCCGACGAACGGGCGTGCATAGCACGCGAGTTGCACGATCTGGTCGGCCACACCGTGAACGTCATGCTCGTCCAGGCCGGCGCGGCCCGGATGCTGCTCGACCGCGATCCGCAGCAGAGCCGGGCCCTGTTGGAGGGTCTGGAGGGCGCCGGACGGGAGGCGCTCGGCGAACTCGACCACGTGCTGGGGCTGTTGCGGCGCGACGGTGCCGGACGGGTGCCCGGAGCGGCGGCCTCAGGGACCGTGACGCAGTCGGGGGACGGAGACGGGGACGGGGACGGGGGCGGCCCCGGACTGGCCGGACTGCCGCGGCTGGCCGAGGGGCTGGCGCGGGCGGGCCTGCGGGTGGACGTCCGGGTCGACGCCGCGGCGCAGCCGCTGCCCCGTACGGTCGACGCGTCGGCGTACCGGATCGTGCAGGAGGCGCTGACCAATGCCCTCAGGCACGGGCGGGCCCGGTCCGCGGTGGTCTCCGTCGCGGTGGTCCCGGTCGCGGCGGCCCGGCGGGGCGGTCCGCCCGGTGCGGGTCCGGCGGGCGCACTGGAGGTCGAGGTGTCCGACGACGGGGTCGGCGCGGCCGGGGGCTACGCGCCGGGCCGCGGCCTGCTCGGCATCGCGGAACGGGCCGCGGTGCTCGGCGGCCGGGTGGAGCACGGAGGGGGTGACGGGGGCGGGTTCCTGCTGCGGGCGGTGCTCCCGCTGCCGTGACCGTACGGGTGCTCGTCGCGGACGACGATGCGCTGCTGCGCGCCGGGGTGGCCCTGGTGCTCGGCACCAGGGACGGCATCGAGGTGGTGGGGCAGGCGGCGGACGGGCTCGAAGCGGTGCGGCTGTGCGGGGAGTTGGGGCCCGACGTGGTGCTGATGGACGTACGGATGCCGGGCGTCGACGGGATCGAGGCCACCCGCCGGATCGCCGCCGCGGGACCGGGTGCGCCGCGCGTGCTCGTCCTGACGACGTTCCACCACGACGCGTACGTCTGGGGGGCGCTGCGCGCGGGGGCGGCGGGCTACCTGCTGAAACGGGCCTCGCCGGAACGGCTGATCGACGCCGTGCGGACGGTGGCGGCCGGGGAGGCGCTCCTGGATCCGGTGGTGACGCGGGACCTGGTCGCGCAGGTGGTCGGCGGAGCGGGCGGCCCGGCGGCCGGCGGCGGTGCGGAGTTCGGGGAGGGGGCGCGCCGGCTGGAAGGGCTGACCGTGCGCGAACGGGAGGTGCTGCGCCTGGCGGCCGAAGGGCTGTGCAATGCGGAGATCGCCGGGCTGCTGGTCCTCGCCGAGTCCACGGTGAAGACGCACATGAAGCGGATCCTGGCGAAGGCGGGCGCCCGCGACCGCGCACAGGCGGTCGCGTTCGCGTACCGGGGCGGTCTGATGGCGAACCCGGGCAGGGGCGCGCCGGGGCCAGCCTGAGGTCGGCCCGGCGCCGGGTCGTCCCTTGCGGAGCTTGGCCGATGAGGCCGCGTCGTCCGGCGCGCCCCGCAAGGCGGAGGGCAGCCCGGGTGCGGGGCGCACCCGGGCTTTGCTGCAGCTCCCCGCGCCTCCGAGGCACTCGAAGGGGAGCTGAGACGGAGCGGGTGCAGTGCCGCGGGGCCCAGCACCGGAGGCCACGGAACCGCCAGGGTCCGGAAGGGACGGCCCCGGGGGGCGTCCTGTCGGCCGGGCCCGGTCCCGCGGTCCGCTGACGTGCAGCCGGCTCCAGACCGGGATCCGGTGCGGACCGGTCCGTCCCCCCTGCGGATCGCTGCTGGGCCGTCCGGCCCGTCCCGCGCCGCGCCCCGAGGCGGAGGCGGGCCGGTGCGATTGCGTACGAACGGGCCTCCCCGCGCCGGGACGGGCCCTGCGGCGTCCTCCCCCGGGCCGTGCCGCGCGGGCGGCCGACTGCGGGATCCGGAACGACCCGGCGGGCGGCAGGCACGGAGCGCCGTCCCCGGGGCCGGATCAGCCCGGTGCCGGTGCGCCTGCCCCCGCCGTCCCCGCGGGCAGGGTCGGGGCTCGCGCGGCGGACGTCACCGCCGCCACGGGCGCGGGTGCGCGCCTTCGAAGCCGTAGTGGTACGGGGCTTTACCTGTGGCCGGGGCGGCGGTAACTTCCCGGCGACGCAAGATTTTTCAGAAATTTTCTGCCTGTGTTTCCAGGGGTGCCGATCCCCAATTCCCCCACCGGCACCCCGGGGCAGGCCCTGCCTGGAGAATCACATGACACGCACCCCCACCCGGCCGCCGGGGCGCCCGGCAGCCGTTCTGGCCGTCGCCGCAGCCGGCCTGCTCGCCCTGGCGGGCGCACCGCCCGGGGCCGGCGCACCCCGTACCGTCCCCGCCGCGGCCTCCGCGACCGCCGCGGACAGCACGGCCACGGTCTTCTACTGGACGAAGACCAGGAACTGGTCGGCGTACAAACTTCACTACGCACCCGACGGCGGCGCCTGGACGGCCGTCCCCGGCGTCGCCATGGAGCCCGCCTGTACGGACTGGGTGAAGAAGACCGTCAGCCTCGGCGCGGCGGCCGGACTGCAGGCCACGTTCACGAACGGCACCGGCACCTGGGACAACAACGGCGGCCGGAACTACGCCCTCGGCACCGGGAGCATCACCGTCAAGGACGGGGTCGTCGCCCACTCCGACCCCTGCGCGGACGCCCCGCCCCCGACGGGCTCGAAGGCCACCGTCTACTACTCCACCGAGGCGCTCGGCTGGTCCACCGCCAACCTCCACTACCAGCCAGCGGGCGGGTCCTGGACCGCCGTCCCCGGCGTCGGGATGCAGCCCGCCTGCGCCGGCTGGTGGAAGCGGGAGGTCGACCTCGGCTCCGCCACCGGTCTCAGGGCCGCGTTCAACAACGGCAACGGCGTCTGGGACAACAACCGCGGCTCCGACTACGCGATCGGCGCCGGCGTCTCCACCGTCCGCAACAACACCGTGACGGCGGGCGCCGCCGACCCGTGCGCGGCCACCGCTCCCGACACGCAGGCCCCGACCGCCCCGCAGGGGGTGGCCGCCGCCGCGGACGGGGTCTCCGTACTGCTCTCGTGGGAGCCCGCCACCGACGACCGCGGGGTCGTGAAGTACCAGGTCACCCGCACGGGCGGCAGCGGCGGCACCCTGGTGACCGACGTGGGCTCGACCGTGTTCTCCGACACGGGGCTCGCCGAACGCACCGCGTACGCCTACACGGTGCGGGCCGTGGACGCGGCGGGCAACACCTCCCCCGCCTCCGCCCCGGCCGGCGCCACCACCGGGGACCGGCCGGCGGAGCCCTCCCCCGGCAGGCCGCTCGGCACCGATCCGCGCAAGGACCCGATCTACTTCGTCCTGACGGCCCGCTTCCACGACGGGGACCCGTCCAACAACCGCGGCGGCAGCCAGCACGTGAAGTCCGGGAACGCGGCGAACGAAGACCCCATGTTCCGGGGGGACTTCAAGGGGCTGAT
Source organism: Streptomyces sp. NPDC038213 (assembly GCF_055600495.1). Classification (NCBI taxonomy): domain Bacteria; kingdom Bacillati; phylum Actinomycetota; class Actinomycetes; order Kitasatosporales; family Streptomycetaceae; genus Streptomyces; species Streptomyces sp. NPDC038213. Next base: position 70,260 of record NZ_JBVJYM010000016.1, read on the forward strand.
CCAGAAGCTGGACTACATCAAGGGGCTCGGCTTCTCCGCCGTGTGGATCACCCCGGTGGTCCTGAACCGGTCCGACTACGACCACCACGGCTACCACGGCTACGACTTCTACAAGGTCGACGCCCGGCTGGAGTCGACGGGCGCCTCGTACCAGGACCTGATCAACGCGGCCCACGCCAAGGGCATGAAGATCTACCAGGACGTGGTCTACAACCACTCCTCGCGGTGGGGCGCCAAGGGCCTGTTCACCACCAGGGTGTTCGGGGTCCGCGACACCCAGTGGAGCTGGTACTACGACGAGCCGAACAGCTCCTTCGAGTACGACGGCCTGACCGTGGAGCCCAAGTCGGGGAAGTCGTACTACAACGGGGACCTGTGGTCGGCGGACGCGCCCGCCGGGAACGTCTGCCTCGACTGGGGCAGGCCCACCGGCGGCCGGAGCCCCGAGGGCTACACCCTGTACAACTGCCAGTGGCCGAACCCCACCCGGGGCATGTTCCCGAAGGACCTCTTCCACCAGTGCTGGATCGGCAACTGGGAGGGCGAGGACTCCCGCTCCTGCTGGCTGCACGAGGACCTCGCGGACTTCAACACGGAGAACGCGCAGGTGCAGAACTACCTGATCGGCGCCTACAACAAGTACATCGACATGGGCGTCGACGGGTTCCGCGTCGACACGGCCGTGCACATCCCGCGCACCACCTGGAACCGCCGCTTCCTGCCGGCCGTCCAGGAGCGCGTCACGGCCCGCTTCGGGGCGCAGGCCGCCGCGAACTTCTTCGTCTTCGGCGAGGTCGCCGCCTTTGTCAACGACAAGTGGAACCGCGGCTCCGTGAACCACTCCGCGCAGTTCTACACCTGGAAGGAGCGCAGGGAGTACGACCCCGACGACGCGAAGGCCGCCCTGGAGATGTACGACTACGAGCAGCAGCAGGGCACCGGCAGCCAGCCCGTCTCCGCCAACGCCTTCCTCGACGGGAACACCTACCGCACCCCCGACCGCAGCCGGTTCTCCGGGATGAACGTCATCGACATGCGGATGCACATGAACTTCGGCGACGCCTCCAACGCCTTCCACAACGGCAGGGACTCCGACGACAGCTACAACGACGCCACCTACAACGTCGTGTACGTCGACAGCCACGACTACGGGCCGAACAAGTCCTCCGAGCGGTACACCGGCGGCACCGACGCCTGGGCCGAGAACATGTCCCTGATGTGGACCTTCCGCGGCATCCCCACCCTGTACTACGGCTCGGAGACCGAGTTCCAGAAGGGGAGGAAGATCGACTGCGGGCCCACCTGCCCGCTGGCCGCGACGGGACGCGCCTACTTCGGCGCCCACCTCGAGGGCTCCGTCACGGCCTCGGACTTCTCGAAGGTCTCCGCGGCCTCGGGGCCCGTCGCCACCACCCTCCAGCAGCCGCTGGTGCGGCACGTGCAGCGGCTCAACGAGATACGCCGGGCCGTCCCCGCGCTCCAGTCGGGGCAGTACTCCACCCAGGGGATCTCCGGCGACATGGCGTTCAAGCGCCGGTACACCAGCGGCACGACGGACAGCTTCGCCCTCGTCACGGTCTCGGGCGGCGCCACGTACACGGGCATCCCCAACGGCACGTACACGGACGCCGTCACGGGCGACGTGCGGACCGTCGCGAACGGCAGCCTCACCGTCGCGGCCCCCGGCAAGGGCAACCTCCGGGTGTACGTGCTGAACGGGCCCGGCAGGATCGGGGCGCCGGGACCGTACCTCAAGTAGCGCTCCGGGCCTTTGCATCCGGCCCCCGGAACAGGTGTCTGCGGATTCCACGGACACGCCGCCGGGGGCCTTTTGTTTAACAAAGCCCAGCAAACCTCTGGCAGCCGCGGGACCCCGGTCGGACCGCACCGGAGAACCGGGAAGCGCATTTCATCCGCAAAGCTTCCGACATCCGAAGTGGTTGAAGATTAATCCGCGGAATTCTCAAGCTTCTCAAATTGCGTCGTAAACGGGGAGTAAAGGGTGGCTGCGGCCCCTGGAATGCGCACCGGAGGCGGCCTCCTCCGGTGCAGGCCCGCCCCCGGCCGTACCTGCACCCGGCCGGCCGGCCCCACGTGCCCGCGCAGGCCCGCCCGAAACCTCCGCGCAGCGCCGCCCGACGCGGCTCTGGCAGGGATTGTCAGGGGCTCCCACCGGCTCCCGAAGCGACTCCGGAGGGGCCCGGGAAGGGCTCCGGAGGGGCGGACAGACGCTCGACTCACCTGCATCTGCGCAGGTCAACCCCGCAGGTAGCAAGCCGTACGTGGAGGGTTCTCCACAGGTTCGACGTAAATTGCACGCATCCCCCTTCCGGATGCACGGCAATGGTCTAGATTGACCCGTGCTTCGGACGACCGGACACGAACCGACACCTGATGATCTACGCGTCCGGCGCTACGGAAGGACGGCCGACAGGCCTGTCCTCGGCGCCGGATATGGGAGTGATCAATTCCCGGAGCCCGGGGGGGGGCGCGCAGGGAGCATTCGGAATTCGACGGGTTCCCCGGCGCCTCGGAAGTCTGGTAGAACTCTGATAGAACATGGAACTCCGCTTCCGCCTGGACGGGGTTCGCGCGGTGCTGCAAAACCGGTATGTCATTCTCGGGGGGCGGTGCCTTCCGGGGGAAAACAGTGTGCGGAAAACATTTCGCACCACTGGCGGCCTGGGGGGGTCCTGTGCAGCAGAGGGAGTTAGTCAGCCCGTTTCCGGCGGCGCGTGGGCGGCCGGTCAACGGGAAAATCAGAACGCCCGCAATCGAGTGGGAGCAGCGGTACCGCCGCACCGTGGTCGCCAGCGACACGGCGGCCACCGCCGTGGTGGTGGCGGGGATCGGCGTCTTCTTCGGGGCGCGCGACGCGGCCAACTGGCACGAGAACTGGGGGATCCTCGCCTTCGGCACCGAGCTGCTGGTGCTGGGAGCGCTCGCCGTCGGCCGGGCCTGGGCACCCGCCGTCCTGGGCCAGGGCGCCGAGGAGTTCCGCCGGCTCGGCCGCGCCCTGTTCGCCACGGCCGTGGTCCTGGCGCTCGGCGGCATCGCGCTGACCTCGCGGAACATCAAACTCTGGATCTTCGTGGCGATCCCCGCGATCGCCCTGGTCACCATGACCGCGCGCTACGCGCTGCGGCTGCGGCTGCACAAGCAGCGCCAGCAGGGGCGGTGCCTGACTCCGGTGCTCGCCGCCGGCAGCGCCGCCACGGTGCTCGACCTGATCGCCCGGGTCCGCAGGTTCCCGCACCTCGGATGGCGCGTGGAGGCGGTCTGCACCCCGGACGGGGCCGGGCTGGACGGCGACCGGCTGGACGGGGTGGCGGTCGTGGGCCGGCTGGACGACGTCGCGGGCCATGTCCGCCGGGACGGGTACCGCGTGGTCGCGGTCACCCCGGATCCGCACTGGACCCCGGACCAGCTCCGGCGGCTGGCGTGGAACCTGGAGGGCAGCGACGCCGAGATGGTCGTGGCCCCCGGGCTGATGGAGGTGGCCGGGCCGCGGCTGCACGTCGACGCGGTCCTCGGGGTGCCGCTGCTGCGGGTGAGCATGCCGGTCTTCACCGGGATCCCACGGGCGGTCAAGGAGGTCGTGGACCGGCTGGGCGCGGCCCTGCTGATCCTGCTGTTCGCCCCGTTCATGCTGTTCGTGGGGCTGCTGGTGCTGCTGGACAGCCGGGGCGGGGTGCTCTACCGCCAGCGCCGGGTGGGCAAGGACGGGCGCGAGTTCACCATCGTCAAGTTCCGCACCATGGTGGCCGGCGCCGACGGTGCGGCCCGCGAGGACCTGGCGGACCGGAACGAGGGCGCGGGGCTGCTGTTCAAACTGCGCCGCGACCCGCGGGTCACGCGGGTGGGGGCCACGCTGCGCCGGTACTCGATCGACGAGCTGCCGCAGCTGTTCAACGTGCTCACCGGCTCGATGTCCCTGGTCGGCCCGCGGCCTCCCCTGCCGGAGGAGTCCGCCGCGTACGGGCCCGACATCCGGCGGCGGCTGCTGGTGAAACCCGGGCTCACGGGCCTGTGGCAGGTCAGCGGGCGCAGTGATCTGCCGTGGGAGGAGGCGGTGCGGCTGGACCTGCGGTACGTGGAGGACTGGTCGCTCGCCCTGGACACGGTGATCTTGTGGAAGACGTTGCGTGCGGTGCTCCAGGGGCAGGGAGCCTACTGATGCGCGGTGCGTGCGGAAGGTACGGAAGGTGCGGTCCGGTCGGCTCGCGGACGGCAGGCCGGCAGGGCCTGTCCGGGGGGAGGAACGGCTCATGAAGGTGAGCGTCTTAGGACTGGGGTACGTGGGCTGCGTGTCGGCCGCGTGTCTGGCCAGTCTGGGTCACGAGGTCGTCGGGGTGGACGTGAACCCCGTGAAGGTGGACCTGGTCAACGACGGCAAGGCCCCGGTGGTGGAGGAGCGGATCGGCGAGCTCGTCGCCGAGGTGGTGCGGTCCGGGGCGCTGCGCGCCACCGGCGACGTCCGCGAGGCCGTGCTGGGCAGCGACGTGTCGCTGGTGTGCGTGGGGACGCCGTCGGAGCCCAACGGCAGCCTGTGCACGACGTACCTGGAGCGGGTGGCCGAGCAGATCGGCGCCGCGCTGGCCGAGAAGGGCGCGGGCGGCCGGCGGCACACCGTGGTGTTCCGCAGCACGATGCTCCCGGGGACCTGCACGAACCTGCTCGTGCCGCTGCTGGAGAAGTACGCGGGCGGTACGGCCGGGGTGGACTTCGGGGTGGCGGTCAACCCGGAGTTCCTGCGCGAGGGTTCGAGCGTGCGGGACTTCTTCGACCCGCCGAAGACGGTCGTCGGGGAGCACGACCCGGCCGCCGGGGACGTGGTGGCCTCGCTGTACCAGGGCCTGCCCGGCGAGGTGTTCCGGGTGCCGGTGCCCACCGCCGAGGCGATCAAGTACGCGGACAACGCCTTCCACGGGCTCAAGATCGGGTTCGCGAACGAACTGGGCGCCGTGTGCCAGGCGCTCGGCGTGGACTCGCACCAGGTGATGGACGTCTTCATGGCGGACCGGAAGCTGAACATCAGCCCGGCCTACCTGCGGCCCGGATTCGCCTTCGGCGGCTCCTGCCTGCCCAAGGACCTGCGGAGCCTGGTGCACGCGGCGCGGCAGGCCGACGTCGAGGTGCCGATCCTCGCGCACGTGCTGCCGTCCAACGCCGAGCACCTCCAGCGCGCGGTGGAGCTGGTCGAGCGCACGGGGCTGCGCCGGGTGGGCCTGTTCGGGCTGTCCTTCAAGCCCGGTACGGACGACCTGCGCGAGAGCCCGCTCGTCGAGCTGGCGGAGCGGCTCTTCGGCAAGGGCTACGACCTGCGGATCTACGATCCCAACGTCAACCTCTCCCGGCTGCTGGGCGCCAACCGCGAGTACGTGGAGGGCCGGCTGCCGCACCTGGCGAAACTGCTGGCGCAGTCCGTCGGCGAGGTCCTCGACCACGCCGAGGTCTGCCTGGTGGGCACCGGCGACCCGGACGTGCTGGCCGCGCTCCCGCGCGGCGGCGGCCCCGTCGTCATCGACCTCATCCGCATCCCCGACGCCGACGCGCGCCGGGCCGAGCCGGGATACGTGGGCCTTGCCTGGTAAAGCATCCGGCGGCGCCGGGCCCGCCCGGCGCGCGCTGGTCCTCGTGGAGAACCTCTCCGTGCCGTTCGACCGGCGGGTGTGGCAGGAGTGCACCACGCTGCGCGACGCGGGCTGGGAGGTGCACGTGATCTGCCCCCAAGGGGAGAAGCGCGACACCGAGGCCGAGGCGGAGATCGACGGGGTGCGGATCCACCGCTACCCGCTGCGCGCGGCCACCGGGGGCCCGGCGGGCTTCGTGCAGGAGTACGGGACGGCGCTGTGGCACACCTTCCGGCTGGCCCGCAGGGTCGGCCCGGTGCACGTGGTCCACGCCTGCAACCCGCCCGACCTGCTGTTCCTTCCGGCGCTGTGGCTCAAGCAGCGCGGGGCGCGGTTCGTCTTCGACCAGCACGACCTGGTGCCCGAGCTGTACCTGTCGCGGTTCGGCCGCGGCAAGGACCTGCTCTACCGGGCCGTGTGCCTGCTGGAGAAGATCACGTACCGCAGTGCGGACGTGGTGCTCGCGACGAACGAGAGCTACCGGGAGGTCGCGCTGCGCCGCGGCCGGCGGAAGCCCTCGGAGGTCTTCGTGGTGCGCAGCGCGCCCGACACGGCCCGCTTCCAGCCGGTGCCGGCCGAGGAGGAGCTCAAGCGCGGCAAGCCCCATCTGCTGTGCTACCTCGGGGTGATGGGGCCGCAGGACGGGGTGGACTACGCCCTGCGGGCGCTGGCGAAGCTGCGCGACGTGTACGGCCGTACGGACTGGCACGCGGTGTTCGTGGGCGGCGGCGACACCTTCGACGCGATGGTGGAGCTGTCGGAGGAGCTCGGGCTCTCGGACCAGGTGCAGTTCACCGGCCGGATCCCGGACGCCGACCTGGCGCGCTACCTGTCGACGGCGGACGTGTGCCTGTCCCCGGACCCGCACAACCCCCTCAACGACGTGTCGACCATGAACAAGGTCCTGGAGTACATGGTGATGGGCCGGCCCATCGTCTCCTTCGACCTGCGCGAGGCCCGGGTCTCGGCCGGCGAGGCCGCCGTGTACGCCGCCGCGAACGACGAGGGCGAGTTCGCGGGGCTGGTCGCGATGCTGCTGGACGACCCGGAGAAGCGGGCCCGCATGGGCAAGACCGGCCAGGAGCGGATCGGCGGTCCGCTGTCCTGGGAGAAGTCGCAGGCCGCGCTGCTCGCCGCGTACGACGCGGCCTGCCGCGGCCGCCGCCCGCGCGCGGGCGGCCCGGGCGGGGCGGGGAGGAGTCCGCTCCGTTGAGCGACGACACGATACGGCTGGTCACGATCGGCCGGATTCTCCGCCGTCGCCGGCGGCTGCTCACCGTCCTCGCGGTGGTGGGCGCGCTCGTCGGCTACGGCACCTCGCTGCTGTTCCCGCCCCGCTACACGACCTCGGCCTCGGTGCTGCTGCCGGGGGCGTGGGAAGAGCGGGAGCTGCTCACCCAGGCGCAGATCGCGACCAGTTCGGTGGTGGCCGACCGGGCCGCCGCCGCGCTGGGCTGGCCGGGGGTGGGCGGCGACGAGCTGCGGGAGCACGTGAGTGCCGGGGCCTCGGACGGGAACATCGTCACGGTCTCGGGTACGGCGGACACCCCGCAGCGGGCGCAGCAGCTCACCGACGAGGTGGCGCAGCAGTTCGTCGCGTTCGCGGCGCGGATCGCGGGTGCCAGCGCCGATCCGGAGGCGGCGGCGCGGCCCGAAGCGCTGCGGCAGATGGTGGTGCAGACCAGCCGCCGGATCACCGAGCTGTCGAAGGCGGCCGATCCGGGCCGGACGGTGGAGAGCGTCCAGGCGCGGACGGAGCTGGCGAAGCTGCGGACGGCGCTCCAGGAGGCGATCACCAAGCTGGACCAGGCGGGTCCGGCGACGGACAAGGCCAACCTGGTGGTGATGGGGCCGGCGGCCCGGCCGACGGGCGAGGCCCCGCCGACCACGGTGCAGCTGGTGGCCGCCGGGGCGCTGCTGGCGGCCCTGCTGGGGGTGGCCGGGCACCTGACGGCCGCCCGGACCAGCCGCCGGCTGCGCACGGAGCCGGAGATCGCGGCGGCACTGGGCGCGGTGGTGCTGGGCACGGTGGACGTGGCCGTCACGCGGGCCGCGCTGCGGCCGGGCGGCGGGGGCGCGCGGGCCCGGCTGCTGCGGCTGCTGGGGGCGGACCTGCCGTGGAACGTCCCGGCCGTGCAGGCGGGCGGGGACGGGACGCGGATCCGCTGCCGGCGGGTGTGCGAGCGGGTCCGGGAGCGGGTGCCCGGCCCCGGGGGGCTGCTCGTGCTCGTACCGGAGGGGGACGAGCCGGCGCGGCTGGCCGCCGGGCTGCTCGCCGCGGCGGCGGACGGGGCCGGGGAGGGCTCCGGTGCGGCCGCCGCGGACGGGCCCGGACTCCTGCTGCGGGTGGCCGGGGTGTCGGCGGCCCGGCCGCTGGTCGAGGACGGCGGGGCGGCGTCCGGCGCCCTGGTGGTGCTCAGTGCGGGCAGCCGGACGGCGGAGGAGCTCGCGGGGATCGCCGGGGCGTGCGCGGACGCGGGGCACGGGCTCGTCGGGGTCGTCCTCGCGGATGCGGTGCGGGTCCGGGCGGGGCGGGCGGGCGGCCGGGCGGCGGAGGCCGCCGGGCCCGGGCCGGAGCCGGAGCCGGCGGTGGGCAACGAGCTGACGGGACGGTCAGGGTGACGACACGTACGACCCCGGAGCCGCCGGCGGCTGCTCCGCTGCTGGACCTGCACGCCCTGGTGGTGGCGGTGTGGAGGCGGCGGCGGCTGTGGTGCGCGGCGGCGCTGCTGGGGCTGCTCGCCGGTACGGCGGTGGCGGTGCTGATGCCGCCGGCGCCGACCGCGGTGACCAAGGTGCTGGTGGCCCACCAGGGCGACCAGCCGAACGACCCCGGGACGCTGATCCGCACCGACGTGGCGCTGCTGCACACCACGCGGATCGCGGGCCGGGCCCTGGAGTCCCTCGGGTCCCGGCAGGAGCCCGAGGAGTTCATGCAGGAGTACGGGGCGACGGGCCTGACCAACAACCTGCTGGAGATCACGGTGACGGGCCGCAGCGATGCGGAGGCGGTGGCCCGGGCCGGGGCGCTGGCGCGGGCGTTCGTCGCCGACCACGTGCGGCGGCTCCAGGAGGGGGCGACCGCCGAGTCGAAGACGCTCACCGCCCAGCGGGACCGGATGCGCGAGGAGCTGCGGCAGGTCGACCGGTCGATCGCGGAGGGCTCGGCGGAGAGCGGGCCGAAGGCCTCGGCGGCGATGGAGTCCCTCTTCGCCCGCCGGGCGGAACTGACCTCGCGGGTAGCGGAGTTCGACCGGCGGGCCGCGGAGGCCCGGGTGGGCGCGCCGCGGCTCATCGCCGGTACGCAGATCGTGGACGACCCGCGGGCGGTACGGCACTCCCTGCCGCGGGCCGCGGCGACGCACGCCGGGATCGGGCTGGTCCTGGGGCTGGTCCTCGGACTGGCGGTGGCGGCCGTGGGGGCGGTGGTCGCGGACCGGCCGGTACTGCGCCGGGACCTCGCGGGGCACCTGGGGGCCTCGGTGCTGGCAGAGCTGCCGCGCCGGCCGGCGGCGCCGTGGCGGCGCCGGCGGGCCCGGGTGTCGCGGGAGCGGCTGGCCGCGGTGCTGGCGCGGGCGGTACGGGACTCGGACGAGCCGGTGTCGCTGCTGGAGCTGGGCTGTGCGCGCACCGCGGGCACGCTGGCGCTGGACCTGGCCGGGGCGCTGGGCGGCCGGGGCCGGGCGGCGTCCGTGGTGGACGGCCTGCCGGCCGGGCGGTCCGGCCGGCGGCGCGGGAAGCAGGACGGCGGCGGCAGCGGGGCCGGGGCGGCCCCGGACGGCGCGGACGCGGCGGACGCGGGAGCGCAGGGGCACCGGATCGGCGTCGGCTCGGTGGCCCCGGGGACGGCGTGGACCGACCTGCGCCGCCTCGGCACCCGCACGGTGCTCGTGGTGCGGGCCGGGCACGGGAGCGCGGCGTGGCTGCACACCGTGGCCCGGCAGCTCGCGGAGCAGCGCATCGCGGTGCTCGGCGTGGTGGTCGTGGACCCGGACGGCCTGGACCGCACGGACGGCACCCTGTGGGACGGCCCGCACACCGCGCTGCGGGGCGGGACCGGGGCGCAGGACCGGGTCCGGGCCCAGGGCAGCGGGACGGCGGACGGCGCGACCGCAGGCGGCGGGACCCCGGGCGGCGGGTCGGGCACGGGGGCCGGCGGGGGGCCGGGACGGCCGCGGACGGAGCGGCTGCGGGTGCGGGCCGCACGGGCCCAGGACAGCGACCAGGAGGTGCAGTAGGACATGTGTGGCATCGCAGGCACGTACATGTGGCCGGAGGGCAAGGCGGTGGCCGACCGGCTCACCGACACCCTCGCCCACCGCGGACCGGACGGGGCGGGCCGCTACAGCCACCCCGCCGGCGAGGGCGAGGTGCACCTCGGGCACCGGCGGCTGGCCATCATGGACCTGTCGGAGGCCGGGGCCCAGCCCATGGCCTCGGACGGGCTCGTCCTGACGTACAACGGGGAGCTGTACAACGCGCCGGAGCTGCGGGCCGAACTGGCCGCCGCCGGGGTGCGCTTCCGCGGCACCTCCGACACCGAGGTGCTGCTGGAGGCCTGGCGGCGCTGGGGTACGGACTGCCTGCCCCGGCTGCGCGGGATGTTCGCGTTCGGGGTGTTCGACGAGCGGACCGGCGAGCTGGTGCTCGTACGCGACCAGCTCGGCATCAAGCCGCTGTTCCTGGTGCGGCGCGGCGGCGGGCTGGTGTTCGCCTCGGAGCTGAAGGCGCTCGCCGCGGCCGTGGGCGGGGCGCTGGAGGTGGACCGCGCGGCGCTGGTGGCCTCGCTGCTCTACTACTGGGTGCCGGACTCGCGGTGCGCGCTGCGCGGGGCGGAGAAGCTGCCGCCGGGGACCTGGCTGCGGATGCGGCCCGACGGGCAGGTGCAGCGGGGCCGGTTCTGGAGCCTGAAGGAGGTGGCCGCCGAGGGCCGGGAGCGCGCCCTCGCGGGCGAGGTGCCCGACCTGGCCGCGGTCGTGGAGGAGTCGACGCGGCGGCACCTGCTGTCCGACGTGCCGGTGGCGACCTTCCTGTCCGGCGGGCTGGACTCCAGCTACCTCACGGCGCTGGCGGCCCGCGAGCAGCCCGGCATCTCGGCCTACACGATCGGCTTCCGGCCGCAGGACGCGCGGTTCGAGGCCATGCCGGACGACCTGCGGTACGCGCGGCAGGTGGCGGGGCGCTACGGGGTGGACCTGCACGAGATCGAGATCGCCCCGGACGTCCTCGACCTGCTGCCGCGGATGACGTACCACCTGGACGAGCCGATCGGGGACCCCGCGGCGATCAACACCTTCCTGATCTGCTCGGCGGCCCGCGAGGCCGGCGTGAAGGTGATGCTGTCGGGGATGGGCGCCGACGAGCTGTTCGCCGGGTACCGCAAGCACCTGGCGAACCTGCTCGCGCTGCGCTACCAGCGGGTGCCGCGGCCCCTGCGGCGCGGTCTGTCGCGGGCGGTGGACCGGCTGCCGGTGGCCTCGGCCCGCCGCGGGTACCGGTCGGTGCGGTTCGCGAAGCGGTTCCTGTCCTTCGCGGACCTGCCGGAGGAGACGGCGTTCCGGCGCAGCTACACGCTGTACGACCGCCCGGAGCTGGCCGCCCTGGTCGCCCCGGACCTGGCGGGCGCGGTGGACGAGGTGCTGGCCGAGCACGCGGAGGTCTACCGGGACAACGAACTCGACGACTTCGTCAACCGCATGTGCCTGGGCGACGCCCGGATGTTCCTGCCGGGGCTGAACCTGGCGTACACGGACCGCTCCAGCATGGCCGCGTCGACCGAGGTGCGGGTGCCGTACGTGGACGTCGAGGTGGTGAAGGCGGCGTTCGCGGTGCCCGGCGAGCGCAAGATCGTCGGCCGGCAGGGCAAGGCCGTCCTGAAGGAGGCCGCGCTCTCGGTGCTCCCCCGGGAGATCGCCTACCGGCCGAAGGGCCTGTTCAGCGCCCCGCTGCGGGCCTGGATGAGCCGTGACCTGGCCCCGCTGGTGCGCGAGGTGGTCAACGAGGGCGTGCTCGTGGAGTCCGGGCTGCTGCGCCGCGAGGCGCTGGCGCGGATGGTCGCCGAGGACGCCGCCGGGCACCAGGACTGGTCCAAGCACCTGTGGCACGTACTGACCCTCGAGTACTGGTACCGCGACGCGACCTCCGGGTCCGGGCAGCGCACCGGCTCAACGGCGTAGGAGATTCGGAGGAGTTCGGGTGAAGCAGGTCGTGCAGAACTACAAGAGCGGCGAGCTGGCGGTGCTCGACGTGCCGGTGCCGGGGTGCAAGCCGGGCGGGGTGCTGGTGCGCACCGCGTACTCGCTGATCTCCACCGGTACGGAGCTCATGAAGGTGTCCGAGGCCGGCATGTCGATGCTGGGCAAGGCCCGTTCGCGCCCGGACCAGGTGGCGAAGGTGGTGCAGAGCGCGGCCGTCAACGGGGTCCCGGCCACGTACCGCAAGGTGATGGGCAAGCTGGACTCGTACACGCCGCTGGGCTATTCGCTGTGCGGGGTGGTGGAGCAGGTCGGGGCCGGGGTCGACGACGTGGCCGTCGGGGACCTGGTGGCCTGCGCGGGCAACGAGCACGCGCTGCACGCCGAGTTGAACTGGGTGCCGAAGAACCTGTACACGCCGGTGCCGGAGGGGCTGGCGCCGCGGCACGCGGCCTTCGGGACCGTCGGGTCGATCGCCCTCCAGGGGGTCCGCCAGGGCGGGCCGCAGCTCGGGGAGTCGGCGCTGGTGATCGGCCTGGGGCTGATCGGCCAGCTGGTGGTGCAGCTGCTGGCGGCCGCGGGGGTGCGCGTCGTGGGCGCGGACCCGGATCCGGCGCGCTGCGCGCTGGCCGTGGAGCTGGGCGCGGCGGCGGCCGGGGACCCCGGTTCCGCGGCCGTGGAGGGCGCGGTGGCCGGGCTGACGGGCGGGCACGGTGTGGACCAGGTGTACCTGGCGGCGGGCGGGGGCAGCAACCAGCCCGTGGAGCTGGCCGCGAAGCTGGCCCGCGACCGCGGCCGGGTGGTCGACATCGGCAAGTGCAGGCTGGACCTGCCGTGGAACGCGTACTACGAGAAGGAGCTCGACGTCCGCTTCTCGCGCAGCTACGGCCCCGGGCGCTACGACCCGGAGTACGAGCTGGAGGGGCGGGACTACCCGATCGGGTACGTCCGCTGGACCGAGCGCCGGAACCTGGCCTGCTTCCTGGACCTGGCGGCCCGCGGCAGCGTGGACGTGGAGCCGCTGGTCTCCCACATCGCGGACTTCGGGGACGCGGTCAAGACGTACCAGCAGCTCAAGGACGGCGAGTTGAAGGCCGTGGCGGTGCTGTTCCGGTATCCCGAGCACCAGGCCGCGGAGGGGTCCGAGGCGCCGGTGGTGGAGGTGCCGGCGGTGCGGCGCGGGAGCGCGGCGCCCGCCCGGGTCCGGCCGGCCGGGTCGCCGGTGCGGCTCGCGTTCGTCGGGGCGGGCAACTACGCGGGCTCGATGCTGCTGCCGCACCTGGCGCAGCGCGAGGGGGTGGAGCTGTCGGCGGTGGTCACGACGACGGCGCTGTCCGCGGCCAACGCCCAGCGGAAGTTCGGCTTCGCCTCGGCGACCACGGACCTGGACTCCGTACTCGGCGACCCGTCGGTCGACGCGGTGTTCGTGGTGACCCGGCACAGTTCGCACGCGGCGCTGACCCGCAGGGCGCTGCTGGCCGGGAAGGCGGTGTTCGTGGAGAAGCCCCTCGCACTGAGCGGGGAGGAGCTGGCAGACGTACTCGCCGCGGTGGAGGAGTCCGGCAACGACCGGATCCAGGTGGGCTTCAACCGGAGGTTCTCGCCGCTGCTGCGCGAGGCGAAGGAGCGCTTCGGCGCCCGGACCGGTCCGGCGAGCCTGCGCTACCTGGTCAACGCGGGCACGCTCGGGCAGGGCAGCTGGTACCTGCGCAGCGACTCCGAGGGCTCGCGGTTCGCCGGTGAGGGCGGGCACTTCATCGATACGGCGAGCTGGCTGCTGGGGGCCGATCCGGTCTCGGTGTACGCGGTCGCCACGCCCGGGAGCGGGGACCTCCAGGTGCTGCTGCGCTACCCGGACGGCTCCACCGCCTCGGTCAGCTACGTCACCACGGGCGCGCCGGGCTTCCCGAAGGAGACCCTGGACCTGCTGGCGGACGGCCGGGTGCTGCGGCTGGACGATTTCGTGCGCGCCTCGGTGCACGGGCCGAAGAAGTGGGTCAGCGGGCGGCTGCCGCGGGCCCGGGACAAGGGGCAGTCGGCCGAACTGGCCGCGTTCGTCCGGGCGGTGCGCACGGGCGGGCCGATGCCGGTGCCGCTGGAGTCGCTGGCCGCGACGACCGCGGCCACCCTGGCCGTGCAGACCGCGCTGGCCGCCGGTGCGCCGGTGGCGCTGGCGGGGCCGCGATGAGCATGGGCGCGGGCTGGTACCTGCGGCGGCTGTCGCGGATGGGGCCGCAGGAGGTGGCCGGGCGGTTCGCCGACGCGGCGCGCAGGCGGCGGTGGCGCTCGGGGCTGCCGGCCTCGCCGCCGGCGCCCGGGGCCCGCTTCACCGCGGTGCTGCCGGCCGGGGCGGTGGAGGGGATCGCCCCGGACGCGGTGAAGCGGCTGGTGGCCGAGGCGGACCGGCTGATGGCCGGGCAGGGCGGGTACTTCGGGGTGGTCCGCGGGGACCTGGCCGATCCGGACTGGCAGTACGACCCGAAGACCGGGCGGCGGGCGCCCTCCGGGTACGCGTTCGACGTGCCGTACCGGGACGAGGAGGCCTCGGGGGACGTCAAGCAGATCTGGGAGCTGTCGCGGCACCAGTACCTGACCGTGCTGGCGGCCGCGTACGCGGTGACCGGGGAGGAGCGGTACGCCGAGCGGACGGCGGCGCACCTGCGGTCCTGGTGGGCGGCCAACCCGCCGCTGCGCGGGGTGCACTGGGTCAGCGGGATCGAGCTGGGGATCCGGCTGCTGTCCTGGGTGTGGGTGCGGCGGCTGCTGGACGGCTGGCCGGGGGCGGCCGGGCTGTTCGAGGGCAATCCGGTGGCGGTGGACCAGATCTGGCACCACCAGCGCTGGCTGGCCGCGTTCCCCAGCCGGGGGTCCTCGGCGAACAACCACGTGATCGCGGAGGCGGCGGGGCAGTTCGCCGCGGCCTGCGCCTTCGGCTGGTTCCCGCAGTCGCCGCGCTGGCGGGACGCTGCGCTGCGCTCGCTGGAGCGGCACCTGCGGGCCAACACCTTCCCGTCGGGCCTCAACCGGGAGCTGGCGAGCGAGTACCACGGGCTGGTGCTGGAGCTGGGCCTGGCGGCGCTGGCCGAGGCGGACGCGGCCGGAGTGGCGGTACCCGGCCCGGTGCGGCTGGTGCTGCTGCGGATGACGGACGCGCTCGCGGCCGTCGTGGACGCGCGGCTGCGGCCGCCGCGGCAGGGGGACTCGGACGACGGGCACGGGCTGGTGGTGGACGGCGCGGGCACGGACCGCTGGGGTTCGCTGCTGGCCACCGGGGAGGCCGTGTTCGGCCGGCTCGGATGGTGGCCGCAGGTGCCGGGCACGGACGTGCGCACCCCGCTGCTGGCCGCGCTGGTGCGGCCGGTGGTGACGGCCGCGGCCCGGCCGGCGCGGCGGCCCGCGCACTTCCCGGACGCGGGGCTGACGATCCTGCGCGGTCCGGGGGAGATCTGGTGCCGCTGCGACGGGGGGCCGCACGGATTCCTGTCGATCGCCGCGCACGCGCACGCAGACGCGCTGTCCGTGGAGGTGCGGTACGACGGGGTGGACGTGCTGGCCGACCCGGGGACGTACTGCTACCACGGACAGCCCGCGTGGCGGCAGTACTTCCGCTCCACGCTCGGCCACAACACCCTCCAGTGGGAGGGCCGGGACCAGTCCGCGTCCGGGGGCCCCTTCCTGTGGGTCCGGCACGCCCGCAGCCGCGTCCTGGCGGCGGACGCCCCGGGCGGGGGCACGGCCCGCTGGGCGGCGCAGCACGACGGCTACCGGCCGGCCGTGCACCGGCGCCGGGTGGAGCTGGTCCCGCACACCGCCCAGCTGAAGGTGGTGGACGAGGTGCGCGGGGCGGGCGGGACCGTACGGCTCGCCTTCCACCTGGGCCCGGACGTCAGCGCGGAGCTGGCGGGCAGCCGGGCCGTGCTGGCCTGGTCGAAGGACGGGGTGGACCGCTCGGCGGTCCTGGAGCTGCCCCCGGAGCTGTCCTGGCGGGCGCACCGCGGGGAGAGCGATCCGCCGCTGGGCTGGTACTCCCCCGGCTTCGGGCGCAAGGTGCCCGCGACCGTGCTGGTCGGCACGGGTTCCGCGGACGGTACGGCAGGGTCGGGGCGGTTCACGACCGTCCTCGGGTTCGACGGCTAGGGGGGAGGGAGGCGTGGTGGTCAGGTGGCGGCGCGGGGGGCTGCCGGCGGCGGCACTGGTGCTGCTGGCGGCGGCCGGCTGCACCGGTGCGCCCGGTGCCGGGGAGGGGCCGGACGGGCGCCCGCCCGCGTCCGCGGCGCCGTCGGCGCGGGCGTCCGCCGCCCCGGCGGCCGCGGCCCGGGTGTGCGGGCGGCCCCCGGCCGGCCCGGCGCAGCCGCCGGCGGGTGCGGTGGCGGTGGACCCGGCGGTGGTCGGGGACCTGGCCGCCAAGACGCGCAACAGCCCTGCGCACACCACGTTCTGGCTGCGGCCGGGGGTGCACCGGCTGCTGCCGGACCGCTACGCGCAGGTCGTGCCGAAGGAGGGCAACCGCTACGTCGGTGCGCCGGGTGCGGTGCTCGACGGCCGGCGGACCAACCAGTACGCGTTCGGCGGCCGGGCCCGCGGGGTGGTGCTGCGCCACCTGACCGTGCAGGGCTTCGTGGCCCCGCACAACGAGGGCGTGGTCAACCACGACTCGGCCGACGGGTGGCTGGTCGAGCACGCGAGGATCCAGGACAACGCGGGGGCGGGGCTGATGGCGGGGGCGGGCCAGCGGGTGCGCGCCAGCTGCCTGCGCAACAACGGCCAGTACGGGATGAACGCGTACAAGTCCGGGGGCGCCCTGACCGGCCTGGTGCTGGAGGGCAACGAGATCACGGGCAACAACCGCGACGACTGGGAGCGGCGGCGGCCGGGCTGCGGGTGCAGCGGCGGGGTCAAGTTCTGGGCCGTGGACGGGGCCGACGTGCGCGGGAACTGGGTGCACGGCAACCGCGGGGCCGGGCTGTGGGCGGACACCAACAACAACGACTTCCGCATCGAGGGCAACCTGCTGGAGGGCAACGACGGTGCGGCGCTGATCTACGAGACGAGCTACAACGCGGTCGTGCGGGGGAACACGGTCCGGCGCAACAACTGGGTCGAGGGCCGGCGGCACGCCGACCGGGGCGACACCTTCCCCTTCGCGACGGTGTACGTGTCCGAGTCGGGGGGCGAGGCCCGGGTGCCGGCCCGTACGGACAAGGTGGAGATCAGCGGGAACCTGCTCGAGGACAACTGGTCCGGGATCACCCTGTGGGAGAACGCCGACCGGTTCTGCAACAGCCCCGCCAACACCTCCTCCGGGGCCTGCACCCTGCTGGTGCCGGACACCTCCCGCTGTGCGCAGCCGGCGATCGCGTCCGCGCCGCTGTACGCGGACTGCCGGTGGCGGACCCGGCGGGTGGAGGTCCACGGCAACCGCTTCGTGCTGGACAAGTCCGTCGTGGAGTGCACCGCGGGCTGCGACCGGATGGGGCTGCTCGCCAACTACGGGACCTACCCGGACTGGTCGCCGTACCACGGGGAGCGGGTGGCCGAGGCGATCACCCGGGAGCAGGGCAACCGCTGGTACGGCAACGAGTACGTCGGGCCGTGGCGGTTCGTGGTGCACGACCCGAGCCGGGTGCTGGACTTCGGGCAGTGGCGGGGCGCGCCGTACCGGCAGGACGCGGGGAGCACCTTCCGTGCGCAGGGCGGCGGCGGACATGGCGGCTGACACGGCGGCGGGCGCGGCGGCAGGCCCGGCGGAGGACACCGCGGCGCGCCGCCGGGGGCGGGTCGTCGGCGCGGTGTGGGGGCTGCTGATCCTCAACACACTCGGCTCCACCGGGGCGAAGACCATCGTGCCGCTGCCCCGCTCGCTGATCCAGATGGTCACCATGGGGGCGCTGGTCGCCGCGTTCGCGCTGGCGCTGGCGGTCAATCCGCGGGTGCGGATCCGGCCGGGCGCGTACCTGTTCCTGCTGACGCTGCTGCTGGTGCCGAGCGTGCTGTCCAGCGCGGACCTGGGGTCCGGGTTCGGGGCGCTGTTCCGCTGCACCCGGCTGGCGCTGTTCGTGGGCACGCTGTGGCTGCTGAGCCGCTGGTGGGACGGCGGGACGGTGTTCGTACGGCACCACATCCGGGCCTACTGGGCGGTGCTCGCGTCGGTGGCGGCGGGGGCGCTGGTGTCGCCGGGCGCGGCGATGCCCGAGCTGTACGGCGGGCGGCTGGTGGGCGCGCTGTGGCCGCTGACCCCGCCGCAGATCGGGCAGTACGCGGCGGTGATCACGGGGCTGGCGGTGCTGCTCCTGCTGGGCCGGCGGACGGGCGGGCGCAGTGCGGCGGTGGTGGTCGTGCCGGCGCTGGTGCTGCTGGCGCTGACGCACACGCGGACGGCCACGCTGGGGCTGCTGGCCGGGCTGGTGGTGGCGATCGGCTCGCTGGTGCTGACCAGTTCGGCGGCGCGCCGGTTCTTCGCGTGGGCGGTGCTGTGCGCCGCGGTGCTCGCGGTGGGGTTCAGTTCGGCGCTCCAGACGTGGTTCCTGCGCGGGCAGAGCCAGGAGAACTTCTCCAACCTGACCGGCCGGGCCAAGGTCTGGGACGCACTGCTGGCGGCGCCTCGGACGGCCCCGGAGCGGCTGTTCGGAACGGGTCTGGGCGACAAGTCGTTCGGGGGGCTGCCGATCGACAACAGCTGGCTGGCGGTCTACCACGAGCAGGGGCTGGCGGGGGTGGCGGTGGTGGCCTCGGCGGTGCTGGTGCTGGGCGGGGTGGCGCTGCTGCGGCCGCCCTCGCTGACGCGGGCCTGCGCGCTGTTCCTGATCACGTACGTGGCCATCGCCTCGTACACGGAGGCCGGGCTCGGCGACGCCTCCCCGTACCTGCTGCACCTGGCCGTGGCGGCCTCGCTGCTCGCGGCGCCCGCTCCGCCGGCCGGGCCCGCGGCGGCGGGCGGGCCCCCGGAGCGCGGGGCGGCACCCCGCACGGAGCAGACCGGAGACCGGAGGTGACCATGCACGTGCTGGTCGTGCACAACCGCTACGCGTCGGCGCAGCCGAGCGGCGAGAACAAGGTCGTGGACCAGGAGGTGGAGCTGCTGCGCGCGGCGGGCCACCGGGTGGGGGTCTTCGAGCGGCGCAGCGACGACATCGCGGCCATGGGGCTGCCCCGGAAGGCCGCGGTGCCGCTGCTGGTGCCGTGGAACCGGGGGGTGCGCGCGGAGCTGGCCGCGCGGCTGCGGGCGGAGCGGCCGGACGTGGTCCACGTCCACAACGTCTTCCCGCTGCTGTCGCCCGCGGTGCTGGCGGCCTGCGCCGACGCCGGGGTGCCGGCGGTGGCCACGCTCCACAACTACGGGCAGGTGTGCCCGCCGGGCACGCTCCAGCGCGACGGCCGGCCCTGCACGGAGTGCGTGGGCGGCGCGGTCCCGCTGCCCGCCGTCCGGCACGGCTGCTACCGGGGCTCCCGGCTGGCGACGGTACCGCTCGCAGTGAGCGCGGTGGTCAACCGGCGCCGCTGGTGGTCGGGGGTGGAGCGGTTCCTGTGCATCTCGGCGGCGCAGCGCGAGGTGCTGGTGCGCTCGGGGATGCCGGCCGGGAAGCTGGCGGTGAAGCACAACTTCGTGCCGGACCCCGGCCCGGAGCTGCGCCGTTCGGGCGGCGGGGAGCACCTGCTGTACCTCGGCCGGCTGGCGGAGGCCAAGGGGGTGCGGCTGCTGATGGCGGCGTGGGACGCGCTGGCCGCGTCGGGCGGGGTGGGGGTACCGCTGGTGGTGGCCGGTTCGGGGCCGCTGGAGGGCGAGGTGGCCGCCTGGGCCGCGGGCCGCCCGGACGTGCGCTACGCGGGCCTGTACGACGCCGCGCAGAGCCGGGCCGCGGTCGGGCGGGCGGTGGCCGTGGTGGCCCCCTCGACCTGGCTGGAGGCCTTCGGGCTGGTGGCCGTGGAGGCGATGGCGGCCGGGGTGCCGGCCGTCGCCGCGGGCCACGGCGCCTTCACGGAACTCGTCGAGGACGGGGTGACCGGGCTGCTGCACCGCCCGGGCGACGCCGCCTCGCTCGCCTCCTGCATCCGCCGGGTCGCGGAGGATGCGGGGCGCAACCGGGAGATGGGCCGGGCGGCCCGGCTGCGCTACGAGGAGGGGTTCAGCCCGGAGGTCGGGCTGGAGCGCCTGGAGGACGCGTACCGCTCCGCGGTCGCGGGCCGGACCGGCGGCGGGGAGGGCCCGCCGCCGGGGGGACAGGAACACGCTGGCCCGCTGCGGGACACCCGCGCGGGCAGGGATGGGGGCAGTTGATGACACAGTGCCGACTCTGCGGATCGGAGAAGCTCGCGAGCGTCGCCGACCTGGGGGCGACGCCGCCGTGCGAGAGCTTCCTCGCCGCGGACGAACTGGACCGGCCCGAGCCGGCGTACCCGCTGCACCTGCGGGTGTGCACGGAGTGCTGGCTCGCGCAGATCCCGCCGCTGATCACCCCGGAGGAGACGTTCACGCAGTACGCGTACTTCTCCTCGTACTCCACCTCCTGGGTGGAGCACGCGCGGACGTTCGTCGCGGACGCCGTGCAGCGCGCGGGGCTCGGGCCCGACGCGTTCGTGGTGGAGGTGGCGAGCAATGACGGGTACCTGCTGCGGCACGTGGTGGACCGGGGGATCCGCTGCCTGGGCATCGAGCCCTCGGTGAACGTGGGCGCCGCGGCCCGGGAGGCGGGGGTGCCCACGCTCACGGAGTTCCTCTCCCCCGCCACCGGCGCGGCCGTGCGCGCCGAACACGGCCCGGCGGACCTGGTGGTCGCCAACAACGTGTACGCGCACATCCCCGACGTCGTCGGCTTCACGCAGGGACTGCGCGCGCTGGTCTCCGACGGGGGCTGGGTCTCCGTCGAGGTGCAGCACCTGCTGACCCTGATCGAGGAGAACCAGTACGACACGATCTACCACGAGCACTTCCAGTACTACACGGTCGCCGCCGCGGCCCGGGCCCTGGCCAGCGGCGGGCTCACCCTCGTGGACGTGGAGCTGCTGCCCACGCACGGGGGCTCGATCCGGCTGTGGGCCCGGCCCGAGGGGGCGGCCGGGGAACCCTCCCCGCGCGTCGCCGAGGTCCTGGACCGGGAGCGGGCCGCGGGGCTCCAGGACCTTTCCGGGTACACGGAGTTCGCCGCCCGGATCGCCAAGGTGCGCCGGGACCTGCTGCGCTTCCTGGTCGACGCGGCCGACCGGGGCAAGACGGTGGTCGGGTACGGGGCCCCGGGCAAGGGCAACACCCTGCTCAACCACTGCGGCATCCGGCCCGACCTGCTGGCGTACACGGTCGACCGCAACCCGTACAAGCACGGCCGGTTCACCCCCGGCACCCGCATCCCGGTGCTGGCGCCCGAGCGGATCGCCGCCGACCGGCCGGACTACGTCCTCGTCCTGCCGTGGAACCTGCGCGACGAGCTGGTCGAGCAGCTGTCCTACGTGCACGAGTGGGGCGGCCGCCTGGTCTTCCCCATCCCCGAACTGAGCATCGTCGAGCCCGCGTCGTCGTGAAAGAGGTAGCAGCATGAAGGTCGTCCTGTTCTGCGGCGGTTACGGGATGCGGATGCGCAGCGGGTCCGCCGACGACGTGCCCAAGCCGATGGCGATGGTCGGGCCCCGGCCGCTGATCTGGCACGTCATGCGCTACTACGCGCACTTCGGGCACAAGGAGTTCGTGCTGTGCCTGGGCTACGGGGCCCACCACATCAAGGACTTCTTCCTCAACTACGAGGAGACCACGTCCAACGACTTCGTCCTGCGCGGCGGGCGGACGGAGCTCTTATCCACCGACATAGCCGACTGGACGATCACCTTCGCCCAGACCGGCATCGAGTCCCCGATCGGCGAGCGGCTGCGCCGGGTGCGCCACCACCTGGAGGGGGACGAGATGTTCCTCGCCAACTACGCCGACGTGCTCACCGACGCCCCGCTGCCCGAGATGATCGAGCGGTTCTCCCGCCGGGACGCGGGCGCCTCGATGATGGTGGTCCCCCCGCAGCAGTCGTTCCACTGCGTGGACCTCGGGGAGGACGGGCTGGTCGGCGGGATCACCGCGGTGAGCGACATGCCGCTGTGGGAGAACGGCGGCTACTTCGTGCTCCGCCAGGAGGTCTTCGACCACATACCCGAGGGCGGGGACCTGGTCGCCGACGGCTGCGCCGGGCTGGCCAAGCAGGGCCGGCTGCTCGCGCACCGGCACCGCGGGTTCTGGAAGCCCACCGACACCGTCAAGGAGCGCGCCGCCCTCGACTCGGCCTACGCCCAGGGCGACCGGCCGTGGGCCGTGTGGGAGCGGGACGCGCTGCGCACGGCCGGGGCCGGCGCGTGATCCGGCTCGGGAGCGGCCGCCTGGAGCGGATCACCGCCGTCGGCGCGCACTGCGACGACATCGCCATCGGCGCGGGCGGCACCCTGCTGACCCTGTGCCGGGCCCGGCCGGGGGTCCGCATCGACGCACTGGTGCTCTCCGGGGGCGGCGGGGAGCGGGAAGCGGAGGAGCGGGCCGCGCTCGCCGCCTTCTGCCCGGGCGCGGACCTGCACCTGACCGTGCTGAAACTGCCCGACGGCCGGATCCCCGCCCACTGGGAGGAGGCCAAGTCGGCGGTGGAGGAGCTGCGCGGGCGCACCGAGCCCGACCTCGTCATCGGACCGCGCACCGAGGACGCGCACCAGGACCACCGCAGCCTGGCGCAGCTCCTGCCGACCGCGTTCCGCGACCACCTCGTCCTCGGCTACGAGATCGTCAAATGGGACGGCGACCTGGCCCGCCCGACGGCCTACCAGCCGCTGTCGCCGGAGACCGCCGAGGACAAGGTGCGCCTGCTCCAGGAGCACTACCCCTCGCAGCGGCACCGGCCCTGGTACGACCGGGAGGCCTTCCTCGGCCTCGCCCGGATCCGCGGCATCGAATGCCACGCCCGCTACGCCGAGGCGTTCTCCGTCGCCAAACTCACTCTCGACCTGGGGGAATGAACGTGCGCGTACTGCTGACCGGCCATCAGGGCTACCTGGGCTCCGTGATGGCCCCCGTCCTCGCGGCCGCCGGGCACGAGGTCACCGGCCTCGACTCCGGCCTGTTCGCCGACTGCGTCCTGGGCCCGCGGCCCGCCGACCCGCCCGGCCACCGGGTGGACCTGCGCGATGTGACGGCCGCGCACGTGGCCGGGTTCGACGCGGTCGTCCACCTGGCCGCGCTGTCCAACGACCCGCTGGGCTCGCTGGCGCCGGAGCTCACCTACGACATCAACCACCACGCGTCCACGGCGCTGGCCCGGCTGGCCCGCGAGGCCGGGGTGAAGCGCTTCCTGTACGCGTCGACCTGCTCGGTCTACGGGGCCGCGGGCGGTGACGCCCTGGTGTCCGAGGACGCCCCGCTGCGCCCGGTGACCCCGTACGCCGAGTCGAAGGTGCGGGTCGAGGACGACCTGCACGCCCTGGCCGACGGGGACTTCAGCCCGGTGTACATGCGCAACGCGACCGCGTTCGGCTTCTCGCCGCGGCTGCGCGCCGACATCGTGCTGAACAACCTGGTGGGGCACGCCCTCCTGACGGGCGAGGTGCTCGTGCTGTCCGACGGCACGCCCTGGCGGCCGCTGGTGCACGCCGCGGACATCGCGCAGGCCTTCGCGGCGGCGCTGGCGGCCCCGCGCGAGGCGGTCCACGACCGGGCCTTCAACATCGGCAGCGAGGCCAACAACGTGACCGTGGCCGAGATCGCCGAGGAGGTCGCCGCGGCCGTGTCCGGCGCGAAGGTGGTCGTCACCGGGGAGAACGGCGCCGATCCGCGGTCCTACCGGGTGGACTTCTCCCGGTTCCGCGCCGCGGTCCCCGGCTTCGCCTGCGCCTGGTCGGTGGCGCAGGGGGCCGCGGAGCTCGCCGCGGCGTACCGGGAGCACGGGCTGACGCAGGAGGGCTTCGAGGAGCGCTTCACCCGCCTCGCCGTGCTCCGCGCGGCCTCCGGCTCCGGCGCGGTGGACGCCACCCTGCGGTGGCGCGGGTGACGGCCGGCGGGGAGATGCACGAGCTGGTGCGGCGGCTGTACCCGCTGTGCCGGAGCATCACCGGCGACGGGGTGCGCGCCACCCTGGACATCGTCGGCGGGTACGTCCCGCTGGAGGTGCACGAGGTGCCGACGGGCACGCAGGTGCTCGACTGGACGGTGCCGCAGGAGTGGAACGTGCGCGACGCGTACGTCGCCGACTCCGGCGGCCGGCGGGTCGTCGACTTCGCCGCGTCCAGCCTGCACGTGGTCGGCTACAGCGTGCCCGTGTCGGCGCGGATGCCGCTGTCCGAGCTGCGCGCGCACCTGCACACCCTGCCGGAGCAGCCGTCCCTGGTGCCGTACCGCACCAGCTACTACAGCCCGCAGTGGGGCTTCTGCCTGGCCCAGGACGTGCTGGACGGGATGGCGGAGGGCGAGTACGAGGTCCGCATCGACTCCACGCTCGCGGACGGCCACCTCACCTACGCCGAGCACGTGGTGCCGGGGCAGGTCGCGGACGAGGTGATCGTCTCCACCCACGTCTGCCACCCCGCGCTGGCCAACGACAACATGGCCGGGGTCGCGGTGGCGGTGTTCCTGGCCCGGGAGCTGGCGCGGACCCGGCCGTACTACACGTACCGGTTCCTGTTCGCGCCGGGCACCATCGGGGCGATCACCTGGCTGGCGCGCAACGCCGAGCGCATCGACCGGGTCAAGCACGGGCTGGTGCTGGCCTGCGCCGGGGACCGCGGACAGCTGACGTACAAGCGCAGCCGGCGCGGGGACGCGGAGATCGACCGGGTGCTCGAGCACGTCCTGGCGGACTCCGGGCGCCCGCACCGGATCAAGGAGTTCACGCCGTACGGGTACGACGAGCGGCAGTTCTGCTCCCCCGGGTTCGACCTCGGCGTGGGCTCGCTCAGCCGGACCCCGTACGCCGGCTACCCCGAGTACCACACCTCCGGCGACAACCCGGACTTCGTCACCCCGGAGGCGCTGGAGGACACCCTCGCCGTCTGCCGGGAGGCCTTCGGGGTGCTCGACCGCAACCGCCGGTACGTCAACCTCAGCCCGTACGGCGAACCCCAGCTGGGGCGGCGCGGCCTGTACGGGGCCCTCGGCGGCCGCAGCGACGCCGAGGAGGCCCAGATGGCGATGCTGTGGGTGCTCAGCATGTCCGACGGGGAGCACGGGCTGCTGGAGGTCGCGCAGCGGTCCGGGCTGCCCTTCGACGCCGTGGCCGCGGCGGCCGGCGCCCTCCGGGGCGCCGGGCTGATCAAGGCGTGACGCGGATGGCCACCGGGGAGGAGACGACGGCCGCACAGGCGGCGCGGCCCGCCGCCGCCCGGCGGGCCGTCGTCGGCCGGCTGTCCTGGGGGCTGGCCGACCAGGCGGTCTGCAGTCTCACCAACTTCGCGGTGGGGATCTACGTGGCCCGCTCCCTGGGGCTGGCCGCCTTCGGGGCGTTCAGCCTGGCCTGGGTGACGTACGGCGTGGTGCTGGGCGTCTCCCGGGGGCTAGCCACCGACCCGCTCGTGGTGCGGTTCAGCGGGGTGCCCGGGGCCGCCTGGCGGAGGGCGGCGGCCCGCTCCGCCGGGACCGCGCTGGGGGTGGGCGCCGCCGTCGGCGCGGTGTTCCTGGCCGGCGGCGCGGCGCTCGGCGGCGGTCTGGGGGCCGCGTTCGCCTGCCTGGGGGCCGTCCTGCCCGCGCTGCTGCTCCAGGACGCCTGGCGGTACGCGTTCTTCGCCGCGGGCGCCGGACGCAAGGCCTTCGCCAACGACCTCGCGGGCGGGCTCGCGCTCGTCCCCGCCATGTTCGTCGCGGCCCGCGCGGACAGCGTCGCCGGGTTCGTCCTGGCCTGGGGCACCTCGGCCGCGGCCGCCGCGGTGTTCGGGCTCTTCCAGTCCGGCATCCGGCCGCGGCCGGGCGGGGCGCGCGGCTGGCTGCGCGAGCACCGCGACCTCGGCTACCGGTACCTGGCCGAGAACGTGAGCCTCAGCGGGGCCGCGCAGATCAGGGCGTACGGGCTCGGCGCGATCGCCGGGGTCGGCGCGGTGGGCGCGGTGCGGGGCGCGGAACTGCTCCTCGGCCCCTTCCTCGCCCTGCTGATGGGGCTGTCGCTGGTCACCGTCGCGGAGGCCGCGCGGGTGCTGCGGCGGGCCCCGCACCGGCTGGCCCGGTTCTGCCTGGTCCTCGGCGGCGGGCAGGCGGGCGCCGCCCTGCTGTGGGGGGCGGCGCTGCTGCTGGTGCCGGACCGGGCCGGCGGGCTCGTGCTCGGCGGGGTCTGGGACTCCGCCTCCGCACTCGTCGTGCCGGCCACCCTCGGCGTGGCCGGCGCGGGCCTGGGCACGGGCGCGGCGGCCGGGCTGCGCGCCCTGGCCGCGGCCCGGCGCAGCCTGCGCTGCCAGCTCTTCGCCTCGGCGTGCTACGTCGGCGGCGGGCTCGGCGGGGCGGCCGCGGCGGGTGCGGTCGGCTCGGCCTGGGGGGTGGCCGCCGCGACCGTCGGCTCCTCGGCCGTGTGGTGGATCCAGCTGCGCCTGGCCCTGCGCGAGCACGGCCGGGGGGATCGGGGGCCCGCCGCCCCGCAGGCGGCGCCCTCCGGGGGCCCCGCGGGCGAAGTACCGAAGCAAAGCGAAGAGAGGTAGCGAACCGAAGTGAGGACGTTATGACCGCCCAACCCCGGCTGAGCATCGGCCTGCCCGTCTACAACGGCGAGGAGTACCTGGCCGAGTCGTTCGACGCCCTGCTGGGCCAGACCTACGAGGACTTCGAGCTGGTCGTCTCCGACAACGCCTCGACGGACGGGACCGCGGACATCTGCCGCCGGTACGCCGCGAAGGACTCGCGCATCCGCTACATCCGGCTGCCCCGCAACATCGGCGCCGCCCCGAACCACAACTACGTCTTCACCCAGTGCCGCGGCGAGCTCTTCAAATGGGCCTCGCACGACGACCTGTACGCCCGCGAACTGCTGCGCCGGTGCGTGGAGGTGCTCGACGAGCGGCCGGAGGTGATCCTCGCCCACACCGACCAGGCGGTCATCGACGGGGACGGCAAGGTCAAGGTCCCGTACGCGTACACGCTCGACACCGGTTCGCGGCGGGCCCCGGAGCGCTTCCGCAGCCTGCTGTTCGAGCCGGGGGGCGACGACTTCTACGGGGTGGTGCGGGCCGACGTGCTGCGCCGGGTCAAGCCGCACGACAGCTACCACCACGCGGACCGCACGTTCGTCGCGGAGATCACCCTGCACGGGCCCTTCCACCAGGTGCCGGAACTGCTCTACTTCCGCCGCGACCACCCCACCCGCGCGGAGCGGGCGAACCCCTCCGTGCGCGCGCGCTGCGCCAACCTGGACCCGCGCCGGGCGGGCCCGCTGCACCCGGCGCCGCGGCTGTTCGCCGAGTACGTCGCCGGGTTCGCCTCCGCGATCCGGCGGGCCCCGCTGTCCTCGGCCGACCGCAGCGCCTGCTACCGGCACCTGGCCGCCTGGCTGGCGAGCCGGGCCCGGCCGGGGGCCGGCGAGCGGGTGGAGGACCGGCCCCCCGTCGGACCGGGCCTGTACACCGTCTCCGTCGACGCCCTCGTCGCCGGGCGCGAGGGGGGGCTCGGGTGACGGCGGGCGCCGCACGGCCCGTACGCGTGGGGGTGTTCGGACTGCTGGGCTCCGGCAACCTCGGCAACGACGGCTCGCTGGAGGCCGTGCTCGGGTACCTGCGCGAGGCGCACCCGGAGGCCTCCGTGGACGCCCTGTGCGGGGGGCCGGAGGCCGTCTCGGCCCGCTACGGCATCCCGGCCCGGCGGCTGCACTGGTACCGCGGGGAGTACCGGACGGCGTCCCGGGCGGGCGCGGTCGCGGGCAAGGGGCTGGGCAAGTTCGTCGACGCCTTCCGGACCGCCGCGTGGGTGCGCCGGCACGAGGTGGTGATCGTGCCGGGCATGGGGGTGCTGGAGGCCACGCTGCCGCTGCGCCCGTGGGGGTTCCCGTACGCGCTGTTCCTGCTGTGCGCCTCGGGCCGGCTGTTCGGCACCCGGGTCGCGCTGGTCGGCGTCGGCGCGGGTCCCGTCGCGCAGCGGCCGACGCGGGTCCTGGTGCGCTGGTCGGCGCGGCTGGCCTCGTACCGCTCGTACCGCGACGAGCTGTCGCGGGACGCGATGCGGGACATGGGCGTGGACACCTCGCGCGACGCGGTCCACCCGGACCTGGCCTTCGCCCTGCCGGCGCCCGGCCCGCAGCCGGCCGCGGCGGGCGGGGGGCGGCCCGGGGCGGTGTGCGTGGGCGTCATGGACTTCCACGGCTCCAACGACGACCGGGACCGGGCCGCCGAGATCCACCGGCGGTACGTGGACGGCACGGTGCAGTTCGTCCGCGCGCTGGTCGCAGAGGGCCGGCCGGTACGGCTGCTCACCGGCGACGCGTGCGACGCCGCCGTGGTCTCCGCGGTCCTGGCGGCTGTGGACTCCCCGCTGCTCAGCGCGGCCGGGGCGGATTCGCTCGCCGGCCTGGTGGCGGAGGCCGCGGCCGCCGACGCCGTGGTCGCCACCCGGTACCACAACCTGGTCTGCGCCCTGAAGGCCGGCACGCCGACCCTCGCGGTCGCCTACGCGGCGAAGAGCGGGGCCCTGATGGACCGGATGGGCCTGGGCGCGTACTGCCACCCCGCCCGGGAGCTCGACCCCGACCGGCTGCTGGAGCAGTTCCGGGAGCTGGAGCGGGGCGCGGCCGCACTGCGCGCCGTCCTCGCCGAACGCAACCTGCTCGCCGCCCGGCAGCTGCGGGAGCAGTTCACCGCCCTGTCCGGCGCCCTGTTCCCGCCGGCCGCACCCGGCCGCACCCGCGCCCGTACCGTCCAGGAGGCCCAGTGAAGGCGACCGCAGTCCCGGAGATCTCCGGGGCGTACTTCTTCGAGCCGGTGCCGTTCGCCGACGAACGGGGGTTCTTCTGCCGGACCTTCGACGCCGGGGTGTTCCGGTCGGTGGGCCTGGACCCGGACGCCTTCGTGCAGGACAGCGTGTCCCGCTCGGTGCGGGGGGTGCTGCGCGGGATGCACCTGCGGTCGGGGGCGGGCGAGGCGAAGCTCGTGCGCTGCGCCTCCGGGGCGATCTTCGACGTGGTCGTGGACCTGCGGCCCGCCTCGCCGACCTTCCTCAGCCGGGCCGTCTTCGAGCTGTCCGGGGAGACCCAGGCGAGCGTGTACGTCCCGGCGGGCTGCGCGCACGGGTTCCAGGCGCTGACCGCGACCGCGGACACGGCGTACCGGATCGACCGGGAGCACGATCCGGCGGAGGACGTGACGATCGCCTTCGACGACCCGGAGCTCGGCATCCCGTGGCCGCTGCCGGCCGATGCGGTGTCCGCACGGGACCGGGGGGCGCCGGGCCTCGCCGAGGTCCTGAAGCGTCTGGAGGGGTGAGGACCTGATGAGCGCAGAACGCACAGAGCACACGCAGCACGCAGGGCACACGGAGCACGCAGCGCAGGCGGAACACGCGGGGCAGGCGGCGGAGTTCGCGCTGCCGCGGTCCCGGGCGGCGAACGAGCGGCTGCACGCCCTGGTCCCCGGGGGCGCGCACACCTACGCCAAGGGCGACGACCAGTACCCCGAGGGCCTGGCCCCGGTGATCAGCCACGGCCTCGGGGCGCACGTGTGGGACCTCGACGGCAACCGCTACATCGAGTACGGGTCGGGCCTGCGGTCGGTGAGCCTCGGGCACGCGCATCCGCGGGTCCTGGAGGCGGTGCGGCGCGAACTGGGCCGCGGCGGCAGCTTCGTACGGCCGTCCGTCGTGGAGGTGGAGGCGGCGGAGCGGTTCCTGGCGACCGTGCCGACCGCGGAGATGGTGAAGTTCGCGAAGAACGGCTCGGACGTCACCACCGCGGCGGTGCGTCTCGCCCGCGCCGCGACGGGGCGCCCCCGGGTGGCGCTCTGCGGGGACCACCCGTTCTTCTCCGTGGACGACTGGTTCATCGGCACCACGCCGATGAACGCGGGCATCCCCGCGCAGACCACCGAGCTGACCGTCTCCTTCCCGTACGGCGACCTGGCCGCGACGGAGGAGCTGCTGCTGCGGTACCCGGACGAGATCGCCTGCCTGATCCTCGAACCCGCCGGGCACACCGAGCCGCCGCCGGGCTACCTGGCCGGGCTGCGGGCCCTGGCCGACCGGTACGGCTGCGTGCTCGTCTTCGACGAGATGATCACCGGCTTCCGCTGGTCCGAGGCGGGCGCGCAGGGGCTGTACGGGGTGGTCCCGGACCTGTCCGCCTTCGGCAAGGCCCTCGGCAACGGGTTCGCGGTCTCGGCGCTGGCCGGGCGCCGGGAGCTGATGGAGCGGGGCGGGCTGCGCCACTCCGGGGAGCGGGTGTTCCTGCTGTCGACCACGCACGGGGCGGAGACGCACGCGCTGGCCGCGGCCATGGCGGTGCAGCGCACCTACACGGAGGAGGGGGTCACCGAGCGGCTGCACGCGCTCGGGGACCGGCTCGCCGCCGGGGTCCGCGCGGCCGCCGCCGGGATGGGGGTCGGGGAGCACGTGCTCGTCCGGGGCCGGGCCAGCAACCTGGTCTTCGCCACCCTGGACGGGCAGGGGCGGCCCTCGCAGGAGTTCCGCACGCTGTTCCTGCGCAGCCTCCTGGCGGGCGGGGTGCTGGCCCCGTCGTTCGTGGTGAGCAGCGCGCTCGACGAGGCGGACGTCGACCGGACCGTGGAGGTGGTGGCCCAGGCCTGCGCGGTGTACCGCAAGGCGCTCGACGCGGGGGACCCGGGCCCGTGGACGGGCGGCCGGCCGGTGAAGCCGGTGTTCCGGCGGCTGGTGTAGGGGCGGGCCGCAGGAGGGCGGGCCGGTTGGCGCTCCGTCAACCGGCCTTCGCCGTGCGGGCGTCGGCAAGCCGGTCCACCAGCAGGGCGGCCGCCGGGGTCGCGGCCAGGGCCGTGCACCAGCCGCCGAGGGCGTCGGTCGGGTAGTGGGCGTTCAGGGCCACCTGGGCCCAGCCCATGGCGGCGCCGGCGGCGAGGGCCGCGGCGCACACCAGGAGCGTTCCGGCCGCCCAGCCGAGGGCGCCGCGCCCGGCCGCGGCGAGCGCCAGCGCGGCGGCGAGCGCGGTGAGGAAGCCCGTGTGCCCGCTCGGGTAGGAGAGGTAGCCGCCGTTGATGGTGCGGCCCGCGACGGGTTTGAGCAGGGTGGTGGCCGCCACCGTCAGGCCGGGGCCGACGAGCAGGAGGGCGGCCGCGCGGGGGCGCCGCAGCAGCAGGCAGACCGCCATGAGCACGCCGACCAGCACGGCCGCCCCGACGGGCTCCCCCAGGTAGTCGACGCCCAGGGCGA
This sequence comes from Streptomyces sp. NPDC038213, assembly GCF_055600495.1. Taxonomy (NCBI): domain Bacteria; kingdom Bacillati; phylum Actinomycetota; class Actinomycetes; order Kitasatosporales; family Streptomycetaceae; genus Streptomyces; species Streptomyces sp. NPDC038213. Next base: position 101,393 of record NZ_JBVJYM010000016.1, read on the forward strand.
GCCGCTCCCAGGAGGGGGGCCGGGCCCCGTCCACCGCGGCCCCGATCCGCCCGTCCAGCGCCCCGGGCAGGCCGTGGCCGGCGTACAGGAAGCCGAGGGCGGCGGCCGTGAGGGCGGCGAGGCCCGCGAGCAGGGCGAGCGGGGCGCGCAGGGCCCCGGGCAGTAACGGCGGTTCGGACGGGCCCGTCCCGCGGCCGGAGCGGCCGGGCGGCTGCGGCCGGTCCCCGTCCCTGCCCTGCGCGGTGAGCGTGCTGCGGCCAGGCGTTCCCACGGGACCCCTCCCCTTCGGCGTCTGTCCGCCAGCCTAAGACTTGTTCCGCAACTCACCAAAGGGTGAGCTGAGGATCGCAGCCGGGGCGGGGTCCGGGCTTCCCGGCGTGGCCACGAGGTCGTGACTCATCCGGGGTCGCTCGGTCCCGCCGTCCGGCGGTTCGGGGAGCAGAGGCACCACGTTGCCGTGGTACTGCCACGCGTCCCGCACCCCGGGGGGTGTTCGGGCTCGGTGTGGTTGACTCCCACAGCGCTTCTTCTAGCGCTTGTGCATAGAGGTTCTGGGCGTGCCGGGACGCGGTGGTGTCCAGGTACGCGGTCTTGGGGTCGTCCACGTCGGCGAAGCGGACGAACGCGGCGAGAGCGGCAGAGACGAGGTCACGCTTGCCCGTGAGGCCGCAGGCAGTGCACTTGTGCTCGCGGTCGCGGAGGGACTTCTTCACGCGCTCACCGCACATGCAGTGCTGAGACAGGGCCGTTGACCAGGTGGAGGCCCGGACCAGTCGGCCGCCTGCGGCCTCACACTCCACCTTGAGGGCGGAGATCAGCATGCCGGGCGTGGTCTGGGAGAGACGCTTGCCCCACAGCCCGTACCAGGTGCGAATGTCGCAGTCCTCGACCACGAGCACCGGGCCGTGGGCGGCGATGATCTCCCGCGCCACCGTGCGGGCCCGGTGGCGGCGATGCTCGGCGGCCGAGGCGGCGTGTTCGGCCTGGCGGGCGCGCAGCTCCCGGTAGTTCGAGGAGAGCCGGTCACGCCGGTACGCCTGCTTGGGGACTCCGTCCGTGCGCGCGTCGCGTGCACCACCGGGAACCGTCACCGACTTGGGGACGAGTCCGGCGTCGGTGCGGCGGCGGGCGCGGGCGGTCTGCTTCTTCGACAGCCCGTACTGCCCGGTGTTCGCCGCCCGGCGGGAACGCTCCAGGGCCCGCGCCCGGCCGCGCTGCTTCTTCGCGTGCGTGACCAGCAGGGCGCGCTCGGCGTCGGTCAGCGTGATCTCGGTGGACACCGGCTTGCCGGGGCCGAGGTCGGCGGGGAAGGAGACGATCGAGAGGTTGGAGACGTTGCCGTCCACGCCGCCGATCCGGTCCAGGGCGGCGGCCTGGTCGCGCATCTCCCGTACGGCGGGGGAGGTGTGGCCGGGGCCGAGGAGCATCAGGTGCGCCTCGTACGCCCAGCCGCCCGGCACGCTGGCCTTGCGGCGGCGTACGAGGTCGACCTTGTGCCAGCGGCCGGGGTTGGTGAGGAAGTGCTCGGCCCGCGCCCACTGGCCCGGTCCCCCGGGGGTACGAACGGGGAGGACGAGGTCACCGCGCTTGCTATCGGGTCCTCCGGCGAAGACGACGGCGAGGGGGCCAGTGTGGTCCCACCAGTTCGCCTTGCGCATCATCGGCTTCCCGGCGGCGGTCATCTTCCCCGTGGGGACCTTGGCGTGCGGCAGGGCCGGCCGAGGCATGCGGCGAGGCTGGGACAGCGGGTGCTGGCCGCCGTCGGTGTTGGCCATGGCGTGGCCGTGCAGGGTGCCGACGAGGCGGAAGGTCTCCCACTTGTTGTCGGTGGTGTGGGATCGGGCGCGGCCGGGGATGCGGGTGAAGTCGTGCCAGCGGCCGACGCGGGGGCGGCCGTGACGCTGGCCGGTGGCGTCGGCGAACAGGTGCCGCTGTACGCCGTTCCACACCTCGTCGGCCATGTGCATGGCCAGGGCCTTGGAGGCGTGGTGCTTCAAGTGCCCGGCGTCTTCGAGGTGCTTGTACGCGCAGCGTTCCAGGGCCTCACGGCTGAGGCCGAGGCGCTGTCGTACGGCCATCGCGCCGTCGCGGTCGCGCTCGTTCTTGGCGGCCCAGTAGGCATCGACCTTGGCGCGGGCGTCGCGCTGTACGGCCCGCTTGATGGTCCACATTGCGCCGTACAGCTTCTCCAGCCGGGCCAGGTCGGCGGGGTCGGTGACGGCGAGCGGCAGCACCATCACCGACACGATCCCGTCGTCGGGCTTCTTCCACTTCGGGGCCTTGTTCTTCCCCCGGAACTTCCGGTCCTGGGCAGCCTGCATCACTCGTCACCTCCTGTCATTGATTAGCTGACCTACGACACGCTAGGTGATGAGTTGAGCTATGACAACCGAGGTAGAATGCGGTGCATGGCGACCACAATTCCAGGATATGAAGACGCGAAGCAGGCAGCGGCGCGACTCAAGGTGACCGTTCAGCACGTCTACAACCTCAACAGCGGACGCGACGACTTCCCCACCCCGGTCTACGTCGGGCGCACCCCGCTGTGGCCGGTGGACCGGCTGGACGCGTGGCGGGCGGCCCACCCGAAGCGCGGAGATTAACTGACCTTTTCCTAATCGGGAAGTAGATGACCTAATAGGTTGTCATGTCCGTTCGCATTGAAGATCAACATTGCCAGCCTGTGCCCCACGTCCTGCTGCACTGGACCGGCCTGTCCGTCCGGGCGTTCCTCGCCCTGGTCGGACGTGTCGCCGCTCTCCTGCCCGAACCCCGGCGTGGCCGACCGTGGGCCCTCCTGCTGGACAACCGCGTACTCCTCGCGACCGTCGCATGGCGCACCAACCTGACCCACCGCCAGCTCGCCGACCTGTTCGGCGTCGGCCTCGCCACCGTGCACCGCATCATCGACCGCATGACGCCGCTGGTCACCGGACTCCTCGAACCGCCCGGCGGCAGCCGCTCAGACCTGCGGGTCGCGGACGGCACGCTCATCCCCGTCGAGGACCAGTCGCAGACCAAGTGCGCGAAGAACTACCGGCGCTCGGTCAACGTGCAGTTCACCTTCCGTGTGCGCGACCGGCGCGTAGTCGCCGTGGGCGACGCCTGGACCGGCAACCGCAACGCCATCGCCGTCTTCCGCGAAACCATGGCCGAACAGGTCAACGACCACCGGCTGATCATCGGGGACGGCGCCTACCGCAGCGCGCCCGAGGTCATCACCAGCAAGGTCAAGAGCAAGACGTTCGCCAAGCGCCGGGCTCGGGCCGAACACGGAATCGCCCGACTCAAAGACTTCGAGGTACTGCGGCGGCACCGCCGACGCGGTGAGACGATCAACGACACCACCCGCGCCGTCGCGGTGCTCCACAACCTCAAGATCGACTATCCGTAATTACGGAAAAACTCTTAGCAACGGACCGGGTACGGCAAACTCCCTGCCGGAGGCGGGAGTTACGGGCGGGATCCGGGCGGCCCGGCCGCGCGCAGGAGCGCCAGGAGGGTGCGGGCCGGCGGGGCGTCCGGGTCGAAGAACTGGGTGGCCAGGGCCGCCGGGACCGCGGCGCCCTGGAGGCGCACCTCGTGGCAGGTGAAGCAGAAGGCCGCCTCGAAGAGGACCCCGTCGAGGGAGTCGTCGTACGCGCGGACGGCCCACCCGGGGGCGAAGCCGCAGCGGTGCCGCACGCTGCCGGGCAGGTCGCCGATCAGGGCGAGGGCCTCCCCGCACTCGGGGCCGGCCCAGTGGGCGGCCACCGCGCCCGGGTAGGGGTCGCCCCGCCGGGCGGGCAGCGCCGAGACGCGGACGACCTCGATCAGGGCGGTGGCGGCGGGGGCTCCGGCGGGCAGCAGCACGGGGGAAGTCTGCCGGACTGCGGACCGGGGCCGGGCGGCGGGTGTACGTACCCTGGTGGCATGCGCATGCGCCCCACCCTGAGCTGGACGCCCGACGGACAGCCGCAGCCCGGCAGCACGGATCTTGAACCGGTCGAGGCGGCCCTGCGGGCCGGCGGCGTGCTGGTGCTCAGCGGGGCGGGGCTGTCGACCGAGTCGGGGATCCCCGACTACCGGGGCGAGGGCGGGAGCCTGCGCCGGCACACCCCGATGACGTACCAGGACTTCACCGGCGGGGTGCAGGCCCGGCGCCGGTACTGGGCGCGCAGCCACCTGGGCTGGCGGACCTTCGGGCGGGCCCGGCCGAACGCGGGGCACCGGGCGGTGGCGGCCTTCGGGCGGTCCGGGCTGCTCTCGGGGGTGGTCACGCAGAACGTGGACGGGCTGCACCAGGCCGCGGGCAGCGCGGGCGTGGTGGAGCTGCACGGGGGCCTGGACCGGGTGGTCTGCCTGGACTGCGGGGCGCGCAGCGCCCGTGCGGAGCTGGCCGTGCGGCTGGCCGAGGCCAATCCGGGCTTCGCGCCGGTGGCGGCCGGGCTCAACCCGGACGGGGACGCGGACCTCACGGACGAGCAGGTCGGGGGGTTCCGCGTGGTGCCCTGCGCGGTGTGCGGCGGGGTGCTGAAGCCGGACGTGGTGTTCTTCGGGGAGAACGTGCCGCCGGAGCGGGTCGAGCGGTGCCGGGAGCTGGTGGACGGGGCCGCCTCGCTGCTGGTCCTCGGGTCCTCGCTGACGGTGATGTCGGGGCTGCGCTTCGTCCGGCGGGCGGCCGGGGCCGGCACCCCGGTCCTGATCGTCAACCGGGACCCGACCCGCGGCGACCGGCACGCCTCGGCCCGGATCGCGCTCCCCCTCGGGGACGCCCTCACCGGCCTCGCCGCCCGCCTCGGCGTGCCCCTGCCCGACGGGGGGCCCGGGACGGGCCCGCAGCCCGCCTCCGCCGCGCCGGACGGCCCCCGGGCCTGACCGCGCCGAGGGCCCGCCGGCCGGCCGCAGGCGCGCCCGGCCCGGCTCAGCCGCGGGTCCACGCCAGGAGGCGCTCCAGGTCCCAGGTGTTGACCACCCGCTCGGCCGGGACCCCGCACTCCTCGGCGCGGGCGCACCCGAAGATCTGCCAGGAGAGCTGGCCCGGCGCGTGCGCGTCGGTGTCCACCGCGAAGAGCGTGCCCGCCCCGACGGCCTGCCGCAGGAGGCGGCGGGGCGGGTCGAGGCGCTCCGGGCGGCTGTTGACCTCCACCGCCGTCCCGGCCTCGGCGCAGGCCGCGAAGACCTCCGCCGCGTCGAACTCCGATTCGGGGCGCCCCCGTCCGGTGACCAGGCGGCCGGTGCAGTGCCCGAGCACGTCGGCGTGCGGGTTGCGGACGGCGTTGACCATCCGGCGGGTCATGGCCCGCCGGTCCATCCGCAGCTTGGAATGGACGGATACGACGACCACGTCGAGCCGCTCCAGCAGCTCGGGCTCCTGGTCGAGGGAGCCGTCGTCGAGGATGTCGCACTCGATGCCGGTCAGCAGGCGGAAGGGGGCCCACCGGGCGTTGAGCGCGGCGACCTCGTCGAGTTGGGCGCGCAGCCGCTCCGGGGACAGCCCGCGGGCGACGGTCAGCCGGGGGGAGTGGTCGGTGAGCGCGGCCCAGGCGTGTCCGAGCCCGGCCGCGGCCCGGCCCATGTCCTCGATGGTCGCCCCGCCGTCCGACCAGTCCGAGTGGAGGTGGCAGTCCCCCAGGAGCGCGGCGCGCAGGGCCTCCCCGCGCCCGTCCTCCGTCAGCGGCCGCCCGGCCTCCTCCTCCAGCGCGGCCAGGTAGCCGGGGGTCCGGCCGGCCAGTGCCTCGGCGATCACGGCGGCCGTCTTGGGCCCGATGCCCTTGACCGCTTCGAGGGTGCCGTCCTGCGCCCGCCGGGCGGGCTCGCCGGGCTCCATGTCCGTGACGCGGGCGGCGGCCGTACGGAAGGCCTGCACCCGGTACGTCGGCGCCTGGGCGCGCTCCAGCAGGAAGGCGATCCGCCGCAGTGCGGCCACCGGATCCATCGGAGCCTCCCGCCGTGCCGGGTCCCGCCCCTCGCCCCCAGGGTCGCACCGGGCCGCGGCGCGCGCCCGCCGCGGGGGCCGGGGCGGGCACGGGTATCCCTGCGGGGCGGGGACGACAGCCGGGGGACGCCGCGCGGAGGCCGCTGCGGACGGCGTCAGGCGCCCGGGGGCCGGGGGCCGCGAAGGCGCCGCCTCCGGCGAGGACTTGTGCGGAGGGCGTGCCTGCTGCGGCACCCGGCGGGGCCCAACGGCTCTACGGCCGGGGCCCGTTGCGCCCCCGGCCCTCCCCCGCCGCCCGCATCTGCACCCGGAGGCGGGGGATTTGCGCCCGTTCGGCACGCTCCGCGGCGGCGGCTCGGCAACATTTCGGTCGCGGCGGCCGGGAAATGTGGCCGGAAGACTTCCACAGTGATGCGACATGTGAAATTTTACATGTCACACACCAACTGCCTCGTGTCCCCACACGCGGCACAACGGCCCCGGAGGCCCCCACAGATGAGCCCCCGCCCCTCCCGGATACCGATGGCAGGCGCGCGCAGACTCCCTGCGCTCGGCGCAGCCGTCTTCATGGCCCTCGGGCTGTTCGCGCCGCCGAGCCAGGCCGCCTCCGCCCCCGCCGCGGCCCCTGCCGCCCTCGCCGGCAGCGCGTCGAAGGCGGCGCCCCGGTCGATCCCGGTCCCCAAGTCGCCGGACGCGCTGAAGAACGCCTCCCGCTTCCGGATCTCCTCACAGGACGCCGCCGAGGAGACCGGCCCGGCGCCGGCTCCCCGCACGAAGGCCGCCGCGCCGGCCAAGACCTCCAAGACCGGCTCGCAGTCCTCGGCCGCGGCCGCGGTCGCCTGCCCGGACCTCGGCGGGATCGTCAACGCCACCGGCAGCTCCCTGGTCCAGCAGCTCAAGGCGCTCCCCCAGATCAACTGCACGTACCCGCTGTTCGGCCTCACCGGCGACAACGCCCGCAAGGCCTTCCGCGAGGCCCAGATGGTGACCGTCGCCAACGCCCTGCGCGACGCCTCCGCCGGGTACGCGGGCAACAACAGCGCCTCCGTCGGGCAGCTCGTCCTGTTCCTGCGCGCCGGCTACTACGTGCAGGACAACAACGCGGACGCCGTCGGCACGTACGGCCCGGCGCTGGACACCGCCGCCCGCGGCGCGCTGGACGCCTTCCTCGCCGCCCCGCGCAGCAAGGACGTCACGGACGCGAACGGCGAGATCCTCAACGAGGTCGTCACGCTGATCGACAGCACCCGCACGGCCGGCCGCTACGCCGGGACCGTCAAGTGGCTGCTCGGCAGCTACACGGGCACCTGGCCCGGCCAGATGCAGCTCACCATGGAACACGTGGAGTGGGTCGTCCAGAACGGCTTCAAGGCCGAGAACGACGACCGCGGCTGGCGGGCAGCCCTCAAGGCCGACCCCGCCATCCTCGACACCTGGGCCGCCTTCATCACCCGCAACGGCGCGCAGCTCAACCGCCTGGACGTGGTCAGCAACGTCGGCCGCCACCTCGGCAACGCCCTCGACGTCCCCGAGCTCAAGGACCGCGTGCGTCCGCTGCTCAAGGACCTGATCAACCGCTACCCCAACGTCGGCCCGACCGCACCGATCACGATGAACCTGGGCTGGTACACGCGCCAGTACGACCGCGGCAACTGCGCGGCGTACGCCATCTGCGACCTCGGCGAGCGCGTCATGCCCGCCATCCTGCCGATCCAGCACACCTGCAACCCGGGCCTGAAGATCCGCGCCCAGGACATGTCCCCCGGCCAGCTGGCGGGCACCTGTACCAGCCTGGTCAACCAGGACGCGTACTTCCACCGGATCATCGGCGACAGCGGCCCGATCCCCGGCGACGTCAACACCGACCTCGAGGTCGTGGTCTTCGACGACTACACCAACTACGCCCTGTACGCCTGGGCGATGTACAACATCGACGTCGACAACGGCGGCATGTACGAGGAGGGCAACCCGGCCGTCCCCGGCAACCAGGCCCGCTTCATCGCCCACGAGGCCCACTGGCTGCGCCCCTCGTTCGAGATCTGGAACCTCAACCACGAGTACGCGCACTACCTCGACGGCCGCTACAACATGCACGGCGACTTCGAGGCCAGCCTGACCACGCCGACCATCTGGTGGGTCGAGGGCATCGCCGAGAACATCGCATGGGGCTACCGCGACCTGCGCAACGCCGACGCGATCGCCGAGGCGGGCAAGCAGACGTACAAGCTCAGCGAGCTCTTCGACACCGTCTACAACCAGTCGGGCGACCCCGAGGCCAACTCGAACCGGGTCTACCGCTGGGGCTGGCTCGCGGTGCGCTACATGCTCCAGCAGCACCCCGCGGACATGCAGACCGTGCTCTCCAAGTACCGCACCGGTGACTGGCAGGGCGCCCGCACGCACCTGAAGCAGACCATCGGCACCCGCTACGACGCCGGCTTCGCCACCTGGCTGACCGCCTGCGCCTCGAACGACTGCGGCCCGCTGCCGGACGCCCCGGCCGTGCCCACCACCCCGCTGTGCACCTTCCCGGACCCCCGCCAGTTCGACGGGAACTGCCGCCGGGACGGCCTCTCGGCCGCCGCCGGCAACTACAGCTACCACTTCGTGTACCTGCCGGCCGGCACCACGAAGCTGACCATCACCAGCAGCGGCGGCTCCGGCAACGCCGACCTGTACTACGGCGGCGGCAGCTGGGCCACCACCGGCAGCCACCTGGCGAAGTCCGCCGGGGCCGGCAACGGCGAGACCCTGACGGTCAACAACCCGCCGTCCGGCTGGGTCTACTTCAGCCTCGCCGCCACCCAGGACTTCAGCGGCGTGAGCCTGTCCACCAGGACCGGCTGAACCGCCCGCACGGACCGCACGTCCGCCGGGGCCCCGTACGCAGCCGCGTACGGGGCCCCGGCCCGTTCCCCTTGCCGCCCCGGCCCGCCCGCTCCCGGCCCGGGGGCCGCGGATAGCATGTCCGGCCAGGCAAGACCGGCGGCGCGAGGGTGCGGCCGCCGTCCCGACCGTCCTCTCACGCATCGGCCACACAGTTGATATCCAGAGCACCAGGGCTGCTTCAGCGCACGCACGACGAACCGCCGCACTCCCCCGCTCCCCGCAGACCGCGGGCCCTGCTGTGGGGCGCGGCCGCGGCGGTGGGCCTCCTGCTGCTCGTCGCGCTGGAGGCCGCCGCCCGCCACTACGGCGTGCGCGGGCCGATCAGCAACCAGCTGCGGGAGGTGTTCCACACCCCCAAGTCCGCCCCGCTGCTGTACGGCAGCATGGCGCTGGTGCTGACGGTGCTGGACCGGCGGCAGCGGCTGCTCTCCGCCGGCGCCGCGGTCGGCATCGACCTGGTCTTCAACCTGGCCCGGTGGGCGGCCGGCGCGCCCGTGCTGCCCGGCACCGGGGCCCTGTGGGTGGTGCTGGGCTGGGGCGCCGTCGCGCTGCTGCGGCGCAGCGGCGCCGAGCGGGTGCTGCTGCTCAAGGGCGTGGGTCTGGGCCTGCTGCTGGTGACCGGCCGCAAGGCGGGCGACACCTGGCTGCTCATCACCTCCCGCAGCCGCCCGCAGGTCCTCGACCAGTACGTGGCCACCGCCGACCGCGCGCTGGGCGATCCGGCCTGGCTCGCAGGGCGGCTGCTGCGGGCCGCGGGCCCCGCGGGCGAGCACCTGCTCGACGCGGTCTACGGGCAGCTCGGGCTCGCCGCGGTGCTCGTGATGCTGTACCAGCTGCGCGGGGTGGCCGCCGGCCGCGCCTTCCCCCGCCACCACCTGGTGCGCACCTTCCTGGTGATCGGCCTGCTCGGGCCCGGGATCTACATGCTGTTCCCGGTGGTCGGCCCGGTGTACGCGTACGGGCCCGACGGCGGGGGCTGGGAGCTGGCCCGGCTGTGGCCCGATGTCGCGCCGCTGCCCGCCGATCCGCCGGTGCCGTTCCCCTTCGATGCGACCACCCCGCGCAACTGCATGCCGAGCCTGCACACCGCCTGGGCCCTGGCGATCTTCATCCACTCGCGGGACGCGGCCCGCCCGCTGCGCTGGTTCGGCACGTTCTGGCTGGTCACGACCCTGTGCGCCACGCTGGGCTTCGGCTACCACTACGGGGCCGACATCATCGCGGGCGTGGTGTTCACGCTCACGATCGAGGCGGCGCTGCGCTGCTGCGCATACGGCTGGGACCGGGCGGGCGCCGTCTTCGCGGGCGCGGGCACGGCGGTCTTCGCGGCTTTCCTGCTCTCCTACCGCTACCTGCCGGAGCAGCTGGCCGCGCACCCGTGGGTCTCCGGGCCGCTGCTCCTGCTGGCGACGGCCGCGGTGGTCCTCGGGTACGTGCGCACCACCCGGCGCGCGGAGGCCCGCCCCCTGAGCCGCCTCTAGGCAGGCTCCAGGCAGGAGCGCAGGAAGGGCAGGTCCACCTCCGCCAGGCTGGCGGCGAACACCCGCCGGGGCGAGGCCGGCACCGGGAGCAGGGAGGGCACGACGAGCACCGTGCAGCCCGCTGCCTCGGCGGAGGCGGCCCCGTCCGGGGAGTCCTCGACGGCCAGGCAGGCCGCGGGCGGTACGCCGAGCCGTTCGGCCGCCGCCCGGTAGGGGTCCGGGTGGGGCTTGGTGCGGGGGGTGTCGTCGGCGGACAGGGTGAAGGCGAACGGCACCCGGCCGAGGGCCCCGCCGGCGACCGTGTCGACCACGCTCCGCGGGGAGGCGCTGACCAGCGCGTGCGGCAGGCCGGCACAGTCCAGGGCGGCCAGGAGCCGGGCGGCGCCGGGGCGCAGCGGGGCGCCCGCGCGGACCCGTTCCAGGAAGGCCGCGCCGAGCTCCGCGGCCACGGCGGCCGGGTCCCCGGAGCCGGCGGTGCGGACCAGGTGGGCGGCCGTGTCCCCGACGGCGCGGCCGACGACCTCGGGCGCGTCGGCCGCGGTGAGGCGGTGGCCGAGGGCGGCGGCCGCCTCCTCGGTGACCTGCCACCACAGCACCTCGGTGTCGACGAGGGTGCCGTCCATGTCGAACAGGACGGCGGCGAGGGGGCTCACCGGGCGCCGGTCCCGGCGGGCTCGGCTCCCGCCGCGGCGGGTTCCGCCGGGAGGACGAGGACGGGCTGCGGGCTGATGGCGATCGCGGCGCGGGCGCCGGGGGCCAGGGCTGCGGCCTCCCGGGAGGGCAGGTCGGCCTTGATGTCCGAGCCGTCGGCCAGGCGCAGGTGGAGGCGGGTGACGGCGCCGAGGAAGGAGGCCGCGACCACGGTGGCGGGGCCCTCGGGGTCGGCGGTGGCGGTGACGTTCTCGGGCCGCACGAGCACGTCGGCGTCCGGTCCGGGCGGCAGCGGGCCGTCGACGGGCAGGCGGCAGCCGGCGGCCTCGACCAGGCCGGGGCCGGCGACGCGGCCCGGCAGGCGGTTCATGGTGCCGACGAACTGGGCGACGAACGCGGTGGCGGGGCGGGCGTAGAGCTCGGCGGGCGCGGCGCACTGCTCGAGCCGGCCGGCGTTGAGGACGGCGACCCGGTCGGACATGGACAGGGCCTCCTCCTGGTCGTGGGTGACGAAGACGGTGGTGATGCCCAGGGAGAGCTGGAGGCGGCGGATCTCGTCGCGCAGGCTCTGGCGGACCTTGGCGTCCAGGGCGGACAGGGGCTCGTCGAGGAGCAGCAGCCGGGGTTCGAGGGCGAGGGCGCGGGCCAGGGCGACGCGCTGCTGCTGTCCGCCGGAGAGCTGGTGGGCGTACCGGTCGCCGTGGCCGGGCAGGCCGACGAGTTCGAGGAGTTCGGCCGCGCGGGCGTGCCGCCTGGGCGCGGCGGTCCCCCGCACCTTCATGCCGAAGGCCACGTTGTCGCGGACGGTGAGGTGGGGGAAGAGGGAGTACGACTGGAAGACCATGCCGGCGTCGCGCCGGTTGGCCGGGACCCCGGTGATGTCGCGGCCGTCGACGAGGATGTCGCCGGAGTCGGGCTGCTCGAAGCCGGCGACCATCCGCAGGGCGGTGGTCTTCCCGCAGCCGGAGGGGCCGAGCAGGGCGAGGAGTTCGCCGGGGGCCACGGCCAGGTCGAGCCCGTCGAGGGCGGTCGTGGCGCCGAAGGAGCGGCGCAGGGCGCGGAATTCGAGGGAGGCGCCGGGGGCGGCGGCCGTGCGGGTCCGGGCCGCGGTGGCGGTGGTGGACATGGGTCAGGACTCCTTGCGGGGGGAGGCGGCCGCGGCGGTGCCCGGGGCCGTGCCGGCCCGGGAGAGGAGCAGCAGCAGCGCCCAGGTGACGATGAGGCTGAGGAGGGAGACGGCGACCGACATGCGGGCCTGGGAGCCGGAGATCGACACGATCCACACCGCGAAGGGCTGGAAGCCGAGCAGCGAGGCGATGGTGAACTCGCCGAGGACCAGGGCCAGGGTGAGGAAGGCGGCGCCGGCCAGGGAGGAGCGCAGGTTCGGCAGCAGGACCCGCACGATCGTGTAGGTCCAGGAGGCCCCGCAGTTGCGGGCGGCCTCGACGAGGGTGGGGACGTCGAGGGCGCGCAGTCCCGCGTCGAGCGAGCGGTGGACGAAGGGCAGGGCGAGGACCGTGTACGCGAGGACGAGGACGACGGGGAAGGACTCGTCCTGCACGGCGAGGAAGGTCTGGTAGAGCGGGGTGCGGGAGAAATGGTCGGGGCCCCAGCGCAGGACGGTGCCGATGCCGGTGACGAGCGCGATGGGCGGTACCACCAGGGGCAGCATGCAGGCCACTTCGACGACCGCGCGCAGGCGCGGGGCGCCGAGGCGGACCGCGACCAGGGCGGGGACGACGAGCAGCAGGGACAGGGCGATCGTGGCCGCGGCGAGCGAGAGGGACAGCAGGAGGCTGGTGGTGAAGCCGTCGGCGGCCAGGAGTTCGGTGTAGGCGTCGAAGGAGACGCCCTGTCCGGGGACGTGCACGGTGAAGACGAAGGAGGCGGCGAGCGGGAGCAGAAAGTAGGCGCCGGCGAGTCCGAGGACGGCGCCGCGCCAGATCCGCGGGCGCGGCCGGGCCCGTCGGGGGGCCTCGGCGGGGGCGCCGGACGCGGGCCCGGGCGCTGCGGGGGCCGGGGCGCCGGGGCCCGGCGCCTGGCCGGCCGGGGTGTCCGGGGCGGTGGGGGTCATCGCAGCCATCGGGCGCTCCGTCGCTGGAGGGGCAGGTAGACCGCCATCACCAGGGCGGCGATCAGGATCATGTCGAGGCCGAGGGCGAGGGCCACGTTCTCCTGGCCGGTCAGCACGTTTCCGGACAGGGCGTCCGCGATCTTCAGCGTGACGAGCGGGACCGAGCCGCCGACCAGGGCGGCGGCGGTGGCGTGCGCCGCGAAGGCGGTGCCGAAGAGGAGGACGAAGCCGCCGAGGAGGCTGGGGGCGAGGACGGGGACGCCGACGTACCGCCAGAACTGGCCGGGGGTGGCGCCCGCGTTCCGGGCGGCTTCGCGCCACTGGGGGCGCAGTCCGTCCAGGGCGGGCACGGTGACCAGGACCATGAGGGGGATCAGGAAGTACAGGTACACCGTGGCCAGTCCGGTGAAGGAGTACAGGTCCCAGCCGAGGTCGGCCAGGCCGGCCAGCTGGGTGACGACCCCGGAGATGCCGAGGGTGGCGATGAACGCGAAGGCGAGGGGGACGCCGCCGAAGTTGGCGAGGACTCCGGAGGCGGTGAGGACCGCGTTGCGCAGGGCCCCGGAGCGGGAGGTGACCACGGCCTGGGCGATGAGGACGCCGAGGACGGCGGCGATCAGCGCGGTCAGGGCGGAGAGCTGCACGCTGCCGGAGAGCGAGCCGAGGTAGGGGCCCTGGAGGGAGCGCTGGAGGTGTTCGCCGGTGGGCGTGACGGCTCCGGTGGCGGGGTCGGTGCGGGTCACGGCGCCGAAGGCGATGGCGCCGAGCGGGATGCCGAAGCAGAGCCCGGTGAAGACGAGGAGGGGGAGGGCGGCGAGCCCGGTGCGGGGGCCGCGCCGCCGGCGGCGGGTGCCGCCGGCGGGCTCCGGGTGGGGGGTGGTCGACTGCATCAGGAGACGGCCTTGTCCCACTTCTCGGCGAGGACGGCCTTGGCCCGGTCGAGCTCCTCGGAGGCGGGGAAGGCGGGCGTGCCGGCGACCTTGGGGAGCTTGGCCGTGAAGGCGGCGTCGGCGGTGCCGTCCGCGGTCATGGCGGGCAGGAGCACGGGGCGGGCGTAGCCCTTGAGCCAGAGGTTCTGGCCCTCGGTGCTGTAGAGGAACTCCATCCACAGGCGGGCGGCCGCGGGGTGCGGGGCGTCCTTGTTGACCGCCTGCGCGTAGTACTGGGCGTAGACGCCGTCGGTGGGGACGGCGACCTTCCAGTCGACTCCCTTGCCCTTGAACTGGTCGGCATAGCCGGCGTTGAGGTAGTCCCAGTCGATGGAGACGGGCGTCTCGCCCTTTTCGACGGTGGCCGGGGTGGATTCGACGGGGATGAAGTTGCCGCTCTTCTTCAGCTCGGCGAAGAAGTCGATGCCGGGCTGGATGTCGGCGAAGGAGCCCTTGTTCGCGAGGGCGGCCGCGTAGACGCCGCCGAAGGCGGAGCCGGACTTGGTGGGGTTGCCGTTGAGGGCGACCTTGCCCTTGTACTCGGGCTTGAGGAGGTCGGCGAAGGTCTGGGGGCAGTTCTTGATGCGCTTGGCGTCGCAGCCGATGGAGACGTAGCCGCCGTAGTCGTTGTACCAGCGGCCGTCGGCGTCCTTCTGGCCCGCGGGGATCTTGTCCCAGCTCTCGACCTTGTACGGGGCGAACAGGCCCTCGGCGGCGCCGCTGCGGGCGAAGGCGACGCCCAGGTCGAGGACGTCCGGGGCGCGGTCCTGCCCCTTGCGGGTCTTGACGGCGGCGATCTCGTCGGCGCTGGAGGCGTCCGGGTTCTCGCTCTTGACCTTGATCTTGTACTTGGCCTCGAAGGCCTTGATGATCTCGCCGTAGTTCGCCCAGTCCGGCGGCAGGGCGATCACGTTCAGCTCGCCCTCCTTCTCGGCCGCGGCGACGAGGCCCTTCAGGCCGCCGAACGCGGCTGCCGAGGCGGCCGTCTTCGCGTCCGCCGCGGCGCCCGCGCCGCCGGCGGCCGGGGTCTCGGCCTTGGCCCCGCAGGCGGCGGTGAGGGCGGTCAGGACGGCGGTGCCGAGCAGGGCTGCTGCGGTGCGGCGGCGGGAGGGTCCGGGCACGGGTGTCTCCTGGAGCAGTGGGAAGGGCGGTGGGGGTGTGGACTTGTCTGAACAAGCCGAGGCCCACTTCGCCCGTACCGGCCGACGCGCAGGTGAACGCGGCATGGCCCGCCCGCGAGCGCCGGCGGAATTGCCGGAGGGGGTTGGCCTGGAGGTGAACAGCAGTCAACCGGCGCTGTCCACAGGCCGGTTCCGCCGCGTGGACCAGGGGTTAGAGTGGGCGCGCGGACCGTACCGCGCGTAACCGGCTGCGCACGGGGACGGCCGGGGGCAGGGGAGATCGGGGGCAGGCCAGGTGGGGACGGCACGCTATCTGGAGATCGCCGACGCCGTGCGCCGGGCGATCGCCGCGGGCGACTACCCCGTCGGGTCCCGGCTCCCGTCGGAGAGCGAGCTCGTGGCCCGCTGGCAGGCCTCGCGCGGCACGGTCCGCCAGGCCGTCGCCCTCCTCGCCTCGGAGGGCCTGGTCGGGTCCCGGCAGGGCACCCGCCGGATCGTGCTGCGCCGTGAGCGCCGCCACAGCTTCGCCGAGCTGCACAGCTTCGCCCAGTGGGCCCGGGGCCTCGGCCTGGAGACCGCGAGCCGGATCCTGACGCGCGTCCGCCGGACCGCCACGGCCGAGGAGGCCGGCCGCCTGTCGCTGCCGCTCGGCTCCGAGGTGCTGTACGTATTGCGCCTGCGCCGCCTGGAGGGCGAACCGGCCATGGTGGAGCGCACGGCGTACGCGCCCTGGGCGGCGGACGCCGTCGAGGCGCTGCCCGAGGACTGCCCCTCGATCATGGACGGCATCGCCCGGGACTCCGGCATCGTCGCCCAGTACGGGGAGCACCTCATCGACGCCGTCGCCGCGGGCGCGGAGGACTCCGCGCTGCTCGGGGTGCGCCGCGGGACCCCGCTGCTGCGCCAGCGCCACCTCACCTGCGACCAGGCGGGCCGCCCCATCGAGTGGACCGACGACCGCTACCGCCCGGGGAGCGTCACGTTCAGCGTGAGCAATTCGGCCGCGGCCTCGCCCCTGGAGCGCCACCGCACCCTGCCGTCCTGACCCGGCGGGGCACCCGGATAGCGTTTACCTTCATTCCAATGCAACGCACCGCAGCCTTTCGTTGCATTCCCAAGCGGCCCGTTGCAACGATTTCAATGCCCTGAACTGCCATTTCCCTACACAAGCGCAATAATCTGATTGCCCATCCCTTGAATGCAACGTAGCGTTTCTCATGTCAGAAACGAACGAGCGGGCAAAGGGGTGGGGTCATGACGACAGTCCGGAACCGGCAGCAGCCGGCAGCGGCCGGGGCCTTCGGCTCCTTCGCCCGCTTCGTGGTCTGCGGCGGCGGCGTGGGGGTGGCCTCCAGCTTCGCCGTGGCGGCCCTCGCCGCCCTGATGCCCTGGGGGCTGGCCAACGCCCTCGTCACCGCGGTCTCCACGGTGCTGGCCACCGAGCTCCACGCCCGCTTCACCTTCGGCGCGGGCGGGCGCGCGACGCGGGTCCAGCACGTGCAGTCGGCCGGCTCCGCCGCGGCCGCCTACGCCGTGACCTGCCTGGCCGTGTTCGTCCTCCACCAGGTGGCGGCGGACCCGGGCCCGGTGCTGGAGCAGGCCGTCTACCTCGGCGCCTCGGCCTTCGCCGGGGTCGCGCGGTTCGCGGTGCTGCGCCTGGTGGTCTTCGCCCGCCGGGGCGCGCCGGGCGCCCGCACGGCGCAGGGCCCCGCGGTCGTGGTGCGCACCGTCCCGGCCGGCGCGGACGCGCTGTGCCGCGCCGCCTGACCCGGGCGCGGGGGCGGCGCCCGCGGGTCACAGGAGCGGGGCCAGCGCCTCCGCGGCCGCGCGCAGGGACGGGGCGTAGGACTCGATCTCCTCGCGGGTGACGAGGAAGGTGACGGTGGTGACGCTGACCCCGCCGACCGGGCTGCCGGTCGCCGGGTCCAGCACGGCGCTGCCGATGCAGCGGATCGTCGGCTCGTTCTCCTCGTCGTCCACGGCGAAGCCCCGCTCGCGCACCAGGGCCAGTTCGGCGGCGAGTGCACCCGGGGTGGTGAGGCTGCGGGGGGTGCGCCCCGGCAGGCCGGCGGATCCGGTCAGCTCCGCCACCCGCTCGGGCGGCAGGTGCGCGAGGACGCTCTTGCCGATGGCCGTGGTGTGCAGGGGGGCCTGCATGCCCACCCGGGACGCGGTCCGGAAGGGCTGGTCGCTCTCCAGCTTCCGGATGTACGTGATGCTCCCGCCGCTGTGCAGGGCCAGGTGGACGGTCTGTCCGGTGGCCTCCCGCAAGGCGGCGAGCACCTCCTCGACGGTGCGCGGCTCGCCGGCCCCGACCACCGCGGCCAGGGTGCGCAGCCGGGGGCCCGCGGCGTACCGCCCCTCGGCGTCCTGGCGGACGAACCCCTGCCCGGCGAGGGCGGCGAGGATGCGGAAGGTGCTGGACTTGGGCACGGCCGCCGCCTGCGCCAGGTCGGTGAGCCGGTGGGGTCCGCCGGGTGCGGCCACCGCCTCCACGATGCGCAGGGACTTCTCCAGGGCGCTGCCGGCCGCCGAAGTCCGCCCGCCGCGCGGGCCGTCCGGCGCGCCGGGCGCCGCGGGGCCGCCGTCTTCCCGTGTCACGCCGTCTCCCGAGGTGCCCGTCCCAGCGCGCCCCCCTGGGGGCGGTTCCGGTCCACAGTATCCCGTTCCGCCGTACGGGACGGGGCGAGTGAGCGGGCGGGCACAGGTTCGGGGTGACCGCGGGCCCGGGGCCCGCGTTGGAGGGTCATGGAGCCGTCACGCGACCGGAACACCGCCATACCCCTGGTGCCGCCCGGCCGGCACGAGGCAGAGGCCGCCCTGGTGCGGCACTACCCGCGCCTCGTCCGCCTCGCCCACCTGGTCCTGCCCCCCGAACTCGGCCGCCACCGCCGGGTGCTGCGGGCCCACGCACTGGTCCAGCGCTCGCTGGCCGGCAGCCGCGCCGCCGCCCCGCCGCCGCAGCCCCCCGCCCCGGGCGGCGAGGAGCCGGCGTACGCCTGGCTGCGCGCCCGGGTGCTGGCGCGGGCCCTGCGCAACCGCCGCCTGGCGGCCCGCGCCCCCCTCCCCTCCGTCCTGGGCCTGCGGCTCTTCCCCCGCTCCGGCAGTACGGCCGAACTCGCCCTGGACCGCGACCTCGCGCACGTCGGGCCGCCGGTGCGGGCCGCGCTCGCGCTGCGGCTGCTGGACGGGCTCGACGGGGCGCAGGCGCAGGCACTGCTGGCCGCGGTGGGCGTACGCGACCCCGCGGGTGCCGTCGGGGCGGCCGACGGGATCGCCCGTACCCTCGGGGGCCCGCCGGAGGGGTCCGGATCCCCGGCGGCGGCCGCGGGCGACTCCTCCTCCCTCCCCACGGCAGAATCGCTCCTGCTCGGCAGCGAGTTCGACCCGTGCACGGTGCAGCTGCGCCCCACGGACCTGCTGCGCCGCCGCCGGCGCACCCGCTGGGCCGCCCTCGGCGCCGGGCTGGCCGCGCTCGCGGCGGCCGCGCTGGTCCCCGTGCGGCACGACGGGCCCGAGGCGGTGCAGCCGGCCTCGGGACCGGCGGCGAGCGCCGCCCGGTTCCTGGACCCGGCCGCCCTGCAGCGCACGGACCCCGCCCGGTGGGCGGACACCTCCCGGGTGGACTTCACCGCCTGGCCGAGCCGCGGTTCGCACGTCGGCGACACCGCGCTGCTGGGGCGGGCGCTGCGCGCCTGGGGCGGCGGCGCGGGGCCCCGGGCCCGTACCGCGGCCGCCACCCGCCCCGGGCCGCCCGCAGCGCCGCCCCGCCTGCTGTTCGCCGGGCGGGCGGGCGGCGACCTGGTCGTCCTCCTCCACGAGGGCGACCGGGTGGCCCGCTACACCGAGCCGGCCTCCGGGACCGCCTCCCTGGAGCTGGCCCGCGCCGACCGCGCCGGGGTCACCACCAGCGCGGCCGTGGCCCTGACCCGGACCCCGGCCGGGGTCCGCTTCCTGCTGGCCCCCTGGATCGCCGCGGCCGCCACCCGCGACCTGCTGGACCCGCGCGCCCCGGACCGCCCCGTCACCGCGGGGCCCGACGGGGTCACCCCGGCCCTCAGCGCCCCCGCCGCCGGGGCCGGGGCGGGCGGCTGCGCCCGCCCGGCCGTGCTGTGGCTGCGCTCCTCGACCCGCATCGTGGAGGACCACAGCTTCCTCGCCGCCGACCTCGGCGGACTGCTGCCCGTCCACCTCAGCTGGACCCCGCCCCCGGAGAGCGGCGCGCCCGCGCGCCAGCCGCGGGAGGCCACGGCCCCCGCGGCGCGGGCGGCCTGGGCCCGGTCGGCGTGCCGTCTCGAGGCGCTGCGCGGGACGGACGTACGGGCCGTCAACCGCTGGGACTTCGCCGGACAGGACCTGCCCGCGGCGGGCGGCCGGGCCGCGTGGGTGTGCCTGCGGGCCGAGAGCTGGGAGGGCGCGGGCCGGGTCTCCGTGACCCTGGAGGTCCCGCCCGGCCGCGGCGGCGGGCCCGGCGAACTGCCGGTGCGCGCGGCCGGACCCACCGCCGCGTGCAGCCGCTTCGGGCAGGACATGCTCGCGGGGGCCTTCTGGACCGCGCCGTCCGGGGAGCGCTGGTTCCTGGCCGCGGGCAGCCGGCGCGTCACGTCCCTGGCGGTGGCGGGCCCGGTCACCGGAGGCGCGCAGGGCCGGCTGCTGGCCGTCCGGGTCCCGGCTGCGGGCGCCGCGCCGGGGCCGCTGAGGCTCAGCGGGAAGCTGGCTCCCGGGGGTTCGGTGGCAGGCTGGACGGCGGGGGCGCCCTGACCCGCCGTCCGCGCGCCCCGCGGGCGCGCCTGCCCGCGGCCTCCTCCGGGAGGGGTGCAGGTGCGCGCCGCGGGGCTGCGGCTGCGTAGGCTCGTCCCGGCGCACAGACGACGAGGAGAGGCACCGCATGCAGCCCGCCGGCGAAGATCCGCAGCTGGACGAGGTCAGTGTCCGCAACGCGAGGACGACACTGGTCCACCTGCTCGCCAGAGCCGGGGTGCACCCCGGCGACGCCGAGGACCTCATCGGACTCGTGGCGGCGGGCGCCCTGGCCCTGGCGCACCGGCAGGTCGCCGCGGACACCGCCGCCGCACCGGGCGACAAGGGCGAGCCCTACGCCTCGGGCTGGCTCGACGGGGCCCGCGCCGCGGCGGACCTCCTGGGCGGCCTCGCCGAGGAGGCCCTCGCGCACGCGGTCGGCGCCGGGGAGCTGCCGGACCCGGCCGCACCGGGGGCCTTCGCGCCCGTGGGGCGGATGGACGTGGAGCGGACGCGGGTGGCGGTGACGGAGCTGTACCTGTCGTTCACCGAGGTCTCCGAGCTGGACCCGGAGGTGTCGGCCGAGGTGCTGACGGCGGTGCTGGCCACGATGGGCACCCGCGAGCGGGCGGGGTACCCGGGGCGGCTGACGCGGTTCGCCGCCGCCCACCGGCCCCGGATCCAGCGGCTGTACGCGCAGTTCGGGCCCGGGAGCGCGACCGCGATCCACAGCCGGTACTCGCTTCTGCACTCCCCCGCC
Organism: Streptomyces sp. NPDC038213; assembly: GCF_055600495.1. Lineage (NCBI taxonomy): Bacteria > Bacillati > Actinomycetota > Actinomycetes > Kitasatosporales > Streptomycetaceae > Streptomyces > Streptomyces sp. NPDC038213. The sequence continues at coordinate 121,955 of NZ_JBVJYM010000016.1, forward strand.
GGCATCGCCGTGCTGGAGCGGCTCGTGGCCGCTGCGGGGCCGCTCCGCGCCGAGTGGGACGCCGCCGAGCTGCCGCCCGCCTGGCTGGACGGTCCGGCGGCGGCCTGGGAGGGCCCGGCCTGAGCTGCCGCAGCGCCGGGCCCCGGCTCCGTGCCGCGGCCCGGCGGCTGCGGGTCAGGCCCCGGCCCGTGCCGGACGCCGCCTGCGGCCCGCGGGCGGCACGAGGCGCAGCAGGGTGTGCACGACGGCGTCGATGCCGTCGTGGGAGGGCTCGTCGGTGACGTGGGTGAGCAGCCGCGCCAGGGTGTGCAGGAGCTGCGGTGAGGCCATGACGCGGGGGTGGAGCAGGGGCCGGTAGCCGTAGCGGGCGAAGACGAGGTCCCCGGCCAGGTTGCCGAGCCGGTAGTAGCGCCCCCAGCGGCGCTGGATCTCGGCCGGGTACTGGTGCAGCGCGTGCTCGCGCCGCGGGCCCCCGGGCCGGGCGAGGGCGAGCGCGACGGTGTCGGCGGCGACCTCCGCGGCCTCCATGGCCTGGGCGATGCCCTCGCCGCTCCAGGGGCTGACCATGCCCGCACTGTCGCCGACCAGCAGCAGGCCGCGGCGGTACTGGGGCTTGCGGTTCATGCCCATGGGGAGCGGCGAACTGCGCAGCGGGGATTCGGCGCTGTCCTCGCCGATGCCCCAGTGCGCGGGGAGGCGGGGCAGCCAGTGGTCCATGGCGGCGCGCAGGTCGACGGGCTTGCTGCGGCGCTGCGGCAGGGCGCCGAGGCCGACGTTGACGCGGCCGTCGCCGAGGGGGAACACCCAGCCGTAGCCGGGCAGGTCGAGCCCGGTGCGCGGGCAGCGCAGGTCGGCCCAGAGCTCCAGGTAGGCGTCGTGGGTGCGGGCGGGGCTGCGGTAGTAGCGGCGGGCTGCGGCGGCGACGGGCCGGCTGGAGTCGCGTACGAGCCCCAGGGCGACGGCGGTGCGGGCGGAGGCGCCGTCGGCGGCGACGACGAGGGGGGCGCGGTAGCGCACCGGCTCCCGGTCGGGGCCGCGCAGGGCCTCGACGCCCGTGAGGCGCCCGGAGCGGTCGGTGGTCGGGGCGGTGACCTTGACGTGGGTGCGCAGGCGGGCGCCGGAGGCCTGGGCGTGGGCGGCGAGCAGGTCGTCGAAGTCGTGCCGGCTGCGGGTCAGGCCGAAGTCGGGGAGGCTGCCCAGGCGGGGCCAGTCGAGCTCGACGGAGCGGTCCTCGCAGACCCAGCGCATGCCCTTGTTCCGCATCCAGCCGGGGGCGTTGACGTCCAGGCCGAGGCGGACGAGCTGGGCGACGGCGCGCGGGGTGAGCCCGTCCCCGCAGACCTTCTCGCGGGGGAACCCGCTCTTCTCCAGGAGCAGCACGTCCAGGCCCGCGCGCGCCAGGTGCGCCGCAGCGGCCGAGCCCGCGGGTCCGGCTCCCACGACGATGACCTGTGCTTCCTCTTCGCGGTCGGTCCCCTCCCGGTGGGCGGGGCTGCTCTGCGGGGCGCGGTGGCCCGTCACGTCGTCCGTCTCGTTGGTCACTCCCTTCACTATGCCGCGCCCGCCCGGGGCGAAACCTCCGCCGCGCGCCGGGTGGCGGGGGCCGATCGGGGCCCCGGGCACAGCGCCAAAAGGACCCAATACCGCACACACCGGTGGAATCTGATTGACCGGAGGGTGCCCCGCTCCTAGCGTCCCCTTCCAGTCCCGAGGCCGACCGGCGGCCCCCTGTGACCGGAGGCAGCGATGAACAGGCGTACGTCCCTCACGGCAGCGACGGCCGTGGTGCTGCTCGCACTCGCCCTTCCCTCCTCCTCCGCCGCGGGGGCGGAGGAGGCCTCCTGCTTCGGGCGGGCCGCGACGATCACCGGGTCCGGCACGATCACGGGCACGGCGGGCGACGACGTCATCGTCGGCTCCGCGGGGCCGGACACCGTCGACGCGGGTGCGGGCAACGACCTGGTGTGCGGGCTCGGCGGGGACGACACCCTGGCCGGGGGACTCGGCAACGACCGGGTGGACGGCGGCGAGGGCGGCGACATGGTCCGCGGGGACGTGATCACCACCCGGGCCCCGGCCGAGGGCGGCGGGAACGACATCGTGCTCGGCGGCCCCGGCGACGACCGGGTCGGCGGCGACAGCATCGCCTTCGGGGCCGGCGCCTCGGGCGGCGGCAACGACATCGTCAGGGGCGGCGACGGAGACGACCACATGGTCGGCGACAGCCGGGGCGGCATCGACGCCTCGGGCGGCGGCAACGACGTCATGGACGGCGGTGCGGGCGACGACCTGATGACGGGCGACTCCTCGGCGGAGTCCCGGGCCTCGGGCGGCGGCAACGACGTCATGGTGGGCGGCCCCGGCAAGGACGCGCTCATCGGGGACAGCAACTCGGGGCACACCGCGCGCGACCGCGACGAGCCGGACAGCGCGGGCGGCACCCCCGCCCCGCGCCCCCCGCGGCCGGCGCCCTCGCCGGGCGCCGCCTCCCCGGTCCCCGCACCCGCCCCCTCCACGGGTACGGACCCGGCGCCCGCGGCGGGCGGGCACGACGTGCTCGACGGCGGCGGGGACGCGGAGGACACCTGCGAGGGCAAGGACGGGAACGACGCGAAGGACGTCGTGACGGGCTGCACGGCGGCCGCCAACCTGCCGTAGGCGGGCGGCAGTACGGGCCGCTCCCCCGCTCCCGGCCGATTGTCAGTGGCGGGTGCGAAGGTAAGACCGTCGATCCGGGGAATCCCGGAAATACGGAGGAGCGGCCATGTCCGGAAACCAGAACTACATCAACCACGTTGCCCTCGTGCTGGACGCGAGTTCGTCCATGTCGCACCTCGGCGGCAAAGTTGTCGAGGTGGCGGACCAGCAGATCGCCTATCTGGCCCGCCGGTCCCAGGAACTGGACCAGGAGACCCGCGTCACGGTGTACGTGTTCTCGGACAAGGTCGAGTGCGTCATCTACGACAAGGACGTCCTGCGGATGCCCTCCCTGCAGAAGCTCTACCGGGTGGGGGGAATGACCGCGCTGCTCGCGGCCACGCTGAAGTCGCAGCACGAACTGGCCCGGACGGCGCAGCTGTACGGGGACCACAGCTTCCTGACCTTCGTCCTGACGGACGGCCAGGAGAACGCGAGCCACCGCTGCGCGGACGCCCCCTCGCGCAAGCCGGCCGAGCTGGTGAAGGCCGTGTCCTCGCTGATAGGGAACCAGGAGGACAACTGGACCCTCGCGGTGCTGGTGCCCGACCAGGCGGGCAAGCGCGAGGCGATGCAGTGCGGCTTCCCGAAGGACAACATCGCCGTCTGGGACGCCACGAGCACGCAGGGCCTGGAGGAGGCCGGCCAGGTCATCAAGGAGGCCACCGAGAAGTTCATGGTGGGCCGGACGAAGGGCATCCGCGGTTCCCGCGCGGTGTTCTCAACGGGCGCGGAAGCGGTGAACAGGAAGACCATCGAGGCGGCCGGACTCGTTCCCTCCGACCCCTCGGAATACGTGCTCATTCCGGTGGCACGCGATGCGGGTATCCGCGACTGGATCGTCGAATCCGGGCACGATTACCGCACCGGCTGCGCCTTTTACGAGCTGAGCAAGACGGAGAAGATCCAGGCGCGCAAGCAGATCGCCGTTCTGGAGAAGAGCAGCGACCGCGTGTACACGGGTCCGCAGGCGCGGACCCTGCTCGGACTTCCGGATGCGGAGGTCCGCGTCAAGCCGGACCAGAATGCGGAATTCACCATTTTCGTGCAGAGCACGAGCGTCAACCGCAAGCTGGTGTCGCAGACGCGGCTGCTGCTGATGGTCTGACGCTCCCGGCCGGTCCGGCACACGGGACGCGCTCCGTGCGGGTGCGTGCGTCGGGCGCGCCCCGGCGGCACGCGCAGGCGAGGGCCGGTGCGTGCCGCCGGGGGCTGCCGGTCAGTAGCCGGTGCAGTCGAGGCCCGTGTGGGCGTCGCGCGTCGCCGTCTCCAGCTTCTGCGCGTACGGGGTGAGCTGCTTGGCGGCTTCGCTTCCGGTGGTGTCTCCGGGGAGGTCGGTGTACGCCTTCTTCAGGTCCTCGGCGGCCTTGGTGACCGCGTCCTTCCTGGCCTTGGCCCAGTCGACCGTGGACTCCTTCACCGAGGCCCAGTCGTCCTGGACGTCCTCGTAGGCGTCCTTGACCTGGTCCTTGGTGGCGGTCGCCGGGTCCAGGGTGCGCAACGTGCGCGTGTTGGAGGCCAGTTCGCCGAGGTCGGCGCAGAGTTCCGCCTGTCCGACCGGGTCGTCGGTGGGGTCGGCCCAGGCGGCCCAGGCGGCCGAGGCGCCGCCCGCCGCCAGGACCATCGCGGCCACGGTGCCCACGGCTGCTGTCACAAGACGCTGCATGAGTTTCCCCTTCGGGATCCGTCCGGGATGAACCCCCCGCGCCCCCGTCCCCGAGCTCCCCGCCTATCCACGCTGGCACAGCACGGCCGCCTGCGCAAACGATCACGAGATTCAGCCGAACGGGTTCCGGGCCGCCCGCGGGGGCCCCGGGGCTCGCTAGCGTGGAGCCCCGCAACTGCGCGCGGAGGCACGTATGGACGGGGCTCGGGACCTTTCCCCCGGCGGGACCGGCGGGACCGGCAGGACCGGACAGCACGCGGAGAACGCCGGTTCTCCGGAGGATTTCGGGACCGCTCTACGGCGTACGAGAACCGCGGCAGGGCTCTCCCTGTCGGCCCTTGCACAGCGCGTGCACTACAGCAAGGGCTACCTCAGCAAGATCGAGAACGGCGGCAAGCCGCCCACGCCCGACCTGGCCCGGCGCTGTGACGAGGTCCTGGGGGCGGGCGGCGCGCTGACCGCGCTCGCGGCGGCGGCCGGGGAGCTGCCGCAGCAGCGGCAGCCGCAGCCCGGTGCGCTCCCCTGCCCGTACCGGGGCCTGGCCCCCTTCGGCTCCGGGGACGCCGCCTGGTTCTTCGGGCGGGAGCGGGCCACGGCGGCCCTGCTGGACCGGCTCGCGGAGCGGGCCGGACGGGGCCCGCTCGCGGTGGTGGCGCCCTCCGGGGCGGGCAAGTCCTCCCTGCTGCGGGCGGGGCTCGCGGCAGCCCTGCGGGCCGGGCGGGGTCCCGCGGGAGTCGGGCGCAGCGGTCCGGTGGCGGTGTGCACGCCGACGGCCGCACCGCTCGCCGAACTGCTCCTGGTCACCGAGAAGGCCACGGGCTGCACCGCCCTGCCGGGACCGGCGGAGCTCACCGCCGACCCCGGCCTGCTGGCAGCGGCCCTGCGGGCGGCCCGCGCGCAGGAGGCTGCCTCGGGCGGAGCGCGGGTACGGGCCCACGGCGGGGACGGGCCCGGAGGCGGCCCCGGGGACCGGGCGGAGCAAGGCGGGAGCGGAGCCGGAGACGGGGCCGCAGAGCGAGCCGGAGGCGGAGCCGGGGACGGAACGCCGTCACGGCCCGGCGGCCGCGGCGAGGGGCGGCTGGTCCTGGTCGTCGACCAGTTCGAGGAGCTGTTCACGCTGTGCCGCGACGAGCCCGAGCGGCGGGCGTGCCTCGCCGCGCTGGCGGCGCTGGCCGCGGGCACGGACGCGCCTGCGCTCGTGGTGCTGGGGCTGCGGGCCGATTTCAGCGGCCGCTGCCTCGCGTACCCCGAACTGGCCGACGTGTTCACGCACGGGCTGTTCGTCCTCGCCCCCATGACCCCCCAGGAGCTGCGCGCCGCGGTGGTGCGGCCCGCCGAACGGGCCGGGCTGGTCCTGGAACCGGGGCTGGTGGAGCTGCTGGCCCGGGACGCCGGGGCCGAGGGCGGAGCGGGCTCCGCCCTCGCGGACCCCCGCGCCCCGGGGGCGGGCGCGGACCCCGGAGCGTCCTGCGGCCCCGCGGCCGGAGCCGTCCCCGGGGCCGCGCCCGCCCCCGGGGCGCTGCCGCTGCTGTCGCACGCGCTGCTCGTGACCTGGGCCGCGCGCTCCGGCAGCACCCTCACCGTCGCCGGGTACGAGTCGACCGGCGGGCTGCGCGGGGCGGTCGCCCGGACCGCGGAGCAGGTCTACACCGGGCTCGACGGGCCCGGCCGGGAGGCGGCCCGGCGGGTGCTGCTGCGGCTGGTGCACCTCGGGGACGGGGAGGTGGAGACCCGGCGCAGGCGGGCCCCGGAGGAGCTCGTGGCCGGTCTGCCGGACCCGCGGGGCGCCGCGGCCGCGCTGGACGCCTTCGTGCGCGCGCGGCTGCTGACGGCCGGGGAGTCGGCCGTGCAGATCACCCATGAGGCGCTGCTGCGGGCCTGGCCGCGGCTACGGGAGTGGATCCACAGCGACCGTGCGGGCCTGCTGCTGCGCCAGCGGCTCGCGGACGCGGCGGCCGCCTGGGTGCGCGGGGGCCGCGAGGACGGGCTGCTGTACCGGGGCAGCCCGCTGGCCGCGGTGGAGGAGTGGGCGCAGGAGCTGGACGGGCGGGATCCGCTCGGGCCGTGGGAGGCGGACTTCCTCGCGGCGAGCCGGGCCGCCGAGCGGGCCCGGCTCGAGCGCGCGCTGCGCCAGGCGCGGGCCCGGCGGCGGCTCCTGGCCACGCTCGCCGTCCTGCTCGCCGTGGCGCTCGGTGCGGGCGCCGTGGCCTTCCACCAGCGCTCGCGGGCCGTGGCGGAGCGCCGGGTCGCGCAGTCGCAGGCGCTGGCCGTACGGTCCGGGGCGCTGGCAGCGGGGCAGCCGGAGGCATCCATGCTGCTGGCGGTGCAGGCGTACCGGACGGCGGCCACGACCGAGGCCCTGAGCGCCCTGCTGAGCACGCAGGCGCAGGCCTTCGCGGGCCGGCTGACCGGGCACACGGGCCCCGTGAACGCGGTCGCCTTCGCCCCGGACGGCGGGCTGCTGGCCACCGGCAGCAGTGACGGGACCGTACGGCTGTGGGGCGGGCGCGGGCACCGGTCGCCGGTGGCGGTGCTCACCGGGCACGGCGGTCCGGTGCTGGGCGTGGCCTTCGGGCGCGGGGGGCGGCTGCTGGCCTCGGCGAGCGCGGACGGCACGGTGCGGCTGTGGCGGCTGCCGGAGCGCCAGCTCGTCGCCACGCTGTTCGGGCACAGCGGCGGGGTCCGGTCGGTGGCGTTCTCCCCGGACGGGCGGCGGCTGGCCACGGGCGGGATGGACCGGACGGTGCGGCTGTGGGAGGTGGCGGCCCCGGGCGCGGGCGGGGCCCGGGGTCCGGCGGGGGCGCTGCGGCCCGCGGTGGTGCTGCGGGGGCACACCGACACCGTGCACGGGGTGGCGTTCGCACCGGACGGCCGTACGGTCGTCTCGGGCGGCGCGGACCGCACGGTGCGGCTGTGGGGGGTCTCCCCCGGGTCCGGCGCGCGGGCCGTACGCACCTTCTCCGGGCACGAGGACGGGGTCCTGGGCGTGGCGTTCGCACCGGACGGGCGCAGCGTGGCCTCCGGGGGCGCCGACCGGACGGTGCGGATCTGGCCGGCCGGCGGCGGGCGCGCGGCGCCGGTGGTGCTGCGCGGGCACAGCGACGACGTCAACGCGGTCGCGTACACCGCGGACGGTACGACGGTGGTGAGCACCAGCGGGGACGGTACGGCGAAGCTGTGGGACACGGCGGGCCACCGGGTGACGGAGACCCTCGCCGGCCATACGGACTACGTGCTCGCGGTGGCGGTCGGGCCGGACGGGGTCCTGGCCACGGGCAGTTTCGACCAGTCGGCCGCGCTGTGGGACCCGGGCCGCAGCTCGCTGGTCGCGCGCCCCTTCGCGGAGGTGTGGCAGTCGGCCTTCGCCCCCGGCGGCGGTCTGCTGGCCTCGGCGGGGGCGGACCGGACGGTACGGCTGTGGGACCCGCGGGCGCGGCGGCAGACGGGGGCGCTGCCGGGGCACGGGGGTTCGGTGTTCTCGGTGGCCTTCTCCCCCGACGGGCGGATCCTGGCCTCGGGGAGCGCGGACCGGACCGTCAAGCTGTGGGACGTGGGCCGGCGG
>NZ_JBVJYM010000016.1:129977-165269 GCF_055600495.1 Streptomyces sp. NPDC038213
CGGTTCGGTGTTCTCGGTGGCCTTCTCCCCCGACGGGCGGATCCTGGCCTCGGGGAGCGCGGACCGGACCGTCAAGCTGTGGGACGTGGGCCGGCGGGCGCTGCTCAGCTCCCTGACGGGGCACCAGGACTTCGTGAACGGGCTGGCGTTCAGCCCCGGCGGCGGCCTGCTCGCCTCCGGGAGCGACGATCTGACGGTGCGGCTGTGGGACGTGGCGGGCCGCTCGGTGCGCCGGGTGCTGCACGGGCACGCGGGCGCGGTGCGGAGCGTGTCGTTCAGCCCGGACGGCCTGCGGCTGGCGAGCAGCGCCAACGACGGCGCGGTCCGGCTGTGGCACGTGGGCTCGGGCCGGTCCGAGGCCCGGCTGTCCGGGCACACGGGGGCGGTGCGGGCCGTGGTGTTCGGGCCGGGCGGGCGGACCCTGGCCACCGGCGGGATCGACGGGACGGTACGCCTGTGGGACGCCGTGCGGCACCGGCCGGAGGCCGTGCTGCACGGGCACGGCGGGGCCGTGTGGGGCGTGGTCTTCCACCCGGCGGGGCAGCCGGTGAGCAGCGGGACCGACGGGCGGGTCCGGCTCTGGTCGGTGGGGGTGCGGGAGCGCACCGCCGCGATCTGCGCGCTGCTCGGCGCGGCGGGGCCGCCGGGGCGGGGCGGGCAGGAGGCCGGCGCCCGCTCCGTCTGCCCGGCCGGAGCGGGTGCCCGGTCGTGAGGGGTTCCGGGCCGTGACGGGCTCCCGGCCGTGCTGCGTTCCCCGTCCTGACGGGTTCCCGGTCCGGACGTGTTCCCGGTCCGGACGTGTTCCCAGTGGTGAGCCGGTGGATCCGCGGCCGGCCCGTCCCCGGCCGCAGTACGGCTCCGGCCTGCGCTGACGGTGTTTCATGCGGGCTCGGTCGGAGGGTTTCCCGGGGGGTTTCCCGTTTCCCGTCGCGATGGGCGACGCGTCGGCGCTCGACTCCGGGGGGCTGCGGGGCAGAACCTCGAAGGGCCGGACCGGCGGGAGTCCGCCGGTGTCGACCGGGACGGGGAACGGGGAGCGGGCATGGACGAAGCGCCGGGCGCAGCCAACGGATCGGAACAGGGGCCGGAGCGCGGATCGGAACACGGAGCGCCGACGCGGCCGGCGGCGCAGGGCCGGGCGGGAGCGGTACGGACCGCAGGCAGCCGCCGGCTGCGGCGGGGACGGGCCCCCTGGCGGGCGGTGCTCGCCGCGGCGGCCCTCCTGGCGGCGCCGGGCGGCGTGCAGGCTGCCGCCGCGACGGCTGCGGCACCGGCCCGCACGGGGGTCGGGCCGGCGCAGGGGGCCGCGGCCGCCGCGGACTGCGGGGTGCTCGCGCCGGGGGCCTCCGCCGCCGCGGAGGCGGCGGTACGGGCGGCCTGCGCGCAGATCGGGGTCTGGTACACCTGGGGCGGCGGCCACGGGCCCCAGCCGGGGCCCACGTACGGCCAGGTGGACCCGAGCGACCCCGCCAGCGAGCACGATCCGGAGCGGCTGGGCTTCGACTGCTCGGGGCTGGTGCGGTACGCGTACGCCCGGGCCCTGGGCGGGGACCCGCTGCCGGGCAACGCCCACCACCAGTTCCACTCGCCCCGCGCCACCGCCCGGTTCACCCCGGCGCAGGGCACCGGGCCGCTGCTGCCCGGCGACCTGCTGGCCTGGGGTTCCGGCACGGTGCACCACATCGCCGTGTACCTCGGGGCGGGGAAGATGGTCGAGGCCCGGCAGTCCGGCACCCGCATCACCGTCAGCGACGTACGGCTCGGCGGGGACTACGCCGGCGCGGTGCGGATCGGCGGGGCGGCCCAGCAGCCGGGCACGTTCAGCACCTGGGGCACGGACGTGTGGACCCACACCGAGCCCGCGACGGGCAGCCCGCGGGTGCACAAGTTCGCCGGCCCGACGACGGTGCGCATCCAGTGCCAGAAGCGCGCGGAGACCGTCACCGCCGAGGGCTACACCAACGACGCCTGGTCCTACCTGCCCGAGTACGGGGCGTGGATCACCAACATCTACATCAAGGGGCCGGCCTGGCTGGACGGCGTACCCACCTGCCCCTGACCGGCACCTGACACCACCTCACCACACAGCACAGCGACCTTCCAGGAGGAACCATGTCCGCACGCAAGACGATCGCCCTCGGCTTCGCCGCCCTGCTCACCGCCGGATTCGCCGCCGTCACGGCGCCCGCCTCGGCGGAGCCCGCCGCCGGCGCCGCCGCTGCCGCCGCCGAATGCGGGGTCCGCTCCGACGGCAGGCTGTGGTGCGGGAACCGCGTCGGGGCCAAGGGGTACGCCCACCGCTCGTACTCCTCGGGCGTGCGCGGGCCGCTGAACACCGGCTTCAGCTGGTTCCAGTGCTGGGGCCCGGGCGATATGCACGGCGGCGGCAACAACGTCTGGTACTGGACCAAGCTCGACAACGGCCAGTGGGGCAACGTCCCGGCCGTGGACGTCCACACGCCGGTGGACCCGGCGCCGGGCCTGCGCCAGTGCTGACCGTCCGCACCCCCTGACCCCGGGCCGCCTCCCTCCTCCACGGGGAGGCGGCCCGGAATGCGTGGTGCGCGGGCGGGGGCGGCTGTTAGCGTCCGTCCATGCGCGTTCTGGTGATCGGCGGTTCGGGGTACGTCGGCGGCCTGGTGCTGCCCGGTCTGGCGGCCCGCCACGAGGTGCGGGTGCTCGACCCCCGGCCGCCGGCCGCCGGTTCGGGCGCGCAGCACGTCCCCGGATCGGCCTCCGACCCGGCGGCCCTGGCGGACGCGCTCGGCGCTCCCGGTGCTCCCGGGGGCGTGGACGCGGTGGTGCACATGGCCATGGCGCACGCCGAGGGCGGCAGCGGCGAGGAGGCGGCCCGCGCCTTCGAGGTGAACCTGGCCTCCGTCCACCTGGCGCTGCGGGCGGCGCACGGGGCGAAGGTGCCCCACCTGGTGTTCGTGAGCAGCCTGTCGGTCTTCCGCGACCTGCCCGACCGCGAGCTCGACGAGTCGGTGCCCGCCGACGCCACCGACCTGTACGGGCTGACGAAGCGGCTGGCCGAGGAGGTCTGCCGCAGCGCGGTGGCGGAGTGGGGCGTGTCGGTGACGGTGCTGCGGCTGGCCTGGCCGACCACGGACGAGGCCTGGCCCGAGTGGGCGCTGCCCGGCACCGGGCCCGAGGCCCGGCAGTTGCGCGACGGCACGCTCATCCCCTCCCTCGCGGCCGGCGACCTGGTGCAGGCACTGCTCGCGGCGCTGGAGTACCGGCAGGGGTACGAGGTCTTCCACGTGGCCGGCGGTGACGCCGGCGGCCGCTGGAGCCTCGCCAAGTCCGGCGAACGGCTGGGGTGGCGGCCCTCCCGGAGCTGAGGCCCCCGGTACGCTGCGGAGCCGAGGCCGACCTCCGGCCGCGGAAAGGAACCGCCGTGACCCGCAGCGCACTTCTGGTCGGAGCCACCGGACTGGTGGGCGGTCAGCTGCTCGCCCGGCTGCTGAAGGACCCGCTCTACGACCGGGTGACGGTCCTGGCCCGCCGCCCGCTGCCCGCGGAGCACCCCCGGCTGGACGTGCGGATCGTGGACTTCGGGTCCCTCGGGGCCGCGGACGTGCCCGCCGTGGACGACGTGTACTGCGCGCTGGGGAGCACGATCCGCAAGGCCGGCTCCCAGGAGGAGTTCCGGCGGATCGACCAGCACTACGTGGTCGCGGTGGCCCGGCTCGCGCACGCGGCGGGGGCCCGGCGGTTCGCGGTGGTGTCCTCGGTCGGTGCGAAGCCCGGCTCACGGACCTTCTACCTCGGGGTCAAAGGCGATATGGAGGAGGAGGTGCGGGCGGTGGGCTACGAGCAGGTGGAGGTCTTCCGGCCGTCCTTCATCACCGGGCCCCGCGAGGAGCGGCGGGCCGCCGAGGCGATCGGCTTCGTGCTGACCGCGGTGGTGTCGCCGCTGCTGGCGGGACCGGCGCGGGTCTACAAGCCGGTCCCGGCGGGCCGGCTGGCCGCCGCGATGATCGCCTCGCTTGGCGCGGGGGCGCAGGAGGCGGAGCCTGCGCAGGGGGCCGCCGGAGCGGCCCCGGTGCGCACGTACGCGGACATCGTGCGCCTGACGGAACACGTCTGACCGGGCCGTACGACGGGCGGGCCGGGCGGGCCGGCATGCGCACCGGCAGGCCGGCCGCCGCCGCGTACGGGCGGGGCCGCGGCGGCGGCCGGCGGCGCGGGGTGCGGGGCCGCACGGCCGGGAGGCCGGGCCCCGCAGGCGTCGTCAGAAGGAGAAGGCGGCGTTGCCGTTGAGGGTCGCGGCCATCGTGCAGGCGTTGGAGAAGGTGTGCTTCCACGCCACGCGGCCGCCCTGCCAGACCCCGTCCACGGTGACGGTGACCGGGTCGTAGTGCATGGGGCAGGCGCGGTCCTCGTCCGGGGCGGACAGCAGGGCGTCGAGGGTGCCGCCGGTGGCGTTCAGGGCCGCACAGGCGGCCTCGGGGTCGGGGTGGGTGCCCTGGGCGCCGGGGGCGCAGCTGAGGGCGACCGCCCGCAGGACGGTGGCCTCGTCCTCGCCCGCGGCCACCGCGAGGACGACCGCGGAGGGGGCGTAGAGGCTCGCGGGCTTCGCCTCCGCTATTCCGGTGGCGCCTGCGAGGGCGAGGACGGCGGCGGCGGAGACGAGGGCGATGCGGTGACGCACGACAAACTCTCTTTCGTTTCGAAGGTGGATTGCGTTCAGCGGCTCTGGTTTCCTTGACCGAGCCGCCCCAACCATGCAGGTTCCGCAGTGCAGTTGCATGTTGATCGCCGATTTCCGGACGGGGTGTCCGTTAATCGGAGATCTTGGTGGTGTCCGCGCAGCTCAGCCGGGGGGCGGGGCGGCGACGGAGGGCCGGATGCAGCCGGAACGGGCGCCGCGGAGCGCCGTTCGACGGCCGCCGACCTGCCCCCGGCCGTACAGCGTTCACCGCGGATCCATGCACCTTGGCCGGATCGCGGTGCCTCTCGGGGGTCGGACGGTGACGTCCTGTCACGTGCGGTTCAGTTCCCGGCCGCCGCGCGGGCCGCAGGACTTCACCCCGCGGCCGGAGTCTTCAGCAGCGCGCAGCACCACCGCCCCCTGCCCCCGACCGCTGGAGCCTGCCGTGGATCCCCTCCACCCCGCCCGTACCGCCCGCCCCTTCCGCCCCACCGCCCTCGTGCTCGGCGCGGCCCTCGCCGTGCTCGCCGCCACGGCTCCGGCCCTGCCCGCCGCCGCGGCGCACGCCCCGCACGGTCCTCGACTCCCCTCCGTCACGCCGGTGTCGGAGACGGCCGCGCTGTTCGACGACGAGGAGGGCGGGAACTCCGACGCCGACGATCCGGCGATCTGGCGCAACCCCGCCGACCCGGCCCGCAGCCTGGTCGTGGCCACCGCCAAGGAGGGCGGACTGCGCGTGTACGACCTCGCGGCCCGCGAGGTCCAGTCGCTCGCCGCACCCGCGGGACCCGGACCGCAGGACGCACCCGGCCGCTTCAACAACGTCGACCTGGTGCACGGGATGCGCCTGGGCGGGGCCCGGGCGGACCTGGCCGTGGTGACCGACCGGGGCAACGACCGGCTGCGCTTCTACCGGATCGACCGCACCCGGCCGGGCGGCCCGCTGACCGACGTCACCTCCCCCTCGGCCGCACCGGTCTTCTCGGCGGACCAGGCCGAGGTCAACGAACAGCGCACCGCGTACGGCCTGGCCACGTACACCGACCGCGCGAGCGGCCGCGCGTACGCCCTGGTCAGCCGGCGGCACGAGACCGCCGTGGCCCTGCTGGAGCTGCTCCCGGCCCCGGGCGGCCGGGTCGGCTACCGGACGGTCCGCACCCTGGAGCTGCCCTCGTCGTTCCGGCTGCCGAACGGCGCGCAGTGGCGCCCCTGCGGAGAGCCCGGCGAGGGCCCGCAGATCGAGGGCATGGTCGTCGACCCGGCGACGGGCACCCTGTACGCGGGACAGGAGGACGTGGGCGTCTGGCGGGTCCGCGCCGACCTGCGCTCGCGCCCGGTGCTGGTCGACCGGGTCCGCGAGTACGGCGTGCCCGCCGTCTACGACGAGGAGACCGAGGAGTGCGCGCCCGGCGCCGACCCCGGTTTCGGCGGCCGCCGGCTGACGGCCGACGTGGAGGGCCTGACGCTGATCGACGGGGGCCGGGACGGGGGCCGCCTGCTGGTCTCCAGCCAGGGCGACGACACCTTCGCGCTGTACGGCCGCGGGCCCGCGGCGGCCCACCAGTACCGGGGCGGCCTGCGGATCTCGGGCCGCTCCGAGGACCTCGACGGCTCGGAGGAGTGCGACGGGGCCGCGGCGCTGAACCTGCCGATGGGCCCGCGCTTCCCGCGGGGGCTGCTCGTGGTCCAGGACGGGCACGACGCGCCGGAGGACGGCGGGCGCACGGCGACCAACTTCAAGTTCGTGGACCTGGGCGCCGTACTGGACGCGGTGCGGGACTGACAGGGACGGGCCGGGCCGGCCGGGCCGCCCGGCAGCAGCCGCGGCCGTAGCGCCGGGGCCCGCCGCCCGCCCCCGAGGGGGTGGGCGGCGGGCCCCGGTCCGGTGCCGCGGTCCTGCTGCGGGTCAGCCCCGGCAGTACTTCACCTTCGAGAGGTTCTTGACGTAGCGGGCCGCGACCCAGCGCTCGGAGCGGTCGCGGGAGTCGGCGGCGCTCGGCGAGCCGTCGAGGTCCTCGGAGCCCTGCTCGACGCCGTTCGGGGCGCCGTTGCCGCCGCGCTCCTTGAGGAGGTACCAGAGCTTGTTGCCGCCGACCTTCTCGCCGTTCTCCTTGCAGACGATGGCGAGCTTCTCGTGCGGGTGCACCCTGCCCACGGAGCGGGCGCGGGTGGTGGGCTTGCTGCGCACGTTCAGCGGGCCGTGCGAGACGACGACGCCGACGGAGTAGCGGTCGTAGCCGCTGCCGTTCTCCTCGACGCCGTTCTGCTCGTCGCGCGGCCCGTCCTGCTGCGAGGGCCTCTGCGGCCTGGGGCCCTCGTCCGCCACGGCGGTCGCCACCCCGGTCAGGCCGAGCACCAGACTGCCGGTGACGAGAGCGAGGATGGTCCTGGTGGGCTTCAGCACGAGCCGGCTCCTCTACGCAGACATCCGTCCGGCCGCGACGTGCGGCACGGGCGGCAGCCAGTCGGCTGCCAGGGACGACTATCGCGAAAGCAGACTCCGAAACACGGGTGGCGCACCACCGTTTAGCCCGAAATGCCCAATCTGCGCCCCGGGCCCCGTACGACGGGTGACACACGGCCCCTCCCGTCACAATGGGTCCATGGACGGCCGCTACGGAGAGCGGGTCTTCCCTCCCGGGGCCCGCGGCGAGGACGAGCGCATCGACCTCGGGGCGCTCGCGTACGACGACACGAGCATGGCCCGGCTGCGGCAGCTCGGCGCGGGACCGGGCCTGCGCTGCCTGGAGGTGGGCGCGGGTACGGGCACGGTGGCGCGGCGGCTGCTGGCGGAGGCCGGGGTGGACTCGGTCCTCGCGGTGGACCGGGACGTGCGCTTCCTGGCCGCGCACCCCGTGCCGGGGCTGACGCCGCTGGAGGCGGACGTCACGGCGGAGGGGTTCTCCCCCGGGGTGTTCGACCTCGTACACGCCCGCTTCGTGCTCATGCACCTGCCCGATCCGCAGCGGACGGTCTCCCGGCTCGCCGGGCTGCTGGCCCCGGGCGGGGTGCTGGTGGTCAGCGACGCGGTGGACCTGACCAGCGCCTCCGCGGCCCCGACCCCGTACACGCGCGCCCTGCGGGCGATGTGGGAGGGACTCCGGGCGGGCATCGGCACCGACGTCGCACAGGTGCCGCAGCGGCCGGAGCAGCTGCGGGCGGCGGGGCTGGAGGGCGTGGCGGCCGAGATCCACGTGCCGCCGCTGCTGCCCGGGAGCCCGATCAGCCGGTTCTGGGCGGACACCTGGGAGCGGGCCCGCTCCTCGATGACGGCGACGGGGCTGGTCGACGACGCGGACGTCGACGAGGCCGTCCGCCTGCTGGGCTCCCCGCTGTACACCGGGATCTCGCCGGGGATGCTCACGGCCTGGGGCCGCCGTCCCGGGGCGCCGGGCGCATAGACCGGCTCCTGCCGGATCCCGGCGGCCCCTGAGGGGACCGCGTGTTCGCCCGGTCCCGCCCCGCGTGTTCTCTCGGCGGCGCGCACCCCGGTGCGCGACCATACGGACGCCGACGCGGGCCCGCCACCAGCGTCGTTCGTGCGGGAACCCCCCGCCGGCCGGCCGCCTCTTTCGCGCGCTCGCGCCGGCACGGCGTCGAGAGAAATCGTCAGCAGGTGGAGACACCGCGACAGGAAGAAGGACCGGCGTGTCCGGAAGCGAGAGCGAGAACCCGGCAATCCCCTCCCCCACCCCCGAGACGGCTCGCCCCCTGACGAACCGCGACTGGTGGCCGGAGCAACTGGACCTCCAGGTCCTGAACCGGCAGTCGCCCCAGTCCGATCCGATGGGCGGGGACTTCGACTACCGGAAGGCGTTCGCGTCCCTGGACGTCGAGGCGCTCAAGCAGGACGTCATGGCCCTCATGACGGACTCGCAGGACTGGTGGCCGGCGGACTACGGCCACTACGGGCCGCTGTTCATCCGGATGAGCTGGCACTCCGCGGGCACCTACCGCATCGCCGACGGGCGCGGCGGCGGCGGCAGCGGCGCGCAGCGCTTCGCCCCGCTCAACAGCTGGCCGGACAACGCGAGCCTCGACAAGGCGCGCCGCCTGCTGTGGCCGGTCAAGCAGAAGTACGGCAGCGCGGTCTCCTGGGCCGACCTGCTGGTCTTCGCCGGGAACTGCGCGATGGAGTCGATGGGCTTCGAGACCTTCGGCTTCGGTTTCGGGCGCGAGGACATCTGGGAGCCCGAGGAGATCTACTGGGGCCCCGAGGACACCTGGCTCGGTGACGAGCGCTACCGCGGGGACCGGGAGCTGTCCGGGCCGCTGGGCGCCGTGCAGATGGGCCTGATCTACGTGAACCCGGAGGGCCCGAACGGCAACCCGGACCCGCTGGCCGCCGCCCGCGACATCCGCGAGACCTTCGGGCGGATGGCGATGGACGACGAGGAGACCGTCGCCCTCATCGCGGGCGGGCACACCTTCGGCAAGTGCCACGGCGCGGTCGACCCGCAGTACATCGGGCCGGAGCCCGAGGGCTGCCCGATCGAGCAGCAGGGCCTGGGCTGGCGCAACTCGTACGGGACGGGGGTGGGCGCCGACGCGCTCACCAGCGGGCTGGAGGGGGCCTGGACCACCGAGCCGACCCGCTGGGACAACGGCTACCTCGACAACCTCTTCGGCTACGAGTGGGAGCTGACGCGGAGCCCGGCCGGGGCGCAGCAGTGGACCCCCGTGGACCCCGCCGCCCGGGACACGGTGCCCGACGCGCACGACCCGTCGAAGCGGCACGCGCCGATGATGCTGACCACCGACCTGTCCCTGCGGATGGACCCGGTGTACGCGCCGATCGCCAAGCGCTTCCACGAGAACCCGGCGGAGCTGGCCCGGGCCTTCGCCAAGGCCTGGTACAAGCTGCTGCACCGCGACATGGGGCCGCTGAGCCGCTACCTCGGGCCGTGGATCCCCGAGGCGCAGCTGTGGCAGGACCCGGTCCCGGCGGCCTCGGGGCCGCTGGTCGGGGAGGCGGAGATCGCCGACCTCAAGGCGCGGGTGCTGGCCTCGGGGCTGTCCGTGGCGCAGCTCGCGGCCACCGCGTGGGCGTCGGCGGCGAGCTTCCGCAGCACCGACAAGCGGGGCGGGGCCAACGGGGCCAGGATCCGGCTGGCACCGCAGAAGGACTGGGAGTCGAACGCGACCCCGGAGGTCGCCGGGACGGTGGCGGCGCTGGAGCGGCTGCGCGGGGAGTTCAACGGTGCGGGCGGGGCACAGGTCTCGCTCGCCGACCTGATCGTGCTGGGCGGCTGCGCGGCCGTGGAGCAGGCCGCGCGCAACGCCGGGCACGAGGTGGCGGTGCCGTTCGCTCCGGGCCGCACGGACGCCTCGCAGGAGCAGACCGACGCGGAGTCCTTCGCGGTGCTGGAGCCGCGGGCCGACGGCTTCCGCAACTACCTGCGGGCGGGCGAGAAGCTGTCGCCGGAGACGCTGCTGCTGGACCGCGCGTACATGCTCGGCCTGACGGCGCCCGAGATGACGGTGCTGACCGGCGGGATGCGGGCCCTCGGCACCGGCTTCGGCGGTTCGGCGCACGGGGTGTTCACCGACCGTCCCGAGGCGCTGACCACGGACTTCTTCGTGAACCTGCTCGACATGGGCACGGAGTGGAAGGCCTCGGAGTCCGCCGAGAACGTGTTCGAGGGCCGGGACCGGACCACGGGCAAGACCCGCTGGACGGCGACGGCGGTGGACCTCGTCTTCGGCTCGCACGCACAGCTGCGCGCACTGGCGGAGGTCTACGCCTCCGCGGACGCGGGCGGGAAGTTCGTACGGGACTTCGTGGCGGCGTGGGACAAGGTCATGAACCTGGACCGGTTCGACCTGGCGTGAGCGGGCGGCCCGTGTGACCCGGCCGCCGGGTCACACGGGCGCGTCGTCGGCGTCGCTGCTGCCGTTCGTGACGTTCGTATCGTTCGTGTCGTCGCGGTCGCCGGTCCCGGTCGCGCCGTGCACCCCCTCGGCGGCCTGGCGGCGCAGGCAGGAGGCCGCGACCAGCAGCGGCCACACGGACTGGAGGAAGGTCACCACGCGCTCCGCGGCCCCGTCCGGCCCCTCCCGGTGCATCGCGAAGAGGAACCACAGGGCCCCGGCCGCCATCAGCGCGCTCACCGTGCACGCGGGTACGGCCCGCAGCCCCCAGGGAGCCGTGCGCGGGTCCGCGCCGCGGTGGACGGCCAGGACCGGCCACAGGGCCAGCAGGGTGAAACCGGCGGTGACGGCCGCCCCGTGCGGAAGCGAGCCCCCGCTCTGCGGGGCCGGCAGCAGGGCCACCGCCACGGACGCCAGACCGCCGCCGGCCAGCGCCAGGCGGCCCGCGGGAGCGGCCGCCCGCAGCCCCCAGGCGCTCAGCAGGTGGCAGGCACCGAGGGCGAGGAAGGCCGCGGTCATCACCTCGAAGCCCGCGGCCCCGTAGGACCCCAGGGCGCTGATCGTCTCCGTCGCCGGGTCGTATGCGGGCCCCTCCAGGAGGCCGGCGGCCGCCCAGCCCCCGGCCAGCACGGCGGGGGCGCACCCCGAGGGGATCAGGGCCCACGCCGGTACGGGTCGCATCCGGCCACCGTAGGCGCCGAACCGTTTCACCGCCCGCGCCCGCACCGGAGCACCGCGCCGGTGTCAGCCAGTCGGTTGACGGGGACGAGCCTGAGCGCGTGCCCGGCACCGCAGGGAGTTACCGTCTCAGGATGAGTCCCGACACCGCAGCCGCGGCAGCGGCCTGCCCGGAATGCTCCCGGCTGCGCCGGAGCATGGAACCGGCCCCCGCCGCCGAAGCCACCGCCCCGCGCGGTCTGACCGGCCCGCTGACGAGGCTGGCGCGCCACGTGGCCAACCGCCACCTGGAGCTCCTGCCCGGCTGGGTCCAGGGCTGCGCCCGCTGCGAGGAGCTGAGCGGGGAGCTGAGACAGGCCGCGGACCGGGGGCTGCTGGGGGCCGGGGCCGCGCAGGTGGGCGCCGAGCACCGGGCCCTGCACCTGCTGGGGGCCGCGGAGCCGCGGTTCCCCTGACGCGGGGGCGGATGCCGGGGGTTGTGGTGCGGGCGGCGCCCTGCGCGGCCCGCGCGGTTACCGGTACGGGCGGTCCCGCCGGGGTACCGGTAGGGGTGCGGCCGCCGGACCCGGCGGCCGGCGCGGTGGAAGGGCGGTGGGCGGTGGGGGCCTCGGCGGGCCGGGCGGATCCGGCCGTACTGGTGGTCGTCGGGGCCGGGCCCCGCGGTACGGGGGTGCTGGAGCGGATCTCCGCGAACCTGCCCGCGCTGTGGCCGGCCGGCCGCGCACTGCACGTCCACGTCGTGGACCCGTACCCCGCCGGCGCGGGGCGGATCTGGCACCGGGACCAGCCGTCCCTGCTGGTCATGAACACCCGGGCCGCGGACGTCACGCTGTTCCCCGACGCCTCCTGCGCGCTGGCGGGCCCGGTCCGGCCGGGGCCGACCCTGGCCGAGTGGGCCGCCCGCACCCCCGGGTACGGGGAGCTCGGCCCCCGCGACTTCGCCCCGCGCCGCGTGCTCGGCGCCTACCTGGAGTGGGTGTTCGCCGAGGCCGCCGCCCGCCTGCCGCAGGAGGTCCGGCTGACGGTGCACCGGACCCGGGCCACCGCACTGGACGAGGCGCGCGGCGGATCCGGGCGCCAGCGCGTGCGGCTGGCCGGACGGGCGGAGCCGGTCGAGGCGGACCTCGTCGTCCTGGCCCAGGGCCACCTCGGGGCGCGGCCGGACCCGGGGCAGCGGGCGCACGGCCGCTTCGCGCGCCGGCACGGGCGGGTGCACCTGCCGCCGCGGCACCCGGCGGCCGCGGACCTGGCGGCGCTGCGCCCCGGGGAGCACGTGGTCGTACGCGGTCTGGGCCTGTCGTTCGTGGACGTGGCGGCCCTGCTGACCGAGGGGCGCGGCGGGGAGTTCCGGCCGGACCCCCGGGGCGCGGGCGGTGCCGGGGGCGGGCTGCGGTACGTGCCCTCGGGGCGGGAGCCGGTGCTGTTCGCCGGGTCCCGGCGCGGGGTGCCGTACCGCCCGAAGCCCGGCTACGGCCTCCAGGGGCCGCGCCCGCCGCTGCCCCGGTACTTCGACCCGGCCGCGCTGGTCCGCGCCGCGGCGGTGCGCGGCCGGCCGCTGGACCTGTGGCGGGAGGTGTGGCCGCTGATCGCGAAGGAGATCGGGTTCGGCTACTACCACGAGCTGTTCCACGCCCGGCCGGAGCGCACCGCCCTGCCCTGGCGGGCCTTCCTGTCGGCGTACGGGCCGCCGGCCTGGTACTCCGCGGACCGGGAGGAGCTGGTGGCCGCGGCGGTGCCCGACCCCGGGGACCGGCTGGACCTCGCGGCCCTGGACCGGCCGCTGGCCGGGCTGGAGCTGCCGGACCCCGCCGCGCTCCAGGAGCGGATGCGCGGCTACCTGTCCGAGGGGCTGGACCGGGCCTGCGACCCGCGGCACAGCGCCCAGCTCGGCGCGGTCGCGGCGGTGCGGGCGGTGCACGACCGGCTGCCCTCGCTGGTGGCGGCCGGGGCACTGGCGCCGCACTCCCTGGCGGAGGGCTTCGACGTGCGCTGGCAGGGCTTCCACAGCTTCCTCGCCTCGGGGCCGCCGGCCTTCCGGGTGCGGCAGCTGCTGGCGCTCTCGCGGGCCGGGGTGCTGCGGTTCCTGGGCGCGGGCACGCAGGTGGGGACGGATGCGCAGACGGGCGCGTTCACGGCTTCGAGCGCCACCCTCCCGGGGCACACCGTCCGCGCCACCGCGCTGGTGGAGGCCCGGCTGCCCGGGGCGACCGTCTCCCGTACGGACGACCCCCTGCTCGCGGGGCTGTACCGGCGGGGCGCGGTGGCGGAGGAGGACCTCGGCGGCGGGTACCGGTCGGGCCTGCTGGCCGTGGCCGCCGCGGGCGGGCGGGTGGTCGACCCGGGCCTCGGCGGCCCCCACCCGCGCCGGATCGCGCTGGGCGCGCCGACCTCGGCGCGGTCCGTGGCGGGCTTCCCGCGGCCGGGCGGGAACGCCCCGTTCTTCCGCGAGAACGACGACGTGGCGCGCACGGTGCTGGAGCGGCTGCGCGAGGGGGCGGGGGGCTGAAGGACGGGACCCGGACCGGGCGTACGGGCGTGCCGCGGCTCAGGCCTCCAGGGCGACCGGGCCCGCGGTGACCGGTTCGGCGTTGCGCCGGGTCTTGGACCAGCCGGTGCGGCCGCGCAGGATCCGTACGAAGGCGCGGGCCGACACGGGGAAGAGGTGGTAGGCGTACAGCCACAGGCCGAGGCCCCACAGCAGGGCCCTGGCGCGGGAGGCCTCCGGGGCGAAGTCCCGCCGGTAGACCGGGCCCCACAGCAGGAAGGGCAGGACGGACAGCACCGCGAGGCCCAGGGCCAGGGGCCACCAGGCGAGGGCTCCGGCGAAGCCGTTCAGGGCGAGGACCGCGAGCAGGACGGCGGACAGGGCCAGCGAGAAGAGGTGGGCCAGCGGCTGGCCGAAGGTGTACAGGGTCTCCGCGACCCCGCCTCCGGTGTAGTGGCGCGAGGAGAGGATGCGCGGGGCGTAGCGCGCGCACTGCAGGTTGCCCTGGGCCCAGCGGGTGCGCTGGGTGAGCAGGCGGCGGGCGTGCGGCAGTCCCTCCTGGGAGACCCAGGTGTCGGCGATGTGGCTGGTGCGGTCGCCGGTGAGGATGATGTGCAGGCCCAGTTCGTAGTCCTCCAGGAGTGCGCCCTCGCGCCAGGGGCTGCGCTCGGCCTCGGCGATCCGGTCGAGGGAGGACAGGCGGGTGAACTGGCCGTTTCCGCCGAGGCCGACCGAGCCGGTACGGGCCCGCAGCAGCTGCATCCCGGCGTTGGAGACGGCGAACTCCATGTCCTGGGCGCGCACCAGCATCCGCGCGAGGGCGTTGGCGGTGCGGCCGCGGTCGGGCAGCGGGCGCGGGTCGTCCACATTGCGCATCCGTACGCTGACCTGCACTCCCCCGGTCCGGGGGTCGCCGAAGCCCTGGGGGCCGCTGACCAGGGCGGTGGCGGCGGGGTCGAGCCGGCCGTCGGCGTCCACGACGCACACGACCACCCGGTCGCGGTCGGCTCCGGGGCCGAGCAGCTCACCGAGTTCGCGGTACGCGGCGTTGAGCGCGGCGCCCTTGCCGGTACGGGCCTCGGGCCGGACCCGGCTGACCAGGTGCACCCGTACGTCGTCCTCGGCGAGCGCGGCGACGATCGCGCCGGTGGCGTCGTCGCTGGCGTCGTCGACCACCCACACGTGGGCGTGGGGGAAGTCGGTGCGCAGCCGGGAGACGGTGGTGGCGACCACGGCCTCCTCGTCGCGGCAGGGGACGAAGAAGTGCCAGTCGAAGGCGGCGGGGTCGCCGGGCTCGGTGGCGGGGCGGTTGCGGTAGGCGTGGCGGGAGCCGGCGGCGTAGGCGAGGAAGGCGGCGAGGAGGAGGAAGGGGAAGAGGAGCAGCAGGAGGTGGTCGGTGTGCGGCACGGGGCGGGTCCTCAGGCGGCGACGGGGCGGGGGGCGGCGACAGGGGTGCGGGCCGATGCGCGGATGCGGGCCTGACCGGGGGCGGGGGCCGCGTCGGGCATCGGGGCCGCGTCGGGCGTGCGGGCCTGACCGGGGGTGCGGGCCAGGAGGTCGGCGATGCGGCGGGAGGCGAGGCCGTCGCCGAAGGGGCTGGGCAGGGCGGCGAGCCGGTCGCGCAGGGCGGCGCCCTGCGCGAGGCGCTCGCGGGCGGCGGCCCCGAGCTCCGGGCCGGGCCGCACGAGGGCGGCGAAGTCCGCCAGGGCCTCGGGGCGCTCGGTGGAGTTGCGGACCACGACCAGCGGGCGGCCCAGGACGGTGGCCTCCTCCTGGATCCCGCCGGAGTCGGACACCAGCAGGGCCGCGTGCCGGGCCAGCCCCAGGAACTCCCCGTAGCCGAGGGGCGCGGTGACGTGCAGCGCGCCGAGCTCGGCGGACAGGCCCGCGGCCTCGGTCCGGGCCCGGGTGCGCGGGTGCAGGGGCAGGACCACGGGCAGGGTCCGGGCCAGGGCCGCCAGTTCACCGAGCACGGCGCGCAGGGCGGCCGGGTCGTCGGTGTTCTCGGGCCGGTGCACGGTGGCCAGGACGTACCCGTCGGGGCGGACGCCGAGCGGGGCGCGCTGGGCCGCACGGTCCTGAGGGGCGGGCAGGTGGGCGCGGACGGCCTCGACCACGGTGTTGCCGGTGAGGCGGATGCGCTCGGCGGGCAGGCCCTCGGCGAGGAGGTTCTCCCGGTTCCCGGGGGTGGCCGCGCACAGCACGTCGGCGAGGCGGTCGATCAGGACCCGGTTGTGCTCCTCCGGCATGGCCCGGTCGTGGCTGCGCAGCCCGGCCTCCACGTGGACGAGCGGCAGGTCGCGGGCGTTGGCGGCGAGGGCGCCGGCCAGGGCGGCGTTGGTGTCCCCCTGGACGACGACCGCGCGGGGCCGCTCGCGGGTGAAGAGGGCGTCGAGCTGGGCGAGGGCCGCCGAGATCTGCACGGCGCGCGGCTGCCTGCCGATGCCGGTGAGGTAGACGGGCTCGGGGATGCCCAGTTCGGCGAGGAAGCGGCCGGACATGTCCTCGTCGTAGTGCTGTCCGGTGTGCACGATCCGCGCGGCGGGGCCGAGCAGCCGGCTCAGCTCGGTCAGCTTCACCAGTTCGGGACGGGTCCCGAGGACGAGGGCGATGCTGCGCGGGGGCAGGGCGGTCATGCGGGGGCTCCTTGCGGGCGGCTGCGGACGGCGCGCGTCCGGCTGGGGGCTGCTGCCGGGCCGGACGCGGGAAGGGGACATCCGGGAGCGTGCCGGGCGAGGGTTGCGGCGCGCCGGGGAGGACGGTTGCCGGACGGTTGCGATCTCCGAAGGGGGGCGGAACGGGACGTTCGGCCCGTGCCGGACGGGGGTCTTTGGTCCCGGCCGCGGGCGGTCCTTCGGCCCGGGGCCGCCGGTAGCGGTGCCGCCGCAGGAGTGCGGCCGGGGCCGGGATGCCGGGACCGGGGGTCAGGCGCCCGGGTCGCGCTCGTCGCCCTGGTAGCGGTAGCCGAGGCCGCGGACCGCCTCGATGGGGTCCTCGGCCAGCCGGCCGGCGGCCTGCTGGAGTTTGCGCCGCACCCGCAGGACGGCGAACTTGACCCGGTCCCGGCCGACGCCGGCCGGGTCGTCCCACACCTGGACGAGGAGCTGCTCCGTGGTGACGACCCGGCCGCGGTGGCGCACCAGGGTCTGGATCAGCCGGTACTCGATATCGCTCAGCCGGATCTCCGCGCCGTGCCAGAGCACGGCCCGGCGCTCGGGGACCAGGTGCAGGGCGGAGTCCTGGCGCTCTCCGGCCCAGCCCGCGGGCCCGGCCCGGCGCAGCAGGGCCTCGATCCGGGCGAGCAGCTCCTCCTGCCCGAAGGGTTTGGGCAGGTAGTCGTCGGCTCCGGCGCGCAGTCCGCGCACCCGGTCGGCCTCGGCGCCGCGGGCGGTGAGCAGCAGGACGGGGAGGTCGGTGAGGTCGCGGGTGCGCTCCAGGACCTGCCAGCCGTCGAGCTGCGGCAGGCCGATGTCGAGGAGCATGAGGTCGGGCCGGTCGGCGAACAGGCGGCGCAGGGCCTCCCGGCCGTCGGGGGCGTGCAGGACCTCGTACCCGGCGCGGCCGAGGAGGGCGCGCAGGGCGGTGGCGAGGTCGGCGTCGTCCTCGACGACCAGGATGCGGGTCACGGGGCGGCGGGCCCGGGGGCGGGATCCGTACCGGTGCCGGGATCCGTGCCGGGACCGGACAGGGGCAGCCGTACGGTGAACACGGCTCCCCCGCCGGGTCCGGGGGCGTCCGCGACGGTGAGGTCGCCGCCGTGGCGGCGGACGATGTCGCGGCTGAGGGCCAGGCCGAGGCCGGTGCCGGCGAATCCGCCGCTCTCGGCGTTGGGGGCGCGCACGAAGCCGGAGAAGACCTCCTCGCGGTAGTCCTCGGGCACGCCGATGCCGGTGTCGGCCACGTCCACGGTCCAGTGGTCCCCGGACACGGCCGAGGTGACGGTGACGGTGCCGCCGGGCGGGGTGAACTTGGCGGCGTTCTCGAGCAGGTTGGCGAGGACGTGCTCCAGGCGGAGGGCGTCGCCGTGGAGGGGCGGGCCGGGCGCGGCGTCGAGGACGACGAAGACCCCGGCGGCCTGCGCGGCGGAGATCCGGTCGAGGACGGCGTGCAGGAGCATCCGCGGTACGTCGACCGGGCCGAATTCCAGGGCCAGTTGGGGGGCGCGCATGACGGCGGTCTCCATCAGGGTGGCGATCACGCGCTCCATGCGGCGGGCGTTGCGGTGGACGGCGTCGAGGAACTCCCGCTGCTCCGCGGAGAGGGGGCCGGAGACCGGGTCGGCGAGGAGCTCGCAGAAGCTGATGACGGAGGCGAGGGGGGTGCGCAGGCTGTGGGAGGCGTGGGCGAGGAACTCGTTGCGCTGGCGGGCCAGTTCGGCGAGGGTGCGGTTGTCCCGTTCGAGGGCGTGCTCGCGGAGCTTGTCCTCGGTGACGTCCTCGGCGGTCCACAGGGAGCCGAGGAGGTTGCGGTCGGCGTCGTAGAGGGGTTCCACGTCGCGGCGGATGGTCCGGCCGTCCGCGAGGGCGATCTCGGCGGTGCGGTGGACGCGGCGGGCGGCGATGGCGTGCGCGGTGTCGACCACCCAGTCGGGGCGTTCGGCGAAGACGGCGCAGACCGCCTCGACCACGGGGCCCAGGGGGGAGCCGGGGCTGTAGGCGACGCCCGCCGCGTCGAGGCCGAACATCTCGGTGAAGCGGCGGTTGACGGCGATCACCTGCTCGTCCCCGCCCTGGACGATGGCGGCGCGCGGCAGGGCCTCGAGGACGGCCTGCACCTGGGCGGGGGCGGTGTGCACGCGCCCACCGTACGCGGGGGCGGGGGCCGCTGCCGTGAGGACGTGCGCCGGACGGGGACCGGGCCGGTTGCGGGGCCGGGCAGGGTGCAGGGGCCGGCCGGGTGCAGGGGACCGCGGGGCGTGGGACGCTACTGCTAGGGCCTGCTGCGTCGCCTTCCGGGGGACCGGACGGACAGGAGGCACCCCATGACGCACCACGAGAGCACCCACCCGCACGAGGACGCCGCGTTCTTCGAGGCGGTCCGGGCGGTCTTCGAGCAGTATCCCGAGGCCCAGGGCAAGTACGCCGTGTCCGCCCTGGTGCTGGAGCAGCGGCTCGGCATCGACTTCGACCGGCAGGTCGGGCTGTCCCGGATCGACGGGGACCGGATCGTCACCGAGTTCGTGGAGCGGCACGACACGCCCGAACCGCCCGGCTCGGCGACCCGGGGGTTCCGCCTGTGCGTGGAACGGGACTGGACGGGGCGGTGCATCCGCTGGATCGAGGCCCCGGTCTGAGCCCCGCCCCAGTCGCCGTCGCCGTCGCGGCCCTCAGAGCGGGAACGCCGCCGGCTCGCCGACCGGGTGGCCCATGGCGCGGGCGCAGGCGGCCAGCGCCTCGAAGTCGACGCCTGCGCCCAGCGCGGCCGCCGCGGCGCGCGTCAGCGGCTCGCCGGCCAGGACGGCGCGGACGGCCTCGGGGTCTACCGGCCGCTCGAAGCAGGCGGAGGCGTAGTCGGCGTAGGCCTGCGCGCTGCCGTCGGCGAGGAGCCCGAACAGCCGGTCGGCGCCGTCGGGATCGGCGCCGGCTCCGCTGTCTCCGGGAGCGAACGCGACCGGTCCGCACTGCCAGGCGGCGGCCCCCGCCTCGCGCCACGCGCACACCGTCGCGTCGAAGAACCCCTCGAAGAGGAGCTCCGGCGCCCGGGCGTAGCGCGCGAGCGGGGCGGGCAGCCCGTCGAGGAGGCCCGGCCAGTGCGCGCGGGGCTCCTCCCGCCAGGGCGTGGCCGGGCACTCGTGGTCGAAGCCGTAGAGGAAGACGCCCGCCGGGTCGAAGACGATGCCGTACTGGTCGCCCGAGCCGTTGTCCATCGAGGCCAGGTCGACGCCGGGCCGCCAGTCGGCGGTGTAGGCGTGCTGCGGGTACGAACCGCCCATCGCGGAGTCGAGCAGGGCGAAGGCCCGGCAGCGGGCGGCGAGGGCCTCGGGGCCGGGCAGGCGGGACAGCAGGTCGTGCACGGTCATGACGCCATTGAACAGGCCGCCTCTGACAGCACCCCGCCCGCGGTACCCGCGGCCGGCAGGACGAGGGGCCGGGGGCGCGTGGGCGGGGACGGTCCGGGCGTGGGGGATGATCGGCGGGTACGGGCGCGAGGGGCGCGCCGGGAAGAGGGCGGTGGGGCAGGACATGGAGGGCTTGTACACGCTGCGGAACGCCGCGAACGGGCTGGTGCTGGCCGCCGAGGGCGGGCGGTCCGGCAGCGGGACCCGGGTGCGGGTCGTGCCCGACCCGGGTGCGCAGGGGGCCGCGGGTGCGGTGCCGGTGTGGCGGATCGTGCCCGTGCACGCGGGGGCCGGGATGTACCACGTGGTCCACCCGGACAGCGGCAGGCGGCTCGATGTCGCGGGCGCGTCCACGGAGAGCGGGGCCCGGGTGCAGCTGTGGGCGGCGAACGGGTACGGGGCCCAGGAGTGGCTGGTCGAGGAACACGTGGACGAGCCGGGCGTGGTCACGTTGATCGCCTGCATCAGCGGGCTGCCGCTGGACGTGGACGAGGAGGGCAGGGCCCGGCAGTGGGAGGAGACCGACTCCCCGACCCAGGGCTGGCGCCTCGAACTCCGCGGCCCGGGAGAGTCGTAGGCCGGGCCTACGACCGTCCCCCCCAATCGCCCCGTCCTACGCCGTACTTCCTAGACCTCGTCCCAGTCCCAGGTGTCGAAGTAGGCCGGGACTCCCGTACGGCGGGCCTGCATGACGGCCTCCAGGCGGGCGTGGTCCCGCGGGGGCATCAGCGGGCGCCAGTCGGCGACGGACAGGGCGCGCACCTCGTCGTGCTCGGCCGGGTCCAGGACGACGGCGGCCAGCTGCGCGGAATCGAGACGGCCTCCGTCGAAGACGTAACCGGCCGTGCTGAGCGGCCAGTTGCGGCCGGGGAGCCCGAAGACGGCGGCGAGCAGCCGGGGCGGGCCGGGGACGCGGAGGCCGGTCTCCTCCCGGCATTCGCGGACGGCCGTCTCCCAGGGCCGCTCGCCGGGGTCGGCCGTTCCGCCGGGCCACTGCCAGGGGTGCGCCCCGGTGTAGGTGGCGCGCAGCTGTACCGGGCGGTCCTCCTCGTCGGTGAAGAACACCGCCCCGAAGACGGTGGCCTTGGGGAGCCCGGCGGCGTACTCGTGCGGCGGCAGCCAGCCGGGCTGCCGCTGCGGCGGCGCAGCGGGACGGGGCCCGGGACGGGTGACGGAACGGGCGGCGGAGTCTTCGGCGGCCATGGGCGGTCCTCCGGGGTCGGGCGGCGGGGCGGCCGCCCGGCACCGGCGGCGGCCGGTACTCCTGGATACCCGAGGCGCCCCGCCGGGCCCCGGCTGCGGGCCGCGGGGGCGCGTGCAGAATCGCTCCTGTGTCACCCGGTCGGCGTGCGCGCCCCGGGGCGGGGCGGCGGGCCGCGGGGGTCCGTACCGGCGGTTCGGGCCGTGCGTACGGCGGTTCGTACGGGCCGGGTCCGTCCGCGGCGGCTACTGCGGGCGGCGGGCCGGGACCGGACCCAGGGCGGGCCAGAGGGCCGTCATGCGGGCGCGGAGCTGCGCGGCCAGCGGGCTGAGGGGGCCGAGCCTGGGGTGGCCCGCGGTGAGACCGTGGACCACGTCCAGCCGGTGCAGCAGGCGCTGCCGGGCCGTGGCCGTACCCCACTCCCAATCCTCGGCGGGGATGCGGGCGAGGTGGTCCGTGGCCCCGCGGTGCGCGCGCGGGACCAGGGCGTCGCCGCGGATCAGCCAGCCCGCGCAGGCATCGGCGAGGTCCCCCTCGGCGGGGGTGCCGGTCTCCGCGAGCCAGGTGCGGTGGTAGGCGGCCTCGGCACGCTGGAGGAGCGCGGCGGACGAGGAGGTGACGCACCAGCAGGTCGGGAATCCGATGCGGAGGTAGGCCAGTTCCGTCAGCCCGTTGCCGAGCGCGGCCTGTTCGAGGTCCACGAACCGGATCCCGGTGTCGGTGTGCAGGTCGTTGCCGGGGCAGGGGTCGCCGTGGAGGAGGGCGTGGCCCGGGGCGGCGGCGAGCCGCTCGACCAGTGCGCCGAGCGCGGGGCGTACGGCGGGGGCCGCGCGGACGCCGAGGGCTTCGGCGAGTGCGAGGAAGGAGTCGGTGTCGCAGGGGCCGGGGCCCTGCCAGCGGGGCAGGGCGCCCGCGTCCTGCGGGCCGGTCGCGGCGTGGAGGCGGGCCAGGGCGGCCGCGTAGCCGACGGTCCAGCCGGGGCGCGGGGGCCGGTGGGCGTGGTGCTCCAGGACGAGGACGCGCGCGGCCGGGTCGGCGTCGAGCAGCGCGGGTACGACGGGGCTCCCGGCCCGGCCGGCCAGCCGCAGGGCGGTCAGCTCGCGGGCGTAGCGCTCGTCGGCGTCCGGGCCCGGGACGGCCTGCTTCACCACGGCCCGGGTGCCGTCGAGCCGTACGTCCCAGACGTGTGAACGGGGGCTGCTGGCGAGCGGGCGGGCGTCGGCGGGGGTGCCGAGCCGCGCGCGCAGCCCTCTGCCGAACGCCGAGTCCAGATCCGTGTCCACGCCCGTGTGCCGCCCTTCGGTGCCGGTTCCGGTGCGCGGCCGCCCCCGGTCCCGGGGCTCCGCCGGGCCATCGTGCCCGGGCGGCGCGGCGGTGCGGTAGGGGTTTTCCGGCGGACGGCTACCGGGGCGGGGTGAGGGCCGCGGCGGCGGCGAAGAGGCGGGCGCAGCGGGCGGTCATCTGCGCGGCGGACTGCTCGGGGTGCTTGACCCACCAGCGGACCAGGGTGGCGACGAGGTCGCGCCACACGTACTTGAGGGCGTCGGCGTCGAGGGGGTCGGCGGAGCCCGCGGTGCGCAGCAGGGCCGCGGTGCCGTCGGCCGCGAGGGCGTCGACGGCGGACCAGTACGCGGCGGCGCGGCGGGCGGCCTCACCGCCGGGGGGCAGGGAGGTGTCGTACAGGACGAACCAGGCCTCGCGGCCCCCTTCGAGGGCTTCGAGGGCGGTGAACACGGCGTGCAGGACCCGCAGGGGCGTGGAGCCGAGGAGGTCCGCACCGTCCGGCACTCCCCCGGCGCCCGCGGAGGCTGCGGTGCCCCCGGAGGCTGCGGTGCCTGCCGGGGCGGCGCCGCCCGCGGCCGCGTCCCCCCCGCCTCCCGGACCGCCGCCCGTGGTGCCGTGCCCGCCGCCGCCCGCCGGTCCGTGCTCCGGGCCCGCCGTCCCGCCGGGCCCGTCCATGGCCGTGCGGATCGCCTCCAGGAGGCGGTCGCCCACCGGGGTGAGGCAGGCGAGGTAGAGGTCCTCCTTCGTGCCGAAGTACTGGTGGAGGAGGGTCTTGGTGACCCCGACCCGGGCGGCGATCGCGGCGAGGGAGGCGGCGGCGTAGCCGTGGCTGCCGTACTCGGCGGTGGCGGCCGCGAGGATCTGCTCCTGGCGGTGCCGGCGGGGGACTCCCTTGGTGCCGGCCCGTGTCGGTGGGGTTGCCATGCGCGGATATTATCAGTAGGTAATTTACCCCTGGGTAAATTCACTGCGCGCACTCTTGGAGTCGTCATGGCAGGCACGTCCGCACGCCCTCCCGCACCCGCACAGCCCCCCTCGCGCGTCCGCTCCTGGTGGGGCTGGGGCTGGGAGGACGCCCACCCCGGTGCGGCCGAGTGCACCGCGATGGGCGCCCTCCTCCCCGGTACGCTCCCCCGCCCGCGCCCCGTCCCCGGAGTGGCCGACCTGGGCATCGGCGCGCCCGCCCTCCTCCCGCCGCCGAGCCTGGCGCACCTGGTGCGCACCGATCCGCAGGACCGGGCGGCGCACGCGATGGGCAAGGCGTACCGGGACGTGGTCCGGGCCCTGCACGGCCGCCCCGGCCGGATCCCCGACCTGGTGGCCCGGCCCGGGGACGACCGGGACGTGGCCGCGCTGCTGGAGTGGGCCGGGGAGCGGGGGGTCGCCGTGGTGCCGTACGGCGGCGGCTCCTCGGTGACCGGCGGGGTCGAGTACCGGGGGGACGCGCACCGGGCCGTGCTCTCGCTGGACCTGACGGACATGGGCCGGGTGCTGGAGGTCGACGGGCACGGCCGGGCGGCCCGGATCCAGGCCGGCGCCTTCGGTCCGGGGCTGGAGGCGCAGCTGCGCCCCTCCGGCCTGACGCTGCGCCATTTCCCGCAGAGCTTCGAGTTCTCGACGCTGGGCGGCTGGATCGCGACCCGGGCGGGCGGCCACTACGCGACCGGCCGGACGCGGATCGACGAGTTCGTGCAGTCGCTGCGGGTGGTCTCCCCGGCGGGGACCGGCGAGTCCTGGCGGCTGCCCGGTTCGGGGGCCGGGCCGTCCCCGGACCGGCTGTTCCTCGGCTCCGAGGGGGCGCTGGGCGTGGTGACCGAGGCCTGGGTCCGCCTGCAGGCGCGGCCGGTGCACAAGGAGTCCGCGGCGGTGCGGTTCGCGGACTTCGGGGATGCGCTGGAGGCCGTACGGCTCATCGCGCAGTCCGATCTGCAGCCGGCCAACTGCCGTCTGCTGGACGCCGGGGAGGCCGCGCTCGCCGGGGCGGCGGCGGACGGCAGCGCCGTGCTCGTCCTCGGTTTCGAGTCGGCGGACGCCCCGGTCGCGGACCGGCTGGCGCGGGCGGTCGACCTGGCCCGGTCCTGCCGCGGGACCGCGGGCGACGGAAACGGTGCCGGTGGCGGGTCAGGCGGCGCGGAGCCGGGGGACGCGGCCGTGGGGGCCTGGCGTGCTGCGTTCCTGCGGATGCCGTACCTGCGCGACGGGCTGGTGCGGATGGGGGCGGTGGCCGAGACCTTCGAGACCGCGGCCACCTGGGACCGGATCCCCGCACTGATCGCAGCGGTGCGCCGGGAGGTCGGCGAAGCCGCCCGCAAGGCCACCGGCCACCCGGCCCTCGTCAACTGCCGCCTCACGCACGCCTATCCGGACGGCGCGGCCCCGTACTTCACCGTGCTCGCAGCGGGCCGGCCGGACGACGGGCTCGCGGTGTGGGACGAGCTCAAGGCCGTCGCGGGCGAGGTGCTGCACCGGCACCGGGCCACCATCACCCACCACCACGCGGTCGGCCGCGACCACCGCCCCGGCTACGACGCCCAGCGGCCGGAGCCCTTCGCCCTGGCCCTGCGGGCGGCGAAGGCGGCGCTGGACCCGCACGGGATCCTCAACCCCGGCGTGCTCGTGGACTGACGGGCCGGGCGGGGGGCGGAGAGGAGGAGGTGGGGGGGCGGCGGGGAGGCGTACACACTCCTTGCCGCTTACAACTTATAGCGCGGTGGGGGCCTTGCGGCAAGGCCCCGGTACTCGGGCACAATCACCGCTCCGACCCGGAAGCTGCCGAAAAATCTGATGTGCGGGGTTCGTCCGAAGTCCCCGTGCCGCCCTCCACCGGAGGGTGTGCACGGGGGCGGACGGCGGGCCCGGAGCGGAGCCGCTGCATGAGTACCCCCACCACCACCGCCGACACCCCCTTCGCCCTGTCCGGGGCCCGCGCCCCCAAGGCCGACCCGGCCCTCATCGCCCGCGACGAGGCGCAGTTCGCCGCCGTGGCCCGCAGTCTGGCGGAGACGGTCGCCGAACTGACCGCCCTGCTCGCCGCCGCCCGCCGCGCGCCCGGCGGGCTGGGCCGGGCGGCGATGGACCGGGACGCGGAGGTCCACCGGCTGTCGGGGCGGCTGCGGACCCTGAGCCGGTTCGGGCTGGACCTGTGCCTGGGCCGGTTCGTGCCCTCGGACGGCTCCGACCCCGTGTACGTGGGGCGCCTCGGGCTGACGGACGGGGCCGGGCGGCGGCTCCTCGTGGACTGGCGCTCCCCCGCCGCGGAGCCGTTCTTCGCGGCGACCCGCGCCCGCCCGATGGGCCTGGCGAGCCGGCGGCGCTACCGCTGGACCGGCGGCAGGATCAGCGACTACTGGGACGAGGTGTTCGCCGCCGGCGACCTGGACGGGCACGCCGCTCTGGACGACCAGTCGGCCTTCATCGCCGGCCTGGGCGGGCACCGGACGGACCGGATGCGCGATGTGCTGGCGACCATCCAGGCGGACCAGGATGCGGTGATCAGGGCCGGGTCGCGCGGCACGCTCGTGGTCGACGGCGGGCCGGGCACCGGCAAGACCGTGGTGGCCCTGCACCGCGCCGCCCACCTGCTCTACGCCGATCCGCGGCTGGGGCACCGCCGGGGCGGGGTGCTGTTCGTGGGCCCGCACCAGCCCTACCTCGCGTACGTCGCGGACGTCCTGCCGGGGCTCGGCGAGGAGGGGGTGCAGACCTGCACCCTGCGCGACCTCGTGCCCGAGGGGGCGGCCGCGGGCGCCGAGCCGGACCGGGAGGCGGCCCGGCTCAAGGCCTCGGCGCGGCTCGTGGGGGCGGTGGAGGAAGCCGTGCGGTTCTACGAGGAGCCGCCCTCCGAACCGCTGGCGGTGCCGACGCCCTGGGCCGACCTGCGGCTGGAGCCCGCCGACTGGGCGGCCGCGTTCGCCGCGCCCGAGCCGGGGACCCCGCACAACGAGGCGCGGGAGCAGGTCCTCGATGAGCTCGTGGAGATCCTCGTGGAGAAGGACGGCGGGGCCGCGCCGCCCGCGGAGCTGCGCCGCGCGCTGCTGCGCAGCCGCGAGCTGGTCGGGGCGCTGCACCGGGCCTGGCCGGTGCTGGACGCCGGGGAGCTGGTCGGGGACCTCTGGAGCGTCCCGGCGTACCTGCGGCGCTGCGCCCCGTGGCTGGCCCCGGAGGAGGTGCGGGCCCTGCGGCGCACGCAGGCCGGGGCCCAGGAGTGGACGGTGTCCGACCTGCCGTTCCTGGACGCGGCCCGGCTGCGGCTGGGCGATGCGGGGGCCGGGGCGCGCAGGCGGCGCCGGGAGGCGGCGCTCGCGGCGCGGCGGGAGCGGATGGCGGGGGTCATCGACCACGTGCTCGCGGCGGACGAGGACGGGGAGGGTGCGGTCGCGATGCTGCGCGGGCAGGACCTGCGCGAGGCGCTCGCGGACGGGGCGGAGGGGGACGGCCGGGCTGACGGCGGCCCGTACGCGGCGGGGGCGGACCGGCTGGCGGGCCCGTTCGCGCACGTGGTCGTGGACGAGGCGCAGGAGCTGACGGATGCCGAGTGGCAGATGCTGCTGGCGCGCTGCCCGTCGCGGAGTTTCACGGTGGTCGGGGACCGGGCGCAGGCCCGGGAGGGGTTCGCGGAGCCGTGGGCGGAGCGGCTGGAGCGGGCGGGGCTGGACCGGATCCGGGTGGCCCCGCTGTCGGTCAACTACCGGACACCGGAGGAGGTGATGGCGGTGGCCGAGCCGGAGATCCGGGCGGCGCTGCCGGATGCGAACGTGCCCGTGTCGGTGCGCGGCAGCGGGATCCCGGTCCGCCGCGGCCGGCCGGCGGACCGCGACGCGGTCCTCGAGCGGTGGCTCGCGGAGCACCCCGAGGGGGTGGCGTGCGTGATCGGCGACCCCGGCTTCCGCGGGCGGGAGCGGGTCCGGTCGCTGACGCCGTCGCTGGCGAAGGGCCTGGAGTTCGACCTGGTGGTCCTGGTCGCCCCGGAGTCCTTCGGCGAGGGGGTGGCGGGGGCGGTGGACCGGTACGTCTCGATGACGCGGGCGACGCGGGAGCTGGTGGTGCTGACGGAGGCGTGAGAACGGGCGCAGGCCCCGCCGGATCCGTGGATCCTGCGGGGCCTGCGGGGCCTGTGCCGTCGTCCCGTCCGCCACCCGCTGCCGGGCTGCGGACGGGACGGGACGGCGGGCTACGGCGCCGGGTCCGCCGGGTGGCGTGCGAGCCAGTCCTCGGCGAGGGTGCGCTCGGACGGTGCGGTGCGGGGGTTGGTGCTGACGCGCCCGACGTAGGTGCGGATCATCTCCACCCGGTGCGGGTCGGGCACGGTCAGCAGACCGACCTCCCGGTCCCAGGTGGTTCCCCGCAGGACGACGGTCCCGTCGAGCGACATCATGACGAACTCCGGGCGGTCTCCCGAGCCGAGGAGGCCGGACTCCACGCCTGCGCCCATCACGTCCCACACCTCTTCGAGCCGGACCCGGACCCAGCGCAGGACCGCGGTCTCCCCCGGGGTGCCGAAGTCGACACCCACGAGGAACTCCCGCGCGTCTTCCGTGAAGAGCCCGGATTCGCCCGCCAGTCGGTACCAGGCGGCATTGGCCCTGGCCGCGAGCCCGGCTCCTGCCCGGTCGACCAGCACATCGCGCCGACCGTCCTCGGAGCGGCAGCTGACGGCCAGCCAGGCGGCCTTCACCGGCAGGTTCCCGACCGTCCGGTCACGTCCGAGCGATCGCAGACCGGCCTGTGCGAGGACCGCCTCCAGCCGTGCTTCCTCCACCGGTTCCCCTTCTCAATTGGCTTTGCCCGTTTCCCGTTTCACCGTCGCTGCCGCAGGCAGCGGGGCTAGCGCGGGTAGTACGGCATGATGTTGTTGTAGTTGTGGTTGACGATCCAGCCGATGTCCCCGTACTGGTTCACCAGCACCCGGTAGCTGTTGCCGCCGCCGGGAATATCGTAGATCTTCGCGCCGCCCCACTTGCGCCCGATGGCATTGGGCGTATCGTCGCGGATCTCGAAGAAGTCCGGCTGGCCGTTCGACTTGACCCGCTGCGGGCGACCGTTGTTGAGGATGTCGTCGACACCGTCGTGGACGATGTTGTGGACGTCCGCCGGGCCGCAGATCCCCTTCTTGCGCTTCTTGCTGGCGTTGTGGACAAGGACCGACGTGCCCTCGGCGACGACGTAGTACGTGTGGATCTCGTCGACGGTGAGGTTGTACACGCGCATCGGCTGGGACCAGCCCCGGATGCCGACGAGCTCCTTCAGCTCACCCGCGGCCGTGCGCAGCAGGTCGCCGGTCTCCAGGTCCTGGGCGTCCACCCAGGCCTTGCGGTTCGCGGCCCAGAACGGGTGCCCGGCCGTGGCCGTGACGACCGCGGTGCCGCTGCCCGCGGCGCCGTCGGTGTCGATGGTGAGCTCCCGCAGGAACTTCCGGCCCTCGCCCACGATCAGGGCGGAGACCGCACGGGCCCCGGTCCGGCCGGCCTCGGGGTCGGTGGCCAGCACCTGCTCCCCGAGCCGCACGTCCTCGATCGGCTTCTGCGTACCGTCGGCCATGAGCACCGGGGTGCCCGCCACGAAGCTGTTCGGGTCCTTCGTCTCCACCGGGCAGAACTCGCCGATGACCTCCAGGAGCTCGTCGCTCTTGGCGAGGAGCTTCTTCGCCTCGTCGGACTTCTTGAGGAAGTCGTCGAGCCCGGTCACGATCTTCGTGAGCGCCTTGGCGATCTTCGGGGTTTCCTTGATGATCTTCAGCGCCTTGCCCCAGGGCAGGGCGCCGACGACGGCCCAGAAGCAGCTTTCGAAGTTACCGTCGCTGAAGCACTTCTTGATGTCCTCGAAGAGCAGGTCGACGATCAGCTGGCCGCCGTTTTCGATGAGGAAGTCGGCGAGCCCCTTCCCGTCCATCTCCAGGGCCGCCGCCAGCTTCTCCGGCGAAATGCCCTCCTCCGCCAGTGCGTCCTTCTCCGACTGGGTCAGCTGGAGGTCGCCACCCCGCTCCTCGGCAGCCTTGGCCGCGGCTTCGCGGGCCTTGCGCTCCTGCTCGCGCTGCCACTCCTCGGCCTTGGTCGCGGCTTCGTCGGCTTCGCGGGCGTAGGTGTTGGCGTTCTTCGCCGCGGCTTCGGCGGATTTCGCGTGGCCTTCGGCGGATTCGGCGAACTTGCCGGCGTCGGCGGCGTCCTTCTCGGCCTGGGCGGCGGCGCCGCGAGCGGTGCTGGCCTCGTTCTCGGCCAGGGTCGCGGCGCTGTTCGCGGCGACGGCGTGGCTGTCGGCCTCGGCGGCGGCGCCGCGGGCCCGGGAGGCCTCGGCTTCGGCCTGGTTGGCGGCGTTGCGGGCGGCGGTGGCGTCGGCGAAGGCCTGGTTGGCGGCCTGCCGCGCCAGCTTCGCATCCGCCTGCGCCTGCGCATCGGCCTGGTTCGCGCGGGCTGCCGCCGCGCGGGCCTTGGCGCCCTCCTCGGCCGCCTGGGCCGCGGACTTCATCGCGGCGGCAGCCGAGCGGGCCGCGTTCGCGGACGACCGCGCCGCCTCCGCGGCGGCCTTGAACGCCGGCACGACCTGCGCGTTGGCGCGCTTGGCCGCGGCCTCGGCGGCCTCCGCGGCCTTGACGGCCTCGGCGGCCTTGGCCTCGGCGGCGGCGACCTGCTCGGCGCCCATCTCCTGCGCGGCGGCGGCAACGGCGGCGGCGAAGTCGGCGTCCGCGTCCTGCCCGGTGAACGGCGCGGTCAGGGTGATCGCGGTGTTCGCGGGCTCGGCGATACCTGCCGCGGTGCTGCGGGCCGCACCGGCGGCGCGCAGGGCGATGCCGGACTGGACGCGGGCCATGGCGGCCTCGCGG
The DNA here is from genome assembly GCF_055600495.1 of Streptomyces sp. NPDC038213. Lineage (NCBI taxonomy): Bacteria > Bacillati > Actinomycetota > Actinomycetes > Kitasatosporales > Streptomycetaceae > Streptomyces > Streptomyces sp. NPDC038213. The sequence continues at coordinate 160,028 of NZ_JBVJYM010000016.1, forward strand.
ACGGCGCCCTGGGCTTCGTCCTTGGTGCGGTTGGCGGCCTGGAGGGAGTTCGCGGCGTGGACGGCCGCGAGCCCGGCGAGGCGGGCGGCTTCGTGCGCGGCGATACCGGCGCGGGCCTCCTGCGCGGTGGCCTCGGCGGCCTTCTGGTGCGCACGGGCCGCGGCGGCGCGGGTCAGGGCCGCCTCGGACTCGGCCTTGTTCGCGGCGGCGTTGGCGGCTGCCGCGGCGGCCTCGGCCTTGTTCGCAGCGGCGTTCGCACGGGCCGCGTGGGCGGTCGCCTCGGCGGCCGCGGCACGCGCACGGGCGGCCGCACCGGCGGCCTCGGTCGCCGCAGAACGCGCGCGGACCGCTGCACCGCTCGCCGTGTTGGCGGCGCCGCGGGCGGCACCGGCCGCTTCGCGGGCGGTGTTGGCATCCGTACGGGCCTGGTCGGCAGCGCCCTGGGCGACCGCGGCGTCGATGGTGCCGCGGCCGGCCGCCGCCTGCGCCTCCAGCGCCTTCGCGCGGGACTCCTTCGCCTGGTGGTTCTGCTCGGCGGCGAAGGCGGCGTTGCGGGCGTTGCGGGCGGTGGTCTCCTCGCCCTGCGCCCGCCGGTCCGCCTCGGCGGCGATGCCGTCCTGCGCCTGCGCACTGGCGCGGGCGGAGGCGGCGGTGGCCGCTGCGGCCTGCGCCTGCGCACGCGCCGCGGACGCCGTACGGGCCTCCGCCTCGGCACGGGCCCGGGCGGCCGCGGCGATGTCGCGCTCGCGCTCCGCGCGGGCCCGCGCGGCGGCTGCCAGATCCCGCTCGCGCTCGGCGATCTTGCGCTGCTCGGCGGCGATCTGGGCCTGCCGCTGGGCCTCGATGCGGGCCTCGCGGGTCTTGCGGGCGTGCTCCCACGCCTCGCGCTCCGCCTGCTCGGCCGCGAGGCGCGCGTCCTTGGCGCGGGCGGCGGCGGTGGCGGCGATCTTCGCCTGCCTGTCGGCGGCCTCCGCCATCCGGGCGGCGGCCTTGGCCTGCTCCTCGGCGTTGGCACGCCACTTCTTCGCCTGCTGCTCGTGCAGCTCGGCCTGGTTCTGCGCGTTCAGCCCGGCCGCGTCGGCGGCGGTGGCGTCGATGGCGTGCTGCGCGGTCTTCCCCGCACGCGCGGCGGCGTCGGCCGCGGCGGCGATGCCGGCGGCGACCTCGGACCACTGCGTGCCGTGCTCCAGCCCGGTGGAGACCAGGACGTCGGCCTGGATCCTGGCCTGCGCGGCGGCGATCTGGGCGGCCTTCGCGGCGTCCTCGCCGTAGCCGACCTGGCGGGCGGCCTCGGCCTTGACCTTCGCGTAGTCCGACAGGCGCTTGCCCGCGCGGTCCGCGGACAGCATCCGGTCCGCCTCACGCGCGGCGCCCGCCGCCGCCGACATGGCGTTGGAAGCGGCCTTCAGGGCCTTGACGGCCTCGCCGTGCGCCGTGATCAGCTTCGTCCGCGCCTCGGCCGCGACGGCGGCCTTCTTCGCGAGTTCGCGGAGCTTGTCCGCCGCTTCGAGGGCCTCCTGCTGGGCCTTCTCGTGCGCGGCGCGGTCGTCGGCGTCCTGCCGGGCCGCGGCCTGGTAGCCGGACTCCAGGAAGCGGGCGATGACCGCGTCGTCCTTGGAGTCGAGGGCCGCCTGCGCGGCCCGCTTGACCGCCGGGCCGCCGACCTGGGCGAGCATTTCGACGCGCTTGCGGTTCTCCGCGGCCCGTTTCGCCTCGTTCTGCTTCTCCGCCTCGTCGCGCTGCCTGGCGATGTCGGCGCCGAAGGCGAGGAAGTCGGCGCGGTCCTGGGCGGTGCCCTTCAGGACCCGCTCGACCTCCGCGTCGAAGAAGGCGCCCCCGGTGCCGCGGAGCTTTTCGATCTTCTCCCGGTTCGCGGTGTCCGCACCGGCGCGCTTGTCCTTCGCGCGCTGGCGGGCCTCGGCCTCGCCCCGCGCCAGGAACTCCGCGACCGCGTTCGGATCGGTGCTCTCCAGGGCCTTGCGGGCGGCCTCGCGGACCTCCTCCTCCTCGTCGAACTCCGCGAAGTCCTCCACCAGCTGCCGGTCCCGCTCATCACTGAGCCGGTCCAGCTCCGAACGCACCGCCGGCGCCGGCGAGGGCGCCCCGGTCTTCGGGTTGAGTGCCGCAGCCAGCCCGTCCAGCGAGGCCAGCAGCTGCGCCGGCGTCACCCCCTGGGCCGTCTGCTCGACGGTGCGGTCCTGCGTCGCAGCAGCGGCCTCACCCGTGACGGTGCCCAGCACCGCCAGGGCCACCGCCACCGACACGGCGCTGCGCGTACTCCTTGCCGCGCGCATGCGCGGCCCTCCGGCCCTCGGCCGGAACCTTTCCCACACGGGAAACCCCCTAGACAAAGCTCTTGCTCGAAAGAACCCGCGCCCGCCCTGGTCGGCAGGCGGGGTGGTCTGTTGCGGTGCGGCCGGCCGTGGTCACCGGCCGGCCGCACGGGCGGCCGGTGTCAGCCGCGGGTCCGGTTCTCGCCTTCCTGCGCGAGGTCGAACCGGGCCTTCCAGAACGCGGCCGCCTTCTCGGCGTCGGCGAGCTGCGCCGCCCACGCCTCCTCGTTGCCGTCGGCCGTACCGGAGATCGTCTTCCACAGCTGTTCCGCGGACTCGCGCGAAAGCCGGGCGATCGAGCGCCAGTTGTCCGCCTGTGCGGCCGCCGCCGCCTGCTCCGCCAGCCAGGCGCGCTGCGCGGCGCCCGCGTGCTCGGACACGGCCTTCCACGCGCGCTCGGCCTCGGCGCGGGCCCTGGCCGCGTCGGCGGCACCCTGCACCGCGGCCTCGGCGGCGTAGGCCTCCTTGATCAGCCGGGTCAGCTGGAAGTGGCGGACCGTCTCGGCGTCGGCGATGCGCGAGCGGTACGCCTCCAGGTCGAGGACCGAGCCGGTGGCCCAGCCGTAGCCGAAGAACTCCGCCACGTCGCCCTCCGCGGCGCCCGGGCGCAGTGCCCACTGCGCGGCCGCGCGGACCTGCTCGCCCGGGTCGGCCTCACCGAGGGCCCGTACGAACTCCCGGTCCTTCGCGGCGACTTCGAGTCGCTGCAGCTCCCCGGCCGCGCGGGCCGCGCGGTCGCGCTGCTGCGCCTCCGCGTACCCGGTCTTCACGAACGCGGCCTGTTCGGCGACGGTGCCCTTCAGGGCGCGCGCGGCGGCGGCCCGTACCGCGGGCGAGAAGCCGGTGGTGTGGGTGGCGACGACGCGCTCGCAGAAGGCCTTGTTGCGGGTCCGCGTCTCGCGCGCCCGCTGCTTCGCGTAGTCGAAGCCGCCGCCGGGCGCCAGCCACTCCAGCAGCGCCGCGTCCCCGCGGCTGCTGCGCAGCGCGTTCCACGCCGAGGTGCGCACCTCGGCCGCCGGGTGGGTCTTCGCCATCGACGTGACCCGTCGGCGCGCCTCCTCGATGGCGGCGGACAGTTCGGCGGAGACGGGCGCCTCCGGGTCGGCCGCCGCTGCCTGCGCGGCGGCCACGGGGCCGGTCCGCGGAGCGGCCGCCGCGGCGTCCGCCCAGGCCGGTGCGGCGGCGCCGGCGGCGAGCCCGCCGACCAGCAGGCCGACGGTCCAGGCCCGGGCGGCGCGGCCGCCCGGCCGGACTGCGGCCCGTGCGCGCCTGCGCGCGGACTCGAGTGCGGGCTCGAGTGCGGGCTCGTGTGCGGAGTTCCGGTCAGAACTCATGGTCATCCCCCATGTGTTGTCCCACTGTGCTGCTCCCCCACGGCGGAGGGAGACGTGTCGTACGGCAGCGGAGGGGCGGGGCCGTGCGCCCGGCCCCGTCCCTCCGCGCCTGCGGGCGGGCGCGCCGGCGCGCCCGCCCGGCCGGCTCACTTGACCGTCTCGACCTTCCACAGCTGCGCGTCGCTGCGGTTGCAGGTCCACAGCTGGGTCTTCAGGCTCTGGTCCTTGGAGCCGCCGGGGACGTCGAGGCACATGCCGGGGGCGTTCATCGGCTGGACCTCGTACAGCTTGCGGACCTGGTCGACCAGGCTGAGCTGCCAGCGCTGGTGGGCGCCGCGGCCGCAGGTCCACTGGTCGATGATCGCCCGCTCCCGGGTGTTCTCCGACTGCACTTCGAGGCACTTGCCGGTGGCCACGGAGCGCAGTTCGAAGCTGCCGTCGGAGGCGGCGACGGCGGCCCACTTCTGCGGGTCGCTGCCGTTGCAGGTGTACTGCTGGATGTGGACGCCGTCCGAGCCCCAGCCGCCCTCGACGTCGAGGCACTTCTCGCTGGCGGCGTTGGTGAGCCGGATGACGGTCTGCGGCATCTCGGCGCGGGCGGCGGCCTGCGCGCTCGCGGCGGCGGCGCGGGCGGCGGCCTCGCGGGCGGCGGCCGCGGCGTCACGGGCGGCGGCGCCGTCGTTGGCCTGCACGGCGGTCGCGGTGCCGACGAGTACGGCGGCGGTGGCCCCTACGGCAAGGGCGGCCCGGGTGATCCTGGACATGTGGGTTCCGTTTCCTCTCACGCAAAGGGGGTCAGGCGGTGACGGGCGACAGGCGCCACTTCTGGGCGGCGGTGCCGTTGCAGGCCCACAGGCGGACGGCGGTGCCGTCCTCCTTGCCGGAGGTCGCGACGTCGAGGCAGAGCTTGTTGTTCGCCGGGAGGTGGGCGGGGACCAGCTCGTACAGCTCGTTGGCGATGTCGGTCATGACCAGCCGCCACTGCTGCTGGGCCTGGCCGACGCACCAGAACTGCTGGGCGACGGTGCCGCTCGCGGTGCCCGCACCCTGCACGTCGAGGCACTTGCCGGAGTGCTTGAAGCGCAGTTCGAAGGTGCCGGAGCCGGTGGGCGCCAGGTCGATCTGCTGGTTCAGGGCACCCTTGGCGCAGGCGGACTGCACGGCGTCGACGCTGTTGCGCAGGCTGGCCTGCGGGACGGTCAGGCAGGCGCCGCTGTGCTGGGGCTTGATCTGGAGGGCGGCCGGGGCGGCTGCGGCGGCGGCCGCGGTCCGGGGGGCGGACTGGCCCGACAGGGAGGACTGGCCGGACTGGGGGGTGGCGGCGAAGGCCACGCCGGCCGCGATGGCGGCGGTGCTGGCCCCGATGGCCAGGGCGGATCGCAGGATCCGGGACATGGGGAGTTCCGTTCTTCTTCGAGGTGAAGGAATCAGGCGGAGTCGCGGGAGCCGGAAGGCTCAGGGGGACTCGTCAGCAGGCGGAAGGCTGCTGTTGCCGGGTGGGTGGGTGGTGCGGCTTCAGCGGGCGAGGGGGACGGTGATCTTCCAGGAGGTGTCCTGGAGGAACTCCTTGTCCGT
>NZ_JBVJYM010000017.1:0-156475 GCF_055600495.1 Streptomyces sp. NPDC038213
AACCGCTCACCCGCAGGCGACTTGACCTGCCCCACCCTCGCCACACCACAACCAACGAGCACAGAACATCTAAGTCACCAGCATTGGGGCTAGGCCGGGCCGGGGGCGCGGCAGTGGTCAGGGGTGCGGGGGCCGGTCCGGCGGCGGGGCGGCGGAGAAGGAGCGGACGGCGGTGCGCAGGGCGGCGAGGGCAGCCGACAGGGCGCTGACGGAGCCCAGCGCGCCCGCGACCGCCAGCAGGGCCCGCAGCAGCCGGGCCGGTTCGGGGGCGCCTCCGGCGGCCATCGCCTGGAGTGCGGCGAGCTCCTCCTCGGCGATGCCGCGCTCGGGGAACTCCCGCGGGTACGCGGCCAGTTCGCGGCGCAGCCGGGACACCGCGAGTTCCAGCGCGACCACCCTCGGGTCCCCTCCGCCGTTGCCCACGCGCCCGCGCACGCCGGTCAGTCAACCACGCCGCGGTGGTATCCAGGACCCATGGCACAGACCGGGAACCCCGAGAACACCCCGCCGGCCGTCGCCGGCCTCCTGCTGGCCGCGGGCGGCGGCCGCCGCCTGGGCGGGCGGCCCAAGGCCCTGCTGGACTTCCACGGCCGCCCGCTGGTCGAGAACGCGGTCCGGGTGCTGCGCGAGGCCGGCTGCGGGCCGGTCCACGTGGTGCTGGGGGCCGCCGCGGAGCAGGTGCGCGAGCGCGCGGCGCTGGACGGCTGCGTGCTCGTCGACAATCCGGACTGGGCCGAGGGGATGGGCTCCTCGCTGCGGGTCGGGCTGGGCTCGCTGGCGGGCTCGGGGGCGCGGGCGGCGCTGGTGAGCCTGGTGGACCAGCCGGGGATCGGGGCGGAGGCGGTGGCCCGGGTGCGGGCGGCGTACCGCTCCCCCGCGACGCTGGCGGCGGCCGCGTACGGCGGGGAGCGCGGGCACCCGGTGCTCTTCGGGGCGGACCGGTGGCCGGACATCGCGGCGACGGCGACCGGGGACCGCGGTGCGCGTGTCCACCTGAGGAATCACGCCGCGGAGCTCATCCTGGTGGAGTGCGGCGACATCGCGGAGGCCTATGACATCGACACCCCGCCGGACCTGGCGCGGCTGCGGTGAGCAGGGTGTGACCGCCGTGGCACCGAGAGCCATCCGTACGGCCGATATGTCGACCCGGAGAATCTCGACATCAACAAACCATTGAACTTCCACCACGTGGAAATTACTATCCACTGGTCAGAAGCGCCCTGAATCACAGACGGCGCCCGCGACCGTTACCCGGAACTCTCACCACCCAGCGGCACTCCGTGCCGTCGCACGAGCATTCCCACGGCCGCCAGGCACCGCCGCCGAAGGAGTGACAGCCATGTCAGCACCAGCGCCGTCCCCGCTGGCCATCGTCGACGCCGAGCCCCTGCCCCGGCAGGACGAGGTCCTCACAGAAGCGGCGCTGGCCTTCGTGGCCGAGCTGCACCGGCGGTTCACCCCCCGCCGCGACGAGCTCCTCGCCCGTCGCGGCGAGCGGCGAGCCGAGATCGCCCGCACCTCCCACCTCGACTTCCTCCCGGACACCGCACAGGTCCGCGAGGGGGACTGGAAGGTCGCCCCGGCCCCGGCTGCGCTCAACGACCGCCGCGTGGAGATCACCGGTCCCACGGACCGCAAGATGACCATCAACGCCCTGAACTCCGGGGCGAAGGTCTGGCTCGCCGACTTCGAGGACGCCTCCGCCCCCACCTGGGAGAACGTGGTCCTCGGCCAGCTCAACCTGATCGACGCCTATGAGCGCCGCATCGACTTCACCGACCCGCGGTCCGGCAAGTCGTACGCCCTGAAGCCCGCGGAGCAGCTCGCGACCGTGGTCATGCGGCCGCGCGGCTGGCACCTGGAGGAGCGCCACCTGCGCTTCGACGGCCGCCCGGTCCCCGGCGCGCTCGTCGACTTCGGCCTGTACTTCTTCCACAACGCGCAGCGCCTGATCGACCTCGGCAAGGGCCCGTACTTCTACCTGCCGAAGACGGAGTCGCACCTGGAGGCCCGCCTCTGGAACGAGATCTTCGTCTTCGCCCAGGACTACGTCGGCATCCCGCAGGGCACGGTCCGCGCGACCGTCCTGATCGAGACCATCACCGCCGCGTACGAGATGGAGGAGATCCTCTACGAGCTGCGCGACCACGCCGCGGGCCTGAACGCCGGCCGCTGGGACTACCTCTTCTCCATCGTGAAGAACTTCCGCGACGGCGGCGAGAAGTTCGTCCTGCCGGACCGCAACGCGGTCACGATGACGGCCCCGTTCATGCGGGCGTACACCGAACTGCTCGTGCGCACCTGCCACAAGCGCGGCGCCCACGCCATCGGCGGCATGGCGGCCTTCATCCCCTCCCGCAAGGACGCCGAGGTCAACAAGGTCGCCTTCGAGAAGGTCAAGGCCGACAAGGACCGCGAGGCCGGGGACGGGTTCGACGGGTCATGGGTGGCCCACCCGGACCTGGTGCCGATCGCCATGGCCTCCTTCGACGCCGTCCTCGGCGACAAGCCGAACCAGAAGGACCGGCTGCGCGAGGACGTCGCCGTGGCCCCCGGCGACCTGATCGCGATCGACTCGCTGGACGCCAAGCCCACCTACGACGGCCTGCGCAACGCCGTCCAGGTCGGCACCCGCTACATCGAGGCCTGGCTGCGCGGCCTGGGCGCCGTCGCCATCTTCAACCTGATGGAGGACGCGGCCACCGCCGAGATCTCGCGCTCGCAGATCTGGCAGTGGATCAACGCGGGCGTCGTCTTCGAGAACGGCGAGCTCGCCACCGCCGACCTGGCCCGCCGGGTCGCCGCCGAGGAACTGGCCGCCATCCGCGCCGAGATCGGCGAGGAGGCCTTCGCGGCCGGCAAGTGGCAGCAGGCCCACGACCTCCTGCTCCAGGTCTCCCTGGACGCCGACTACGCGGACTTCCTCACCCTGCCCGCGTACGACCAGCTGGTCGGCTGACGCCGCCCGCTCACACATCTGCAAAGGGGTCTGCCCCGGCACCGTGCGGTGCCGGGGCAGACCCCTTTGCACGTGCGTGCGCGGGCGGCGCGGGCCCGAACGACCGGTCGGTCGTTACCCAATAGTAATCTGCGGTTACCTAGCGGTAACACTTGCGGGCGTGGGAGATTCCGTGCCACCACCGGCCGGCGGTACCCCCACTGACCCAGCCATGCGCCCGAGTCGTCCCTCCTCGGCATGGCCTACCGCAGGAGTTCCGCCATGCCCGGATTCCGCACCGCCAGAAAGACGATGGCCGCCGCCCTGGCCGCCCCCCTCGCCCTCACCGCCCTGCTGGGCCCCGGCGCGGGCAGCGCCGCAGCCGGCCCCGGGACGGGCCCCACCGCCGTGGTCGCCATGGGCGACAGCTACATCTCCGGCGAGGCCGGCCGCTGGAAGGGCAACAGCCTCACCACCAGCGGCAGCCGCAACGGCACCGACCGCGCCTGGGTCAGCGGCAGCACGTACGACCCCTCCCTCGTATACGGGACCACGGCGGCCAGCGGCTGCCACCGCTCGGACTCCTCCGAGGTCGACAGCGCCACCGGCACCGCCCAGGCCCGGATCAACCTCGCCTGCTCCGGCGCCGTCACCGACAACGTCTTCCGCAGCTCCAACGGCGGGGTGTCCTACAAGGGCGAGAGCCCGCAGGCCGACCGGCTGGCAGCCGTGGCCGCGAGCCACGACGTCAAGGTCATCGCCCTGTCCATCGGCGGCAACGACCTCGGCTTCGCCGACATCATCCGCAAGTGCGCCACCGACTACATCGTCTGGTACTCGTACTGCCACGACGACCAGCAGCCCGCCGTGGACGCCAAGATGAACGGCGTCATGGCCAAGGTCGGCAAGGCCGTGGACGAGATCCGGGCCGTGATGTCCGCCGCCGGGTACGCCTCCTCCTCGTACCGGATCGTCCTGCAGTCCTACCCCTCGCCGATCCCGCGCGGCGGCGAGAACCGGTACTCCGAGAGCGGCTGGTCCCGGGTCAACTCCGGCGGCTGCCCCTTCTGGAACAAGGACTCCGACTGGGCCCGCGACTCCCTCGTCCCGCAGATCGCGAACCGGCTCCGGGCCGTGGCCGCCGCCAAGGGCGCGCAGTTCCTCGACCTGCGCGACATGCTCCAGGGCCGCGAGGTCTGCGCCCGGGCCGCCAAGCAGGTCACGAGCACCCAGCCGGCCTCCGGCGCAGCCAGCGAGTGGGCCCGCTGGGTCGACAGCAGCGAGTCCCAGGGCCTCGTCCAGGAGTCCATGCACCCCAACTACTACGGGCAGCTCGCCCAGGGCCGCTGCCTGTCCCTCGTCTACGCCCGCCCCACCGGCGACCACACCTGCCGCAACACCGCCGGCGCCGACCACACGGGCATGACGCTGACCACCCTGCCGTAGGCCCCGCGCGGCCCGCCGCCGCGGAGAACCGGACGATCGGAGCCCGGTCCCGGCCGGCCCCAGCCGGGGCGCGGCCGGGCGCGGGCGGTTGCTTCAGGCCGTGCCCCCGTGGAGCAGGGCGCGCAGGCCGGTGCGGGCGCCCTCCGCGTACGCGCGGGTGTACTCGGCGTCGCCCAGCCGGGTGCGGAGCACGGTCTCGGCGGGGGCCCGGCCGCGGGCCCAGAAGGCCGCCGCCCGCGGATCGCGCAGCAGCACGGCGCGGATCCGGTCCACCGCGCCCAGCAGCCGGGCGCCCTCGCGGTGCCGCCCGAGGTCGGTCTCCAGGGCGGCGAGCAGCTCGGCGGTGGCGGCCTGGCCCAGCAGGTCGCCCAGGGCCAGCTGCCCGGCGAGCGCCCCCAGCAGCTCGGTGCGGGCCGCGTCCCACTGGGCCTCGCGGCGCAGCACCTCGCCGTGGGCGTAGCCGACCCACGAGCGGGCCCACAGGTCCCCGGGGACCCCGGCGGGCCCGTCCTCGACGGGGACGGCCGAGGGGTCCGTACGGGACAGGGCCATCGTGTGCCCGGCCTGGAGGACGGCCCGCCCGGGGCCGAACTCCGGGTCGTCCGGCAGCTGGTCCAGGGCCTCGCGGAACTCCTCCCCGGCCTCCTTGAACCGGCACTCCCACAGGGCGACCGTGCCGCGCGCGTGGGCGAGGTAGGCCACGCAGGCGTCCTCGCCCTCCTGGACGGCGGCCGTCCAGCCCTCGACGAGCAGCGGATCGGCCCCGTCGGACTCCCCGAGCAGGCCGACCAGCCAGGCGGCCAGCCACAGCGCCCGCGCGGGCCGCGGGGCCGGGTGCAGGGCGAGGGCCCGCTCCAGGTGCCGGCGGCCCTCCAGGGCCAGCCCGCAGGCCGCCCACAGGAACCACAGGGCCACCGCGGTCTCCAGGGCCGGGGCCGGCCCGGGGCCGCCCACCGGGTCCATGGCCGCACGCAGGCCGGGCAGGTCGCGCAGGGCCGCCGCCCGGGCCTCGGTCTGCCGTCCGGCCCGCCACAGCTGTGCGCAGCGCTCGGCCACGAGCCGGTACCACTCGTGGCGGCGGCGGACCAGTTCGGTCTCCTCGCCGCGGGCCGGCAGCAGCCGGGCGGCGTGGGCGCGCGCGGACAGCGGCAGCCGGTAGCGGCCCGGGCCCGCGTCGAGCAGGAGGCCCGGGGCCAGCCGCAGCAGGAGGGTGCCGGCCTGCTCGGGCGGCAGGGCGCCGAAACCGCAGACCGCCTCGACGGCGGCCAGGTCGAAGGAGCCGGGGAAGACGGACAGCCGCTCCCACAGCAGCCGCTCGGCCGGGGTGCACAGCCGGTGGCTGCGCTCCGCGTCGGCGCGGGCCCCGCGGCCCGCCCCGCCCGCCAGGAAGCGCAGCGGGTCGGCCTCCAGCCGCCGCAGGGCCTGTTCGGGGGCGTACTGGTGGAGCCGGCCGGCGGCCAGCTCCAGGGCGCCGGGGATGCCGTCGAGCCGGCGGCACAGCCGGGCGACGGGGGCGGCGTTGCGGCGGTTCAGCTCGAAGGAGGGGTCGGCTCCGCGGGCCCGCTCGACGAACAGGCGCACGGCCGGGCAGTCGGCCGGGGCCGCCTCCCCGGAGCGGCCGGCGGCCTCGCGCTCGGCGGGCGGCACGGCCAGCGGCGGCACGCGCAGCACGGACTCCTGCGGCAGGCCCAGCGGCCACTGGGCGGTGGCGAGCACCCGCAGCCGCGGCAGCCGGACGAGGAGCTTGCCCACCAGCCCCGCAGCGGACTCCCCGAGCTCCTCGCAGCCGTCGAGGACCAGCAGGACTCCGGGGGCCGGTCCGGAGCCGGGGCGGGCGGCGACCGCGGCGGAACCCGGCAGCCGGGCCAGGAGCTCGCCCTCCAGGGCCGGCCAGGACTCCTCGGGCAGCCCCGCGAGATCGGCCCACACGGTCACCGCGCCGGAGCCCGCGCGCGCCCGGACCGCGCGGACCGCGAGACGGGTCTTGCCGATCCCGGCGGGACCCGTGAGAGTGACGAGGCGGTCGGTGTCGAGCCGGGCGGCGAGGGCGGCGAGCTCCTCCTCCCGGCCGACGAAACCGGACAGTTCGGCGGGAACGGCCGCGCGCAGCCCCCACCCGGACTCGCCCACGCTTCCTCCCGCCGTATCGCAGAGATGCACGCAACCACCCCCGTGCCCAGTTGAACGCACCCACGAGAGATCATCGGCTGACACCCCGGTCCCCCCGGGGACGACCGGGAGAACCACCAGGGGAAGGCATGAACTCCGCCGTTTCCGCCATGGACGACATGGATCGGGCACTCGTCCACGCACTTCAGCTTGCCCCCCGGGCCAGCTGGGAGAAACTCGCCCCGGTCCTCGGTGCCCGGCCCGACACCCTCGCCCGCCGCTGGGAGCGGCTGACCGGCTCCGGCGAGGCCTGGGTCTGCGGGCTGGGGCTGCGCACCGGGGGCCGGCCGCCCTGCACGGCCTGGATCGAGGTCAGCTGCACCGCCGGCACCGCGCCCGCGGTGGGCCGGGCCCTGACCCGCGACCCGCACGCGCTGGGCGTGGAGCACACCACGGGCGGCCGGGACCTGCTCGTCTTCACGGCGGTCCCGGACCTGCACGCCCTCTACCGCTACCTGTCGGCCCGGGTCCAGCGGATCCCCGGGGTGCTCGCGACCCGCTCCTCGATGGTGACGGCCGTGCACCACGCCCCGGACCGCTGGCGGCTGGACCAGCTGACCCCGGCGCAGACCACGGCCCTGGCCGGACTGTCCGCGGGCGCGGCCGGCCGCACTCCCCCGGGGGCCGCCGGGGTCGCCGCGCTGGCCCCGGAGGACCGGCCGATGGTGCTGGCCCTGGCCCGCGACGCCCGGCGCAGCGCGGCCTCCCTGGCGCGGGAGTTCGCGATGAGCGAGTCGACCGTGCGGCGGCGGCTGGCGCGGCTGGAGGCAGGGCACAGCCTGCGGTTCGGCTGCACCCTGGCCGCCGGGCACTCGGGCTGGCCGGTGTCGGCCACGCTGTGGGGGCAGGTGGCGGAGCAGGACGCGGCCGAGTGCGCGGCGCTGGCCGCGGGGCTGCGCGAGACCCGGACCTGCATGTCGGTCAGCGGCCGCTGGAACTTCCTCGTCACGGCGCGGCTGCGGGCCGTGGAGGACCTCGCCCGGTACACCGCCGAACTGGGCCGCCGGGTGCCGGGGCTGCGGGTCACGGACACCGCCGTGGCCCTGTACGCGCGCAAGAGCGAGGCCCAGGTGCTGGACCGGCAGGGCCGCCGGGTCGCCACCGTGCTCCCCGACATCTGGTCCGATCCGGCCCCGGGGGCCGGGTCCCGGGAGGGTGCGGCGAGCGGCGACCCGGGGCCGTTACGGGCGGCCTGAGCGCACCGCGGGCCCGCCCCGGGATCCGGGCGGGCCCGCGGCCGTACGGGAGCGGGGGCCGTACGGGGGACGGTCCCCGCTCCCGTACGGCGCCTCAGTGCGCGGCGACCGGATCGGGTGCGGCGCCGGCCCGTTCGCGGCGGGAACCGAGGTGGTTGAAGGCGAGGTTGAGCAGGATCGCCGCCACGCAGCCCGTGCTGATGCCCGAGTCGAGGACGACCAGCAGGTCCTCGGGGAAGGCGTGGTAGAAGCCGGGTGCGGCGATCGGGATCAGGCCGACGCCCAGGGAGGCGGCGACGATCAGGGCGTTCTCCCCCTTCTCCATGGCGGCGCCCGCGAGGGTCTGGATGCCGCTGGCGGCGACGGACCCGAAGAGGACGATCCCCGCGCCGCCGAGCACCGGCAGCGGGACCACGCCGATGACGGAGGCGGCGACCGGGCACAGGCCCAGCAGGATCAGGATGCCGCCGCCGGCGGCGACGACGAACCGGCTGCGCACCTTCGTCATGGCGACGAGCCCGATGTTCTGGGCGAAGGCGCTGCACATGAACCCGTTGAACAGCGGGCTGATCGCGCTGCCGAGGGCGTCGGCCCGCAGGCCGCCCTCGATGGTCCGCTCGTCCGCGGGGCGTTCGACGATCCGGCCGAGGGCCAGGATGTCGGCGGTGGACTCGGTCATGCAGACGACCATGACGATGCACATCGAGATGATGGCGGCGAGCTGGAACTGGGGGGCGCCGAAGTGGAAGGGCGTGGGGAAGCCGACCAGGTCGGCGCTGGTGACGGCGTCGAAGCTGGTCATGCCGAGCGGTATCGCGATCAGCGTGCCGGCGACCAGGCCGAGCAGGATGGAGATCTGCTGGAGGAAGCCGCGCAGGAACTTGCGCATCAGCAGGACGATCGCGAGGGTGGCGGCGGCCATGCCGATGTTCTTCAGGGAGCCGTAGCCGGCCGCGCCGGAGTTGCCGCCCTGGGACCAGTTGAAGGCCACGGGCAGGAGGGAGACGCCGATCAGGGTGATGACCGTACCCGTGACGACGGGCGGGAAGAAGCGGACCAGCCGGCCGAAGTAGGGGGCGGCGAAGTAGCCGAGGACCCCGGCGACGATGATCGCGCCGAAGATGACCGGTATCGCATTGTCCCCCTCGCCCTTGCCGATGGCGATCATCGGGGTCACACCGGCGAACGAGACGCCGTTGACGAAGGGGAGTTTGGCGCCGATCTTCCAGAAGCCGAGGGTCTGGAGGAGGGTGGCGAGCCCTGCGGTGAAGAGCGAGGCGCCCATCAGGAACGCGGTCTCGGTGGCGGTCAGGCCCACGGCCGGGCCGACGATCATGGGCGGGGCGACGACGCCCGCGTACATGGCGGCCACGTGCTGGAGGCCGCTGGTGAACATCTTCAGGGGCGGCAGGACCTCGTCGACCGGGTGCGTCCCCCCGGGATCCTGCGGTTGCCGCCCGAGCGGCGGGTCTGCGTCTGCGTCCTTGCTGAACCTGGGTGCTGCGACCACGGCGGAACTTCCTCCGGTCGGGTAACACGTCGGCAGGTGACGTGGGTGTCGGGAGGTGGTGCGGGACGGGGGTGTTCAGTTGTTTCGGGCATCCGCCGTACGGATCCGGGCCCTCCGGCCGGTCTGTTCGGGGCATGCCAAGTCGCCGGATCGGGGCGGACCCGTGTACACGAGTCACCAACCCCGGGGGCGCAGGAGGAGCAGGCCTCCGGCGCCCCCGGGACCGGCTGCCGCGGACCCCGCTCGGGTCCGCGGCGACCGGCCGGGGGCCGTCCCCCCCGACCGGACTTCCGGGGTCAGCCCTGCGCGGAGATCCGGGCCAGGCGCTGCGCCTCTTCCCGCGTGGACACGGCGATGGCGTCCTCGTCGGCGGTCAGGAGGCGGTTGTTCTCGACGATCTGCCGGCCGTTGACGAACGACGCGGTGACCGGGGCGGCCGCGCCGAAGACCAGGGCGGTGACCGGGTCGGCGATCGAGGAGTGCAGGAAGGTGCTCAGGTTCCACAGCACCAGGTCGGCGCACTTGCCGGCCTCGAGCGAGCCGATGCTGTCGGCGCGGCCGAGGACCTGGGCGCCGCCGTAGGTGCCCAGGCGCAGGGCCTGGCGGGCGTTGAGCGCGCGCTCGCGGTGCACCGGGTTCAGGCGGTTGATCAGCAGCGCGTTGCGCAGCTCGGTGTGCAGCTCGCCGGACTCGTTGGAGGCGGTGCCGTCCACGCCGAGGCCCACCGGTACGCCGGCGGCCAGCATGTCCGGGACCCGGGCGATGCCGGCGGCCAGGCGGGCGTTGGAGGACGGGCAGTGCGCCACACCGGTCTTCGTACGGGCGAAGGCCGCGATGTCGGAGTCGTTCATGTGGACGCTGTGCGCCATCCACACGTCCTCGCCGAGCCAGCCGGTCGACTCGAAGTAGTCGGTCGGGCCCATGCCGAAGAGCTCGTGGCAGAACTTCTCCTCCTCGACGGTCTCCGAACCGTGCGTGTGCATCCGCACGCCCAGGCGGCGCGCCAGCTCGGCGCCCTGCTTGAGCAGTTCGGTGGAGACGGAGAAGGGGGAGCAGGGGGCGACGGCGACCTGGGTCATCGAGTCGAAGGACGCGTCGTGGAACTTCTTGACGGTCGCCTCGGTGTCGGCCAGGGCGCCTTCGAGGGTCTCGACGGCGTGGTCCGGCGGCAGGCCGCCGTCCTTCTCGCTGCGGTCCATCGAGCCGCGGGCGAGGGTGAAGCGGACGCCCATCTCGGAGGCGGCGCGGATGATCGAGCCGGACAGGTCGCCGGAGCCCTTGGGGAAGACGTAGTGGTGGTCCATGGCGGTGGTGACACCGCCCTTGGCCATCGCGGCGAGGGAGCCCTGCGCGGCCGTGTACGTCATCTGCTCGTCGATGCGCGCCCAGGTCGGGTACAGGGCGACGAGCCAGTTGAAGAGGTTGTGGTCGGTGGCCAGGCCGCGGGTGATCCACTGGTAGAAGTGGTGGTGCGTGTTGACCAGACCGGGGGTCACGAGGTGCCCGGTGCCGTCGATCCGGCGGACGACGTTGTCGAGGTTCTCGGGGGCCCTGCCCGCGCCGATGGACTCGATCCGGTTGCCGGCGATGACGACGTGGCCCGAGGCGTACTCGGTGTCGTTCGCATCGACGGTCGCGATGGCGCAGTTCTCGATGACGATGCGCTCGACCGCGCTGTCAGGGGCTGCCGGTGCTGCCATGGGACTTCCTCGTGCTTTCAGTGGCGGTGCGGGCACGGCAAGGCCCGGGAATTTGAGGACCGGAGCCGGGGGCCTTGACAGCTGACAGTACTGCCGCCCCGTGCGATGCGTCCGGGTGCCGAATCAGGAAGTGACGGTGTGTTGTGCACGTGCGGTGCACGCGCCCCGGGACCACTGCGGAGCCCCGGGACGCGCAGGCCGCATCAGAGGTTGGTCATGTCCACGGGGATGCGCGCGTCGGCGCCGTCCCGCAGGATCGTGGCCTCGATCAGACCGTACGGGCGGTCCGCGGCGAAGTAGACCTCGTTGTCGTTCTTGAGGCCGAAGGGCTCCAGGTCGACGAGGAAGTGGTGCTTGTTCGGGAGCGAGAAGCGGACCTCGTCGATCTCCGAACGGTGGTTGATGATCCGCGAACCCATCTGGTACAGGGTCTGCTGGAGGGAGAGGGAGTAGGTCTCCGCGAAGGCTTCCAGCATGTGCTTGCGGGTGGCCTCGTAGGACTTCTCCCAGTGGGGCATCCGCTGCTCGTCGTCGGTCCAGTTGAACCGCCAGCGGCCCGACACCTGGGTGGCCAGGATGCGGTCGTACGCCTCCTGCAGGGTCGTGTACTTGTCCTTCACGTAGCCCCAGAACTCGGAGTTCGTGGAGTTCATGACGACCAGGTCCTTGAGGCCGGAGATGACCTCCCAGTTCGTGCCGTCGTACGTGATCTGGGTGACGCGGGTCTCCTGGCCCTTGCGGACGAAGGAGTGCTTGACCTCGTCGGCGCCGATGAACTTGGAGTTGGCGTCGGAGGTGGCGATCCGCTCCCAGCCGTACTCCTCGATGCGGATGCGCGCCCGGTGGATCGGCTCCTGGCTGTTGACGAACCAACGGGCCAGGTGGATGCCGAACTGCTCGGCGGACTCGATGCCGTACTCCTTGGCGAACGCGTACACCGTGTTCTTGGTGGTGTCCGTCGGCAGGACGTTGGCGTTCGAGCCGGAGTAGTGGACGTCGTCCATGTCGCCGGACAGGGCGACCGAGACGTTCAGGTCCTTGATGTGGTGGGTGTCGCCGTCCCGCGTGATCTTGACGACGCGGTTCTCTGCTTTGCCGTACTGGTTCTGGCCGAGAATCGTGGGCATTGTCTGCTAGCTCCCTCGGTAAACGGAGTAGCCGAACGGGTTGAGCAGCAGCGGTACGTGGTAGTGCTCGCCCGGGTTCACCGCGAAGGTGATGGTGACCTCGGGGAAGAACGCACCGCTGTCCCTTACGCGGGGGGCGTCCTGCTGCGCCTCGGCGGCTTGCTTCTTGGAGAAGTACGTCTCGGTCTCGAAGTCGAGGCGTACGTGGGTGGTGCCCTCCGGCAGGGCCGGCAGGTCCTTGCAGCGGCCGTCCGCGTCGGTGGCGCTGCCACCGAGCGCCACCCATGCGGCGTCGGAGCCGGCACGGGCGGCGAGCGCGATGGCCACGCCCTCGGCGGGGCGGCCGATGCTGGTGTCCAGGATGTGCGTGGACACGGAAGCGGTGGTGTCGGTGCTCATGCTCACTCTCCCTCTACGAGTCGGGTCAGGCGGATCCTGTTGATCTTGACGAGCTCTCCGCGGGCGATCTCCCGCTCGACCTCGGCGGTGTTCTCGATCCGGACCCTGACCGCGTCCCGCATCTGCTCGCCGGTCGCACCGGTGGCGCAGATGAGGAAGACGTGGCCGAACTTGTCCTGGTAGGCCAGGTTCAGCTCGAGCAGTTCGGCCTTGAGCTCCTCGGAGGCGCCGGCCATCCCGCGCTGCTCACGCGCGGAGGTCGGGTCACCCGGCTTCGGGCGGCCGATCGGCGGGTGGCCGGCCATCGCCTCTCCCAGGTCCGCGGCGGTGAGCTCGGCCATGGCGGCGTCGCTGGCTGCGAGGAGGGATGCGGCGTCGGCGTACGGGCGCTGGGCGAGCAGCCTGCTCCCCCATGCCGAACTGGCGCACACCTCGTGGAGCTCGGCCAGGGCCGCGGCGTCCGCCGAGGTGTTGAACCGGGCGAGGCCCGGTGTCGTACTCGAAGTCACGGGAAGCCTCCGTGGCCTTGTTGCTTTGGAACGGGCTGGGAGTAGCTAACGCCCTCGACAACACCGCGTCAACACTTTGTTGAAACTTCCCGTACACAAAAGCCGCCGCCCGGGAGATTGGGGCGGCGGCTCGTGACGGGGCGTGACAGAACGTGTCGGAGCTGTCACCCCTGGCTGTTCTTGTCGGTGTTTTCCCGGTTCAGATAGTTGTAGACCGTGAAGCGGCTGACGCCCAGCGCCCCCGCGACGGTCTCGACACCGTGCCGGACGGAGAAGGCGCCCCGCGCCTCCAGTATGCGCACGACGTCCTGCTTCGCCTTGCGGTCCAGCTGGGCCAACGGCACGCCGTGCCGCCGCTCCAGCGCCGCCAGGATGCGGTCCAGCGAGTCGGAGAGCTGCGGCAGCCGTACGGCGAGCACGTCCTGCCCCTCCCAGGCGAGCACGACGTCGTCGGCGCCGGCCTGCGCGGGATCCATGAGCTCCCCGCCCATGGCGTCGACCAGCGGCTTGACCGCCGCGACGAACGGGTGGTCGCGGGGTTCGGTCATGACGCGTCCTCCCCGAGCACGTTGACCTGGAGGGAGACCCGGGTGGCCCCGGCCTCCAGCGCATCGCGCAGCAGCGCGGCCACGGCGCCGAGCACCTCGGCCGCCCCGCCCTCGGCGGTATTGCCGAAGGGGCCGACGTCCACCGCGTCCAGCTGGGCCCTCTGGATGACCTCGCGGGCGGCCACGGCGTGGGCAGGGGCCTCTTCGAGATCGAAGGGCTCGGTCGTGAACTCCACTCTCAATCGCACGCGGCCAAGCTACCCCGAGGTACCGGAAAACCGGCAGGGGCCACTTGACATCCGCACACGAGCCCATGCAACCTTCCATCAAGCAGAAAACAACTTCCGCAATACGGAAGGAGCGCACACCCCTCATGGGATACACGGACCAGCGCTTCGATGTGAACCTGTCGATCCTCTTCACGGAACTCCCGCTCCTGGAGCGCCCCGCGGCCGCCGCCGCGGCGGGCTTCACCGCGGTCGAGCTGTGGTGGCCCTGGATCGACACCGCCACCCCCGCCCAGGAGGAGCTCGACTCCCTCAAGAAGGCCCTTGAGGCCGCGGGCACCCAGCTGGTGGGCCTGAACTTCTACGCCGGCCAGCTGCCGGGGCCGGACCGCGGTGCGGTGTCCGTACCCGGCGCGGAGTCGGACCGCTTCCGGGCCAACATCGACGTGGCCGCGGACTTCGCGGCCTCGGTCGGCTGCAAGGCCCTGAACGCCCTGTACGGCAACCGTGTCGAGGGAGTGGACCCGGCCGTCCAGGACGAGCTCGCCCTCGAGAACCTGGTCACCGCGGCCCGCGCCGCCGACCGCGTCGGCGCGATCCTCCTGATCGAGACGCTGAACAAGCCCGAGTCGCCGCTCTACCCGCTGGTGAGCGCCCCGTCCGCGATCGAGGTCGTGGACAGGGTCAACGAGGCGACCGGTCTGGGGAACGCCAAGTTCCTGCTCGACCTGTACCACCTGGCGATGAACGGTGAGGACCTCTCCGAGGTCATCGAAAAGTACGCCGCCAAGACCGGCCACGTCCAGATCGCGGACAAGCCGGGCCGGGGCGCCCCGGGCACGGGCGAGCTGCCCCTCGAGGACCTCCTCGACCAGCTCAAGAAGGCCGGCTACCAGGGCTTTGTCGGCCTGGAGTACAAGGCCGCCGACGCCGCCGCCTCCTTCGCGTGGCTGCCGGCCGAGGCCCGCGCCGCCGAATAAGGGGACGAAGTCCGGGCTTTCCGCCAGGCACCCCCGTCACTTTTCGTACATAGCTTTGAAGAGAAGGACCTCATCATGAGCGCTGCACTTCCGAAGGTCGCCTGGGTCGGGCTCGGCATCATGGGCTCCCCCATGTCCGAGAACCTCCTGAAGGCGGGCTACTCCGTCACCGGCTTCACCCTGGAGCAGGACAAGCTCGACCGCCTGGCCGCCGCCGGCGGCACCGCGGCCGGCTCGATCGCCGAGGCCGTGAAGGACGCCGACGTGATCATCACGATGGTGCCCGCCTCCCCGCAGGTCGAGGCCATCAACTACGGCCCGGACGGCATCCTGGAGAACGCCCGGTCCGGCGCGCTCATCATCGACATGTCGTCGATCACCCCGCAGACCTCGGTCGACCTGGCGAAGAACGCCGCCGCGAAGGGCATCCGCGTCATCGACGCCCCGGTGTCCGGCGGCGAGGCCGGCGCCATCGAGGCCGTCCTCTCCATCATGGTCGGCGGCGAGCAGGCCGACTTCGACGAGGCGCTCCCGATCCTGGAGGCCCTCGGCAAGGTCATCGTCCTGTGCGGCCCGCACGGCTCCGGCCAGACGGTGAAGGCCGCCAACCAGCTCATCGTCGCGGTCAACATCCAGGCCTGCGCCGAGGCCGTCGTCTTCCTCGAGAAGTCCGGCGTGGACCTCCAGGCCGCCCTGGACGTCCTCAACGGCGGTCTGGCCGGCTCCACGGTCCTGACCCGCAAGAAGGACAACTTCCTGAACCGCGACTTCAAGCCCGGTTTCCGGATCGACCTGCACCACAAGGACATGGGCATCGTGACCGACGCCGCCCGCAACGTGGGCGCGGCCCTGCCCGTCGGCGCGGTCGTGGCCCAGCTGGTCGCCTCCCTGCGCGCCCAGGGCGACGGCGGCCTGGACCACTCCGCCCTGCTGCGCGCCGTCGAGCGCCTCTCCGGCGCCCAGGTCTGATCCTGCGCCCCCCCCTGACGGGGACCTGAGTTTCCGGACGGTGCCGTCGCTGACACCTGTCCTGTCGCGCCCAGGCGGCGGCACCGTCCGGATCACCTCACCCTTCAACTTTCTTCAACAAACTGTTGACGTTGCGTTCGCGCCGAAATTAGGCTCATCCGCATGGCGGAAGACGCTTTCCGTCAGCAGCTCCCGTACGGAAGGTCACCATGTCGAAGCGCGTGCTCACGACCGAGTCCGGCGCCCCGGTCGCCGACAACCAGAACTCCGCCACCGCCGGCGTCGGTGGCCCGCTCCTGATCCAGGACCAGCAGCTCATCGAGAAGCTCGCCCGCTTCAACCGTGAGCGCATCCCGGAGCGCGTCGTGCACGCCCGCGGTTCCGCCGCGTACGGCTACTTCGAGGTGACCGACGACGTCACCGCGTACACCAGCGCGAAGTTCCTGAACGAGGTCGGCAAGAAGACCGAGACGTTCCTGCGCTTCTCCACGGTGGCCGACTCCCTCGGCGGCGCCGACGCCGTCCGCGACCCGCGGGGCTTCGCGCTGAAGTTCTACACCGAGGACGGCAACTACGACCTCGTGGGCAACAACACCCCGGTGTTCTTCATCAAGGACCCGATCAAGTTCCCCGACTTCATCCACTCCCAGAAGCGCGACCCCTTCACGGGCAAGCAGGAGGCGGACAACGTCTGGGACTTCTGGGCCCACGCCCCCGAGGCGACCCACCAGATCACCTGGCTCATGGGCGACCGCGGCATCCCCGCCTCGTACCGCCACATGAACGGCTACGGCTCCCACACCTACCAGTGGACCAACGCCCAGGGCGAGGCCTTCTTCGTCAAGTACCACTTCAAGACGAACCAGGGCATCCGCTGCCTGTCCTCCGAGCAGGGCGCCGAGCTCGCCGGCAAGGACGGCAACTCGCACCAGACCGACCTGCTCCAGGCCATCGAGCGCGGCGTGAACCCGAGCTGGACCCTGTACGTCCAGGTCATGCCCGCCGCCGAGGCCGCGGACTACCGCTTCAACCCGTTCGACCTCACCAAGGTGTGGCCGCACGCCGACTACCCGCTGCAGCGCGTGGGCCGCCTGGTCCTCGACCGCAACCCGGAGAACGTCTTCGCCGAGGTCGAGCAGTCCGCCTTCTCCCCGAACAACTTCGTCCCGGGCATCACCGCCTCGCCGGACAAGATGCTCCAGGGCCGCCTGTTCGCGTACGCCGACGCCCAGCGCTACCGCCTCGGTGTGAACCACACCCTGCTGCCGGTCAACGCCCCCAAGGCGACCACCGCGCAGAACTACGGCCGCGACGGCGCCATGGCGCTGCGCAACGGCTCGCGCCACGACAAGAACTACGAGCCCAACTCGTACCAGGGCCCGGCCGAGACCGGCCTGGCGCTGGGTGCCCCGAAGGCCGTCACCGGCTACACCGGCACGCACGAGGCCCCGGCCCACACCAAGGACGACGACTTCTTCCAGGCCGGCGAGCTCTACCGCCTGATGTCCGAGGACGAGAAGCAGCGTCTGGTGGCGAACATCGCCGGCGGCCTGTCCCAGGTCTCCCGCGAGGACGTCATCGAGAAGAACCTGGCTCACTTCCACGCCGCCGACGCCGACTACGGCAAGCGCGTCGAGGAGGCCGTCCGCGCCCTGCGCGAGGACTGAGCCCACAGGACGCACCGGGGGTCTGACGGGAGGTCGGACCCCGGGTGCCAGCCCGCTGCCGCGGACCCGGATGAGGGGTGGTTCACGGCGATGGGCAGGACGAGGACCGCGGTGGTGTCGAGCCAGTGCGGTGGTAAGGGCTCCGAGGCCCGTCTCTTGACCTGAGGGAGACGGACGCCGGAGGGCCTGTCGCCACCACCGCGGTCCCAGCCACTCCTTATATACAGGGGCTTCGCACAGGGCCCCCTGTACATCAGGACAACCACCTCCCCCTGTGACTCCGCCCGGCGGTGCGAACGTCCTGTCGCGCCAGCCTCGCACCGTCGGGCGGTCAGATTCCGCGCTCCACCGCAGTCCCGCAGTACAGCTCCACCCCAGGCCGGAGAGCCGGGTCACGGACGGTCCCGTGACCCGGCTCTCTGCCGTCTCCGCAGGCGTCCGGGCCGGATGCGGGGGCCTGCGCGGGGCGGACCGGCGCCCCGTACGCTCGCCGCATGATCGTTTCTCTTGAGGGCGCGACGGATGCCGAGGTCGCCATCGCCGCCGCCCGCAGCGGCGCCGACGTGGTGCGCGGGATGTACGGGCAGGACTCCGGGCGCGACCCCCGGGTCGACAAGGGCGGCGGGGACTTCGCGACCGCCGCCGACGTCGCGGCCGAGGAGGCGGTGCTCGCGGTCCTGCGCGGGGCCCGGCCGCAGGACTCCGTACTCGGTGAGGAGAGCGGCCGGCACGGCAGCTCCGCCGCCGCCCGCCAGTGGCTGGTGGACCCCCTGTGCGGCACCCTCAACTACGCCGCGGGATCCCTGCTCGTGGCCGTCAACGTGGCCCTGCGCGGCGGGGCCGCGGCCGTGGCCGACCCCTTCGGCGGGGAGGTGTACGCCACCGACGGCGAGCGCGCCTGGGTGCGCCGGGCGGGCGCGGACTCCCCGCTGCGGCCCACCGCCGCCACCACCCTCGTGGACGTGAACCTCGACCCGCCCTTCCCCGGCGCCCCGGAGTTCCGCGCGGTGGACCTGCTGGCCCGCCCCGGCTTCACGGCGGAGTTCCGCCCCCGGGTCGTCTCCACGACCCTCGCCCTGGCCTGGGTGGCCGCGGGCAGGCGCGCCGCGTACGTGACCGACGGCGGGGACCTGTCGGACAGCGTCCACTTCGCGGCCGGGATAGCCCTGTGCCGGGCGGCCGGCTGCGTGGTGACCGGGATCGACGGGGCCCCGCTCGGCCCGGAGGGCCGCGGGCTGCTGGCCGCCGCGGACGCGGCCACCCACCACCGCCTGCTCACCCTGATCCGCGGTGGGGCGTAGGCGCGGCCCGGGAACGCCGAGCGGCCCCCGTCCCTCCGGGTAGGAGGGGCGGGGGCCGCCGGTGCCGTGCGGTGAAGGCGGGGAGGCCTTCGGGGGCCGTCAGGCCTGGAGGGCCTTGATGGCGGTGGGCGCGTGGCCCGGCTCGGTCGCGAGCTCTTCGAACTCGGTGACGTCGCTCATGTCGACGGTCTTGCTCATCGCGATGTTGGTGATGCGCTCCAGGATGGCCTCGACGACGACCGGGACCTGGAACTCCTGGGCCAGCTTCTTGGCCTCCTCGAAGGCCTCGCCCAGCTTCTCCGGGTCGGTGACGCGGATGGCCTTGACGCCCAGGCCCTCGGCGACCTTGACGTGGTCGACGCCGTAGACGCCCAGCTCGGGGGTGTTGATGTTCTCGAACTCGAGGTTGACCTCGAAGTTGATGCCGAGGCCGCCCTGCGCCTGGCGGATCAGTCCCAGGTACGCGTTGTTCACGAGGACGTGGACGTAGGGGACCTTGTGCTGGGCGGCGACCGCCAGCTCCTCGATCATGAACTGGAAGTCGTAGTCGCCGGAGAGGGCGACGATCGGGGTGTCGCGGTCCGCGGTGGCGGCGCCGATGGCGGCCGGGATGGTCCAGCCGAGCGGGCCGGCCTGGCCGCAGTTGATCCAGTGGCGCGGCTTGTAGACGTGCAGGAACTGCGCGGCCGCGATCTGGGAGAGGCCGATGGTGGTGACGTAGCGGGTCTCCGGGCCGAAGGCCTTGTTCATCTCCTCGTAGACGCGCTGCGGCTTCATGGGGATGTTCTCGAAGTGCGTACGGCGCTGGAGGGTGGCCTTGCGCTCCTGCGCGGAGGCGGCCCAGGCGCTGAAGTCGGGCAGCTTGCCCTCCGCCTTCCACTCCTTGGCGACCTCGATGAAGAGCTCCAGGGCGGCCTTGGCGTCGGAGGCGATGCCGTAGTCCGGCATGAAGATCTTGCCGAGCTGGGTGGGCTCGATGTCCACGTGGACGAACGTGCGGCCCTTGGTGTACGCGTCCATGTTGTAGCCGGTGTGGCGGTTGGCCCAGCGGTTGCCGATACCGATGACGGTGTCGGACTCCAGGAAGGTCGCGTTGCCGTAGCGGTGCGCGGTCTGGACGCCGACCATGCCGGCGGCCAGCTCGTGGTCGTCCGGGATGGTTCCCCAGCCCATCAGGGTGGAGATGACCGGGACGCCGGTCAGCTCGGCGAACTCGACCAGCAGGTCGGAGGCGTCGGCGTTGATGATGCCGCCGCCGGCGACGATCAGCGGGCGCTCGGCCTCCAGCAGGAAGCCGAGGGCCTTCTCGGCCTGGGCGCGGCTGGCCTGCGGCTTGTAGACCGGCAGCGGGGTGTAGGTCTCGGGGTCGAACTCGATCTCGGTCAGCTGGACGTCGATCGGGAGGTCGATGAGGACCGGGCCGGGACGGCCGGAGCGCATCAGGTGGAAGGCCTGCTGGAAGACGCCGGGGACCTGCGCGGCCTCCAGGACGGTGGTCGCGGCCTTGGTGACGGGCTTGGCGATCGTCGCGATGTCGACGGCCTGGAAGTCCTCCTTGTGGAGCTTCGAGACCGGGGCCTGGCCGGTGATGCACAGGATCGGGATCGAGTCGGCGATGGCGGAGTACAGGCCGGTGATCATGTCCGTGCCGGCGGGGCCGGAGGTACCGATGCAGACACCGATGTTGCCCGCCTTGGCGCGCGTGTAGCCCTCGGCCATGTGGGAGGCGCCCTCGACGTGGCGGGCGAGCGTGTGGCTGATGCCGCCGACGTTCTTGAGCTCCCGGTAGAACGGGTTGATCGCAGCGCCGGGCACGCCGAACGCCTGGTCGATTCCTTCGAGCTTGAGGATCTCAACGGCCGCGGCGGCGGCGGTCATACGGGGCATCGGTACTCCTGCGGTCAGGCGGTTTCCGTAATCCGGAAGTTTTGTTCTGCTATACGGAACAACCTAGAAGGTGACTCTGTGTACGTCAAGACGCGTCCGCACCGCGGAACACACCAAATGCCGTGCCCCGGACCGTCGCTCAGACCAATCGCGGCCGGTCCCGGCAAGTACGGGGCCTGCGGCGCGCGCGTGCGCGACCATGGGTCCGGTGGTGCACGGCGCGTACGAGGGGGTACCCATGGCCGAGACGTTCCCGGTGCGCTGTCCGGCCTGCGGACGCCGCAACCCGTACGCCCCGCCGGCCTTCCCCTGCGCCTGCGGCAGCCCGGTCACCCCGCCGCTGGACCCGGGCCGCCCGCCCGTCGCCCTGACGCACCGGACCTGGGCGGACAGCTGGGTGGCGGTGCGCTGCGGGGCCTGCGGGCGGCAGGACGAGTGGCCGCAGCCGGAGGCGGCGTGCAGCTGCGGCACGGTGGCGCGGATCCCGGTGCTGCCCGCGGGCCGGGCGCTGCGGCCGGCGCACATACCCCTGCCCGTCACGGCCCCCGCGCCCCGGCCCGCCTTCCGGCCGGTGGTGATCCGCACGGCCGGGGACGCGGTGGCGGCGGCCGCGCTGTACCTGCGGTGGCTGGGCTTCCGGGAGGTGCACGGCACCGGCCCGGCCGCCGGGGCCGCGGGCTCCCCGGGCTCCGGCGCCGCCGTGGACCTGCGGGCCCCCGGGCTGGTGGCCCAGGTGGACCCGACCACCGCCCCCGCCGGGCTGCGGGCCGTGGAGTGCGTCTGGCTGACGGGACTGGCGGCCTCCGCGGCCGGGGTGTACTTCGCCCTGGCCGGCTACACCGACGAGGCCCGGTCCCGGGCGGACGACCTGGGCCTCCCCCTGTTCGTCATGGACCTCACCGGCGCCCCGCAGCCGGTGAACGGCGCGGCCGACGAGCTGGTGGGTACGGGCGCCTGAGCCGCGGTCCGGGGCTCAGCCGCCGCTGTTCCCGCCCGTACCCGGTCCGGCTGCGCCGCCGGCCCCCTGGAACCCCGTACCCCCGCCCGGCCCCGCGCCCCAGTCGTGCACCGGCCGCTTCGGCCGCCCCGGCTGGGCGTTCATCCGGTCGATCGCCTCGTCGAGGGTGGTCGCCGCCATGATCAGGGAGAGGTGGGTGAAGGCCTGCGGGAAGTTGCCGAGCTGCTCCCCGCTGGGGCCGATCTCCTCGGCGAAGAGGCCCACGTGGTTGGCGTACGTGAGCATCTTCTCGAAGGAGAACCGGGCCCGCCGCACCCGCCCGGCCCGGGCCAGGGCGTCCACGTGCAGGAAGGTGCACAGGCTGAAGGTGCCCTCGGCGCCGCGCAGCCCGTCGGGGGAGGCGCTGGGGTCGTACCGGTAGACCAGGCTGTCCTTGACCAGTTCGCGGTCGATCGCGTCGAGGGTGCTCAGCCAGGCGGGGTCGGTGGGGTTGAGCAGCCCGATCCGCGGGATCAGCAGCAGCGAGGCGTCGAGCACCTCGCTGTCGTAGTGCTGGACGAGGGCGGCCCGGCGCTCGCTCCAGCCCCGCCGCATGACCTGCTCGAAGATCTGGTCCCGGGCCCCTCGCCAGGTCTCCAGGTCCGCGGGCCGCCCGAACTCCTCGGCGAGCCGCAGCCCCCGGTCGAAGGCCACCCAGGACATGACCCGGCTGTACGTGAAGTGCTGCTGGCCGCCGCGGGTCTCCCAGATCCCCTCGTCCCGGTTGTCCCAGGACTCGGCCAGCCAGTCCAGCATCGAGGCGATGGCCTGCCAGCCGCGGTACGTGGGCTGGGTGTCGAGCCCGCGGCCCTGGGCGAGGGCGTAGAGGGCCTCCCCGTAGATGTCCAGCTGGACCTGGTCCACGGCGGCGTTGCCGACCCGGACCGGGTAGGAGCCGCGGTAGCCCTCGAAGTGGTCGAGTACCTCCTCGGGCAGCCAGGGGTCCCCGTCGACGCGGTACATGATCTGGAGGGGCCGGGTGCCGGTGGCGGGGCCGCCGGAGCGCTCGGTGACCCGGTCGGTGAGCCAGCCGGTGAAGGCGGCCGCCTCCTCCACGAAGCCGAGGTCGAGCAGGGCGCGTACGGACAGCGAGCCGTCCCGGATCCAGGTGTAGCGGTAGTCCCAGTTCCGCTCGCCGCCGATCAGCTCGGGCAGGCCGAGGGTGGCCGCGGCGATGGGGGCGCCGGTGGGGTGGTAGGTGAGCAGTTTGAGGGTGATGGCGGAGCGGTGGACCATGTCGGGCCAGCGGCCGCGGTAGCGGGTGGTGCGCACCCAGTTCTGCCAGAAGTCGACGGCGTTCCACAGGGCCTGCTCGACGGCGGGCAGGTCGGGCAGGGGCGGCGCGGCGGCGCCGGGTCCGGCCACGGTGAAGGAGGCCCCGGCGTACCCGCCCTCGGTGAGGGTGAGGGCGGCGCGCACGTCGTACTCCCCGTCGCGCTCCAGGGGCGCGCTGGACTGGAGGAAGGCCGTGGCCCCGGGGGTGCGGAAGGTGGCCGTCCGGCCGTCGACCGCGGTCTCGTGGCGGGCCCGCCCGAAGTCGAAGCGCGGCCGGCACTCCAGGGTGAAGGTGACCGTGCCGCGCATACAGCGCACGACCCGCATCAGGGTGTGCTGCGCGGCGGGCCGCCCGCTGTCGTCGGGGGGCATCCAGTCCATGAGCTCGCCCACGCCGTCGGGGGACATGAACCGGGTCACGAGCAGGGCGGTGTCCGGATAGTAGAGCTGCTTCACGGTGACGCCGGGGGCGTCCACGGAGAGCCGGAAGTACCCGCCGCGGTCGTGGTCGAGGAGGGCCGAGAAGATCCCCGGGGAGTCGAAGCGGGGGGCCGCGAACCAGTCGACCACCCCCCGGTTCGAGACCAGGGCTGCGGTCTGCAGGTCGCCGACGAGCCCGTGGTCGGCGATGAGCGGGTAGCGCTCCATGCCTCCCACTATCGGGGAGGGTGCGGATCGGGGCGCGGCGGAGGCGCGGGCGGGCCGCCGCACCCGCGGGGCGGCGCGGACACCGCGGTCCGAGATGCCCTCCGGGCGCGTACGGAAAACAATGATCCCAGGGGCATCGGGCTCCCCTCGGGGGGACCTCCTCCCGGAGACGGTCGCGACATGAACGCTGCACGCCAGGACCACGGGAAGACCGCGCCGGCCGGCGGCCCGCGCAAGAAGAGCGCGCTGTACCGGACCGGGCACTGGTGCGCCCGGCACTTCGTCGTCGTGATCGTGGCCTGGCTGGCCGCGGTGGCGGGGCTCCAGATCACCGACCGGGCCGTGGGCGGGGAGTTCTCCGACGACTTCGCCCTGCCCGGCGTGCAGTCGGCCGTGGGCCTCGACGTCCTCCAGGCCCACGAGCCCTCCGCGGGCGGCTACGGCACGCAGATCGTCCTCAACCAGCCCTCGAAACCGCTCACCGAGGACGCGGCGGCGATCAACTCCGCGGTCGCGAGCCTGCAGAAGCTGCCCGACGTGCTGAGCGCGCAGAACCCGCTGCCCCCGCCCGGGGCCACCCCGCCCGCCCAGCCCGCGGGCACCCCGAACACCGGCCCGCTGTCCACGGACGGCAGGACCGCGTACATCACGATGCGGTTCAGCGTGCCTCCCTCGACCCTCGGCGACGACTACCTGGCCGGGGTGGACGCGGCCGTCCAGCCGCTGCGCGATGCCGGGATCACCGTCGAGTACGGCGGCCCGCTCGGCGAGCTGGCCCGGCCCGACGCCGACGACCGCACCAGCGAGGCGATCGGGTTCGCGGTGGCGATCGTGGTCCTCCTGATCGGCTTCGGCAGCGTGGTCGGCGCCGTCCTGCCCCTGGTCACGGCCCTGGTCGGGGCGGTCGGCGGGCTGGCGCTGCTGGGGCTGATGGCGGCGGCGTTCACCTTCGGCACGGTCTCCCCCACCCTCGCCACCATGATCGGCCTCGGTGTCGGGATCGACTACGCGCTGTTCCTGATCACCCGCCACCGGCAGAACCTGATGGACGGGCACGATCCCGCCGACTCCGCGGGCCTGGCCACGACCACCAGCGGCCGGGCGGTGCTCGTCTCCGGCTGTACGGTGATCATCGCCCTGTCCGGGCTGTGGGTCTCCGGGGTCACGTTCATCGGCAAACTGGGCCTGGCCGCGGCCTTCACCGTGATCACCGCGGTCATCGCGGCCCTCACGCTGGTCCCGGCCATGCTGGGCCTGGTCGGCAACCGCATCGACAAGTGGCACGTGCGCAAGCCGGTGGCCGAGACCGGTGCGGCGCCCGGCGAGCAGGCCCAGGGCACCTGGCACCGGTACGCGCAGCGCGTCGAGAAGCGGCCCTGGTGGTTCCTGGTCTCCGGGGTGGTCGCCCTGGTGATCCTGGCCTTCCCGGTGTTCTTCATCCAACTGGGGCACATCGGGGACGGCGCCGACCCGAAGTCGTTCACGGACCGGCGGGCGTACGACCTGATCGCCGAGGCCTTCGGGCCGGGGGCGAACGGGCCGCTGACCGTCGTCGTCGACCAGTCCTCCGTACCCGCCGCCGACCGCTCGGCGCTGGCGGCGAAACTCCAGCAGTCCCTGACGGGGGTCCCGGACGCCGCCTCGATCACCCCGCTGCGCGCCACCTCCGACGGGGACGTGCTGATCGGCACGGCGTACTCGGTGGCCGCCCCGCAGGACGAGCGCACCACGCAGCTGACCGACCACCTCGTCGACGAGGTGCTGCCGCAGGCGGTGGAGGGCACGCAGGCGCAGACGTACGTGACCGGAACGACCGCCGCGCAGGTGGACTTCCTCGACATCGTCTCCAGCAGGCTGCCGCTGATCATCGCGGTGGTGGTGGCGCTGGCCTTCTTCGTCATCCTGGTGGTCTTCCGCGGGCTGCTGGTCGCCGTGAAGGCGGCGGTCCTCAACGTGCTCTCGATCGCCGCCTCGTACGGGGTGGTCGTGGCCGTGTTCCAGTGGGGCTGGGGCGGGCCGCTGCTCGGGGTCTCGGGCAAGGTGCCCATCGAGAGCTACGTACCGATGATGATGTTCGCCATCGTCTTCGGCCTGAGCATGGACTACGAGATCTTCCTGCTCTCCCGGGTCCGGGAGGCCTGGCTGCGCACCGGGGATCCGAAGGCCAGCGTGGCCCACGCCCTGGAGATCACCGCCCGGGTGATCACCTGCGCCGCACTGATCATGGTGAGCGTGTTCGCGGCCTTCGTGGTCTCGGACAACATCGTCGTCAAGATGCTCGGGCTGGGGCTCGCGGCGAGCGTGCTGATCGACGCGACGGTGGTGCGGCTGCTGCTCGTACCCGCGGTGATGACCCTGCTGGGGAAGTCCGCCTGGTGGACCCCCGGCTGGCTGGACCGGCTGCTGCCGCACCTGGACACGGAGGGCGAGGCCGCGCTCGAACGGGATCAGGCATCATCGACAGCGGACGAACGTCCCGCCGGTCCCGCCGGCACCGCCGGTCCTGCCCAGGAGAAGCCTTGAGCCTGTACGACATCCCGCTGACCACCCTGTCCGACGAGCCGACCAGCCTCGCGTCCTTCAAGGGCAAGGCGATCCTGCTGGTCAACACGGCCTCGCAGTGCGGTCTGACCCCGCAGTACTCCGGTCTGGCGCGGCTCCAGTTCAAGTACGCCGAGAAGGGCTTCACCGTCATCGGCGTCCCGTGCAACCAGTTCGGCGAGCAGGAGCCCGGCACCGCCGAGGACATCGCGACCTTCTGCGCGGCCGGCTTCGGGGTCACCTTCCCGATGCTGGAGAAGAGCGAGGTCAACGGTGAGAACCGGCACCCGCTCTACGCCGAGCTGGTCAAGCACGCGGACGCCGGGGGCGAGGCCGGCGACATCCAGTGGAACTTCGAGAAGTTCCTGATCTCCCCGCAGGGCGAGGTCGTGGGCCGCTTCCGCCCGCGTACGGAGCCGGAGGCGGAGGAGCTGGTCGCGGCGATCGAGGCGGTCCTGCCGGCCTGATCCGGTCCCGTCGGGGCGGGCCGGGGCCGGGACCGCGGGCGGTCCCGGCCCCGGCCTCCTCACTTGAGGTCGGCCTCGTGGTACTCGGGGCCCTCCCCCGCGCCCCGCGCCGTCAGCTCGCGCAGCTCCACGCGGCGGATCTTCCCGGACACCGTCTTCGGCAGCTCGGCGAACTCGATGCGGCGCACCCGCTTGTACGGGGAGAGCACCGCGCGCGAGTGCTCGAACAGCACCCGCGCGGTCTCCGGGCCCGGCTCCCACCCGGCGGCCAGGGCCACGTACGCCTTCGGCACGGCGAGCCGCAGCGGGTCGGGGGCGGGCACCACGGCCGCCTCCGCCACCGCCTCGTGCTCCAGCAGGGCGCTCTCCAGCTCGAAGGGGGAGATCTTGTAGTCGGAGGCCTTGAACACGTCGTCGGCCCGGCCCACGTAGGTCAGGCAGCCGTCCGCGTCCCGGGTGCCGATGTCCCCGGTGTGGTAGAAACCGCCGGCCACGGCCTCCGCCGTGCGCTCCGCGTCCCCGTGGTAGCCGGTCATCAGGCCGACGGGGGCGGGTCCGAGGTCCACGCAGATCTCGCCCTCCGCCGGGTGGGGGCGGCCGTCGGCCGGGTCGACCAGCGTGATCACGTACCCGGGGGCGGGCAGCCCCATCGCACCGGGCTTGACCGTCCGGCCGGGGAAGTTGCCCACCTGGAGGGTGGTCTCCGTCTGCCCGAACCCGTCGCGGACGGTGACCCCCCAGTCACGCCGGACCTGCTCGATCACCTCGGGGTTGAGGGGCTCGCCGGCGGCGACCACCTCGCGGGGCGGGGTGGCGAGGCGGGTCAGGTCGGACTGGATCAGCATCCGCCACACGGTGGGCGGGGCGCAGAAGCTGGTGACCCCGGCCCGGTCCATCTCGGCCATGAGCCGCTCGGGGTCGAAGCGGGTGTAGTTGTGGATGAAGACGGTGGCGCCGGCGTTCCACGGGGCGAAGAGGTTCGAGTAGGCGTGCTTGGCCCAGCCGGGCGAGGAGATGTTGAGGTGCACGTCCCCGGGGCGCAGCCCGATCCAGTACATGGTCGACAGGTGCCCGATGGGGTACGAGGCGTGGGTGTGCTCGACCAGCTTGGGCCGGGCGGTGGTCCCGGAGGTGAAGTAGAGCATCAGCGGGTCGGTGGCGGCGGTGGCGCCTTCGGGCGCGTACTCCGGGGAGGCTTCGTAGGCGGTGCTGAAGTCGAGCCAGCCGTGGGGTACTTGGGCGCCGACGGCGATCCGGGTGTAGTCCCCGGGGACCTCGTCGAACTTCGCGGCGTCCGCGGAGCGGACGAGTACGTGCCGGGCCCGGCCCCGCTCGACGCGGTCGCGCAGGTCGTGCGGGCCGAGCAGCGGGGTGGCCGGGATGACCACCGCGCGCAGCTTCATCGCGGCGAGCGCGGCCTCCCACAGCTCGCGCTGGTTGCCGAGCATGACGACGATCCGGTCGCCTGCGCAGACCCCCTGCGCGCGGAGCCAGTTGGCGACCCGGTTGCTGCGTTCGGCGAGGGCGGCGAAGGTGGTCCGCTCCTCGGTGCCGTCCTCCTCGGCGATGTGCAGGGCGGTGGCGGGGCCCAGTTCGCCGGCGGCCAGGTGGTCGAACCAGTCGAGGGCCCAGTTGAACCGCTCGGGGCGGGGCCAGGCGAAACCGGCGTACGCGGTCTCGTAGTCCTCGCGGTGCGCCAGGAGGAAGTCCCGCGCCGCCCGGAACTGGGCGGTGGCGCCCCCGGCTCCGCCGCCCGTGCCGGAACGCTGATCCGTACCGGCGCCCGTACCCGTACCCGAATCCGCCATGCCCTGCCCCTGCCCTTCCCGAACCCGCGCGCGGCCGACCGCCCGCCTGCGTACCTACTGCCTGCCTACCCGCCTGCCGGCCTATCCGCCTGCTCATACGC
Organism: Streptomyces sp. NPDC038213; assembly: GCF_055600495.1. Classification (NCBI taxonomy): domain Bacteria; kingdom Bacillati; phylum Actinomycetota; class Actinomycetes; order Kitasatosporales; family Streptomycetaceae; genus Streptomyces; species Streptomyces sp. NPDC038213. The sequence continues at coordinate 28,411 of NZ_JBVJYM010000017.1, forward strand.
GCTGCGTCTGAGCATCGTGCCCGGGTACGACGGGTCGTCACCAGTCGCGCGTCAGCCGGTGATTGACCCGAAGCGGACCACGGGGTCGGCGGCCCCCGCCATCTCGCGCAGCATCCGCTCCCCCTCCTCGACCAGCTCCGCCCGCTCGGCCCTCCCCAGCCGGCCGAAGGCCTCCACGACCAGCTCGGCCCGCCCGCCGCCCCCGGGGTCCGCCTCCCCCATCCGCCAGACCCCCGCGAGGAGTCCGTCCACGAGGAAGGTGCAGTGAGCCTGGTTCCCCTGCCAGGTACGGCCCTTGAGGTCCGGCGGCACCAGGCGGGTGCGGTCGGCGTGCGACAGCAGGAGGTTGTCGAACTCGGGCAGGAAGCGGACGGGCGCGGGCGTGTCCCCGTCGGGCCTCGGGGCCTCCGGCAGGTCGAAGAGCTCCACTCCGTCCTCGTCCCGGAAGACGGCCAGCCGGGGCCGCAGCCGCTCGAAGACCTCCTTCAGGCGGGTGAGCCCGGCCCAGGTCTGCATGTCCCGTACGGAAGCCGGGCCGAAAGCACCCAGATAGCGCAGTACGGTCTCCTCCAGATCGGGCTCCGCGGCCTCGGCGGCCGCCCGGGCCGTGGCGGGCGAGCCGGCCAGCCAGCTCTCCAGCGTGGTCAGCCGCACCTGGCCGGAACGCCCCCACACCCCCCTGGGGGTGACCTGCACCAGCGGCAGCCGGCAGCGCGCGGCCACGGACAGCGACTGCGGATCGGCGTCCGGCCACTCCTTGAGGAGCTCCTCGCGCAGCTGGGCCATGGTCCGCGGCTCGGCCTCGACCAGCTCCCTCGCCAGGTCGGCCAGGCGGTCGAGGTCCACCCCGGTGAGCCCCCTGCGGAAGTACTGCACCTCCCGGTCGCGCGCCGCCTGCACCAGGGGCCGCAGCCGCAGGGCGTCCTCGGCGGTGTGCGTGTGGATGGTGGAGCGCATGGTGACGATCCGCACCACCTCCCGCGACTCCATCAGCCGCGCCAGCTCCGCCGTCTCGAACCCGCGCAGCCGGGACCAGAGCTGGAAGTACGGCGGCTTCACGTTCTGCGCCTGGAGCCCGAGCAGGAACGAGACGGCTTCGGCGGCCCCGGCCCCGGAACGCCCGAGGAGCATCTGCCGGGCGAGGGTGGCACGCCCGAGGGCCCGACGGCTGAGCACGGCATGCGACGCGTTGTCCATGCCCCCAACCTATCCCCGATCTAGGCCGAAACCTGTCCTACTTCCCGCCGCAGTTCACCGCCCGGCTCCTTCCCGCCTTCCCTCGCGCATCCCCTCCCCCACCCCCCTTCCCGCTCCCCTCCCCCACCCCCTTTCACCCGATATCCTCCCCCTGACCACCCCCCCAGCCGGGAGCTGCCCCCATGCCGGAGAACCGCGGACGCCGCCCCGCCCCCCGCAAGCACGTCTGGCGCCGCCCGCCCGCCCCGCAACCGGCCCCGTCCCCGCACCGCAGCCTGCTCGAAGCGGCCCTCTACCGCGACGGCCGCCGGGTGGCCTCCCCCGCCACCCTCGCCGAGACCTTCCGCCGGCTGCGCGAGCAGGAGGACGGCATGGCGTGGATCGGCCTGCACCGCCCCACCGAATCCGAACTCCACTCCCTCGCAGCCGAGTTCAACCTCCACCCGCTGGCCGTCGAAGACGCCCTGGAAGCCCACCAGCGCCCCAAGCTGGAACGCTACGGGGACACCCTCTTCGTGGTCCTGCGCGCGGCCCGCTACCTCGACGCCCCGGAGGAGGTGGACTTCGGCGAACTGCACGTCTTCGTCGGCCCGGACTTCCTCATCACCGTCCGCCACGCGGCCGCCCCGGACCTCTCCTCGGTCCGCCTGCGCATGGAGGAGAACCCCGAACTCCTCGCCCTGGGACCGGAAGCCGTCCTGTACGCGATCCTCGACGCGGTGGTCGACGGCTACGCCCCCGTGGTCGAAGGGGTCCAGAACGACATCGACGAGATCGAGACCGAGGTCTTCCGCGGCGATCCGGAGGTCTCCCGCCGGATCTACGAACTCTCCCGCGAAATGGTCGAGTTCCAGCGCGCCACCCGCCCCCTGGTCGGCATGCTCCACGCCCTGATGGCGGGCTTCGCGAAGTACGGCACGGACGAGGAACTCCAGCGCTACCTCCGCGACGTGGCCGACCACGTGACCCACACCAGCGAACGCGTCGACGGCTTCCGCCAGGCCCTCACCGAAATCCTCACGGTCAACGCCACCCTGGTCACCCAACAGCAGAACGCCGAAATGCGCGCCCTGGCCGAAGCCGGCTTCGAACAGAACGAGGAGATCAAGAAGATCTCCGCCTGGGCCGCCATCCTCTTCGCCCCCACCCTGGTGGGAACCATCTACGGCATGAACTTCGAGACGATGCCCGAACTGAAGTGGGTGGCGGGCTACCCCTTCGCCGTCCTGCTGATGGCAGTGGTCTGCGTCAGTCTCTACGTCGTCTTCAAGAAGCGGGACTGGCTGTAGGGGGGCGGCAGAGTGCGTAATATCTGAACTTGCGTATCAGGTATTACTCAACGGGGGGTCGCATGTGGGGGACCGCGCGGGCCTGGGTGGACGGGTGGGTTGTTTCGCGGGGGGTGGCGCAGGCCGTGGAGGAGCCCTGGGGGGTGAGTATCCGGGTCGGGGCGCCCGGTCAGGTGCTGCGGCACGTCCTGCTGGAGGCTGGGGCCGGGGAGGTCCGGGCGTTGGTCGGCTCCGTCACCGAGGCGACCACCTGTGTGAAGGGCTTCCTGCCCGCGGGGGTCATGGAGCCGTGGTTCACGGCCGACGGGTGGGAGCCGGTGGATCCCGGGTTCCTGATGGCCGCCGACCTGCGGCCCGCTCCCGTGCGGGCCCCCGAGGGGTACGCCCTCTCCGTCTCCGCCGCCGTCGGCGGGGTGGTGGACGTGCGGGTCCTCGACGGCCGCGGGGAGCAGGCCGCGGCGGGCCGGATCGGGCTGGCGGGCGGCACCTGCGTGTTCGACCAGATCGTGACCGGGCAGGCGCACCGGCGCCGCGGGCTCGGCACGGTGGTCATGGGAGCCCTCGCGCAGGCGGCCGTCGAGGGCGGTGCGGGCAGCGGCGTGCTCGTCGCGACCGTCCAGGGCCGGGCCCTCTACGAAGCGCTCGGCTGGAAGGTGCTCGCACCGGTCAGCGGGTTCGTCTACCGGCCGGCTCCGAAGAGCGCGTGGACCGCGGTGTCGTAGGCGGCGCTGACCCCGAAGGCCTTCGCCGCGAGGGAGAGGCGGCGGGGTCCGGGCACGGCGGCCGGGCGGCCGCCGCCGGCGGCGAGGAGGGCGAGGACGTCCGCGTAGTCGTCGGGGTCGGTGAGCGGGATGACGTGCTCGCAGTTCTTGGCCGCGCCGCGGAGCATGGCCGGCCCGCCCACGTCGATCTTCTCGCGGAAGGCCTCGAACTCCGGTGCCGGGGAGGCGCCTTCGGAGCCGGTGGCCGGAAGCAGGTAGTAGTTGCAGGCGACCAGGTCCACGCGGGTGATGTCGTACGCCCCGATCTCCGCGAGGTCGGCGGGGGTGTCCCGGGCGAGGATGCCGCCCATGACGGGCAGGGTGAGGGTCTTGACCCGGCCGCCGAGGAGGGTGGGGGCGCCGGCCAGGTCGGCGATGGAGCCCACTTCGATTCCGGACGCGGCCAGTTCGCGCCGGGTCCCCTCGGTGGCGGCCACGTCCCAGCCCAGGTCGAGGAGGCCGGCGGCCAGGGTGTCGATGTTGCGCTTGTCGCTGACGGCCAGGATGGCGAGCATGGCGGACTCCTTTACGGGAGGGTGATCAGGGCGTCGCGGTGGGAGCCGATCGAGACGTGGCGGACGGGGGTGCCGAGGAGTTCGGCGATGCCTTCGACGTAGGCGCGCGCGGCTGCGGGGAGTTCGGCGTACGTGCGGATCCCGGAGATGTCCTCGTCCCAGCCGGCGAAGGTCCGGTAGACCGGCCGGTACCCGGCGAGGACGGCCGGGCTGGTGCTGAACTCCTCGGTCCGGGTGCCGTCTTCGCGCGCGTACGCCGTGCAGACCTGGAGGTCTCCCGTGCCGGAGAGCTGGTCCAGATTGGTCAGGGCCACGGAGTCGGCGCCCTGGATCCGGGCCCCGTAGCGGGTGGCCACCGCGTCGAAGGCGCCCAGGCGGCGGGGCCGGTTGGTGGTGGAGCCGTACTCGCCCCACTGCCGGCGCAGCCGGTCGGCGCGCTCCTGCCCGTACTCCGTGACGAAGGGGCCCGCGCCCACGCAGGAGGCGAAGGCCTTGGTGACGCCCACGACGCGGTCCACCCGGGCCCAGGGGACGCCCATGCCGACGGGGGCGTGCCCGGCCAGGCAGGTGGAGGAGGTGGTGTAGGGGTAGATCCCGAAGTACAGGTCGCGCAGGGCGCCGAGCTGCCCCTCGGCGAGTACGGCGGCGTCCTCGTCCAGCGCGCGGGCCAGTACGGGGGTCACGTCGGCGACGTACGGCTCCAGGCGGTCGCGGACCTCCGCGGCCCAGCGCTCCACCTCGGCGGGCTGCGGCGGGACGGCGCCGTAGACCCCGGCGATCCGCTGCGCGGCCCAGTCCACGACCGCGGCCAGCCGCCCGGACAGGCCCTCCTTGTCGAACAACTCCCCCACCAGCAGGGTCTTCTTCATGACGCGGTCGCCGTACGCGGGCGAGATGCCCCGGCGCGTGGAGCCGTAGCGGCCGTCCGAGAGGCGGTCCTCCTCCAGGGCGTCGAGCTCGCGGTGGAAGGGAAAGCAGACGGAGGCCTGGTGGGAGACCAGGAGGCGGCCGGGGGCGACGCCGGGGTGGCCCGCGAGGGAGTCGATCTCGGCCAGCAGCCCTTCGGGGTCCACGGTCATGCCGGGGCCCAGGATGCTGGTCACGCCGGGGCGCATGACGCTGCTGGGCAGGCTGTGCAGCTTGAACGTGCCCTCGTCGGTGTGGATGGTGTGGCCGGCGTTGCCGCCGCCGTGGTAGCGGACCACGTACGCGGCCTCCGCGGCGAGGTTGTCGACCATCCTGCCTTTGCCCTCGTCACCCCAGTTGAGGCCGACTACTGCTGTGAGCATGGGAGGAGCTCCTTCGTGAAGCGGGAGGGTTGAGGGGCGGACGGGAGGAAGGGGGTGCGGGGCAGCGGGTGCGGCGCCGTCGCGCGCCGCACCCGCTGCCCCGCGGGCCGGAGTCAGGCCAGCAGCTGCCGGCGGCGCTCGGCGGTGCGCACCCAGACGTCCGGGTTGAGGGCGCTGGGCGGCTGCTTGCCGCCGAGGGCGGTGATGAGCTGCGTGGCGGCGTTGAGGGCCAGCGCCCGCTTGGTCTCGACGGTGAAGTCGGCGATGTGGGCGCTCAGTACGACGTTGTCCAGCTCCAGCAGCGGGCTGTCGGCCGGCAGCGGCTCCTCCTCGTACACGTCGAGAGCGGCTCCGGCGAGGTGTCCGCTGCGCACCGCGCGCACCAGGGCATCGGTGTCCACGACGCGCCCGCGCGAGGTGTTGACGAAGTAGGCCCCCGCCTTCATCTGCGCGAAGGTCTTGTCGTTGAAGATGTGCTCGGTCTCTTCGTTGAGTTCGGGGTGCGCGGTGACGAAGTCCGCCTCGGCGAGGAGGTCTTCGAGGCGCTCCACCTTGACGGCGCCGACCTCGGCCATCTTCTCGGCCGAGACGTAGGGGTCGTAGGCGAGGACGCGCATCAGGAAGCCGCCGTGGGCGCGGCGGGCGGTCCAGCCGCCGACGTTGCCGAGGCCGACGATGCCGAGGGTCTTGCCGGTGAGTTCGACGCGGTGGGCGGTGAGGCGGGAGTCCCACGCGGCCCGGTTGCCTTGCCGGTGTACGGCGGCGAGTCCGCGGGTGACCATCAGGAGCAGTCCGAAGAAGTGCTCGGAGACGGGCTTGCCGCCGAGTCCGGGGTTGTTGGCGACGACGACCCCGGCCTCGGTGGCGGCGTCGATGTCGATGTTGTCCACGCCGCGGCCGCTGGAGAGCACGGCGAGCAGGTTCGGTGCTGCGGCGAGGAGTTCGGCGTCGATGCGGGCGGGGTAGCGGGCCACCAGCCCGTGGGCGTCGGCGAGGGCCTCGACGAGGGCGGCGCGGTCGGAGTCGTCCACGCGGCGGACCTCGGCGTGCTGCTCCAGCAGTTCTTCCGCTTCGGCGGCGTACATCGAGCCGACGAGGACTACGTTCGGTCGCATGTGGTGTGCTTCCTGTGGGCCAGGGGCCGGGGGCTCCCTGGATGCGGTGGCAGGACGGGATAGGGGCAGGTCGGGGCGGGCAGGGGGACCGGGGCCCGGTCAGGCCGCCAGGCTGGCCGCCAACAAGCTCTCCAGCGGGCGGAGTTCGCCCCCGCGGCTGGCGGCCAGCAGCCGCTGGGTGAGCTCGGCGTGCTCCACGGGCGCGGCGGTGAAGCGGGGCCGCCCCTCGGCGAGCCGGTCGTGCGCCCGGCCGTACAGCTTGCGGCAGTACACCTCGCTGATGCCGAGGACGGCCGCGATCTCGCGGTAGCTGTACTCGAAGGCGGTGCGCAGGACGAGGACGGCCCGCTCGGCGGGGCCGAGGAGGGTGAGCAGCCAGTCCACCCCGTGCCGGAGCTCCTCGGCCCGGGCCACGTCCTGGAAGGGCTCCTCGGCGGGGGCCCGGCCGGCGGGGGCCTCGGGCACCAGGGTGCCGACGTAGGAGACCCGGCGGGTGTGGGCGGACTTCCAGTAGTCGGTGCACAGGTGGGTGACGACGGTGGACAGGAAGGCGTGGTCGTTCTCCACGTTGCGGGCCGTCATCCAGCGCAGCCAGGCCTCGGAGATGATGTCCTCCGCCTCCTCGGCCGAGCCGACACGGCGGTAGGCCAGCGCCTGCAGACTCGACCTGCGACGGTCGTACTCTTCACGGTCAAGATCGAACAAGGGTTTGCCTCCAGGCCGGCCCCGCGGCGCAGCCCATACTCGGGTCAGCTCAGGTCACTTGGTCCCGCCGGGCGGGGCGGTACGGGCCGGTCCCCCGGTCCGCACCGCCCCGCGGGCCGGGTGTCGTCAGGCGCGGCCCTCGGCCAGCACCTGGCGCAGCGAGGTGTCGAAGGCCTCGGCGAAGAACGCGATGTCCGCCTCGGTCATCGGGGTGGAGATGCAGCCCAGGCCGCTGTCGCCGATGTGGACGCCGTGGTCGAGCAGCACCCAGTACAGGCGCTTCAGGGCGGCCGCGGGGCTGGTGTAGCCCTCGGGGGTGCTGGTGGCGATCACGCGGAACAGCGAGCCGAGCCCGTTGACCTCCCAGTCCAGTCCCGCGGACTCGACGGCGGCGCGCATCGCGGTGCGGGCCTGCTCGCCCAGCTCGCCGATCCGCTCGTGCGCCTCGGGGGTGAGCAGGCGCAGCGAGGCCACGCCGGAGCTCATGCTGACCGGGTTGGCGTTGTACGAGCCGGAGTGCGGGAGCGCGGGGGCGCCCTGGCTCGGGTCGAAGACGCCCATGAACCTGCGGCGGCCGGCGACGGCGCCGATCGGCATCCCGCCGCCGATGACCTTGCCGAGGACGGTGATGTCGGCCTCGCTGCCGAGGAGTTGCATGGCCCCGTGGTAGCCGACGCGGTACGAGCCGACCTCGTCGGAGATCAGCACGGCGCCGCTCTCGTCGCAGAAGGCGCGCAGCGCGTCGAGGTAGTCCTTCTGCGCCGGGACCAGGCCGATCCGCCACGGCACCGGGTCGATCAGCACGCAGGCGAGCTCGTCGGCGTGCTCGCGCAGGACGGCGAGGGCGCCCTCGGCGTCGTTGTACGGGAACACCACGGTGTTGTCGACCACCCCGTCGGGGTTGCCGGTGGCGGCGTGGCTGATGAGCGAGCCGGAGCCGTCGTTGTTGACGGCGACCGCGTCGTAGGCCCCGTGGTAGGCGCCGGCGATCTTCGCGATCTTCGGGCGCCTGGTGTACGCGCGGGCGGCCTGGACCGCCATCATGACGGCCTCGGTGCCCGAGCTGGTGAAGCGGACGTGCTCGAAGGTCTCGTTGCGGGCCGAGAGCGCCTCGGCGTACTCGACCTCGACCGGGGTGGGCATGCCGAAGCTGGCGCCGCGGGCGACGGCCTCGGTGACGGCGCGCACCATCTCGGGGTGGGCGTGCCCGTGGATGAGGGTGGTGCTGTTGTTGAGGAAGTCGAGGCGCTCGACCCCGTCGGCGTCGGTGACGCGGGCGCCGCTGCCCGACTGGATGTAGACGGGGTACGGGGCGCTGTAGACGGCGGTGCGGCTGTTGCCGCCGGGCATGACCTCGACCGCGCGGGAGTAGAGCGCTGCGGACTTGTCCGTGTTCACGTGGTGGCCTTTCGCGGGCGGGAGATGGAGGAGGGGTGTGTCGGGAGGGGTACGTCGGAAGGGGCGGGGAGGACGGTGGGGGCGGTGCGGGACGGTGGGCGCCGTACGGTCCCTGCGCGCACCGGCTCAGCCCGCCGTGCGGATCGACACGTCGGGGCTGAAGTAGGGCCCGGCCAGCCGGACCCGGGTCCCGGCGGGCACCCACGGCGGGGACTGCGCCGGACCGGCGCCGGCGTCACCCGGGGCGCCGGCGTCACCACCGGGACCGCCCGGCTCCGTGCCGAGCTGCTCCCCGAGGCGCGCGGCCAGGACCGGCACCAGCGGGCCGGCGGTCTCGGCGAGGGCGCGTACGGCCATCAGCTCCAGCGCGGTGCAGGTGCGGGCGAGCCCGGTGGGCGGGCCCGCGGCGAGGGCGTCCTCGGCGGTCTCGGCGAACCGCCGGGCCTGCCGGACGAAGGTGTGCAGCAGTTCGGCGGCCCCGCGGGCGTCGAAGCGCTCGGGCCGCAGGGCGCGGGGCAGTTCGGCGCGGAAGGTGCGGATCTGCCCGTAGAACCGCTCGGCCTCCGGGTTCCAGCTGCCGGCCTCGGGGGCGGCGCCGCCGTAGTGCTTGTCGAGGCGGGCGCCGACGGAGGCGAGCCAGGGCTCCCAGCCGCCGAGCAGCTCGGTGCGGACGAAGCGGGCGTAGTCCTCGACGACGAAGTCGCGGCGGCGGATGTCGGGCCGGGTGCCGGCCAGGTGCAGGCGCAGCTGGTCGCGGGTCTCCTCGCGGAAGACCTCGCGGCCCCAGACGGCGTGCCGGCGGCCGGTGGAGAACTTGCTGCCGTCCAGCGTGTAGAACTCGTTGCAGACCATGGTGTCGGGCAGGGCGGGCCGGTCGGTGTACGCGCCGAGGACGGCCGGGAAGACGACGGTCCGCAGGAAGGCGTTGTCGAAGCCGAAGAACAGCACCGTGCGGGGGTCGTGGTCGCGCACGTACTCCCGCCAGCCGGCGGAGCCGCGGTCCTCGGCGAGGGCGTCGAGGGCGGTGAGGTAGCGGGCGGCGAGCTCGAAGGCCGAGTACATGCGCTGGCCCTCGGCGCCGCCGCCGGGGGCCGCGGGTACGGGGATGCCCTCGGAGGTGACGGTGCTGACCGGGAGGTCGGGCAGGGGGGAGGCCAGGACGCGGTCCACGTAGGCGCGGAGCCGGGCGCTCATGGCGACGGTGGCCAGGTATCCGGTGAGCTTCGCGCGCAGCGGTTCCAGCGGCAGGTACCAGCGGGTGAGTTCGCGCTGCTCCGCGGGGGTGTCGCAGGTGGCGCAGGACGGGTCGCGCAGGTCCTCGTCGGCGAAGGGCAGGGCGCAGGCCTCGCACTCGATGCCGGCGGTGTCGTACGAGCCGCAGTGCGGGCAGGCGCCCGCGACGAAGGCCTCGAAGAGGAAGGTGCCGCAGGGGCCGCAGTAGTTGGCGGGGACGGTGCGGGCGGTGACGGCGCCCTTGGCGCGGAGCTCCTCGAAGATCTCCAGGGCGATCCCCGGGTACGCGGGCGAGGAGGGGCGGACGAAGACGTCCCAGTCCACGCCGGCGGCGGTGAGGGCCTCCTGGATGGCGTCGGTGTTCTGCTCGGCCAGTTCGTAGAAGGACAGGCCACGGGCGCGGGCGGCGGCGGCGACCTGGGACTGGTGGCCGACGGTGCCGAGCAGGAGGTGCGCCGGGGTGCCGGCGGCGAGCAGGCCGCGGCGCACGAGGTCGGCGCCGAGGAAGGGGCCGACCATGTGCCCGAGGTGGAGTTCGCCGTTGGGGGTGGGGAAGGAGGGCAGCAGCAGCACGGGGCGCGCGGGGCCGGGCTGCGCGGCGTCCTCGCGGCCGCGGTGGGCGGCGTCGAGTGCGGCCATGTCCTCCCACCAGGTGGTGAGGAAGGTCAGCGGGCGGTCGGCGGAGGTGTTGTGCAGGGTGTGCACGCCCAGCGGGGGCAGCCGGACCGTGTCCCCGCCGGTGACCTGCGCGCGCTGCCCGTCGGAGGCGACCTCGCCCGCGCCGTCGAGGATCACCCAGACCTCGGTGTCGTGGTGGTTGTGCGGGGCGGTCTTCTCGCCGGGGCGCAGGGTGACCCTGCGGAGGTTGAACGGGAGGGGGGCCTGCTCCGCCCATGCGGGCTCGGCGCTGCGGACGAACCCGGGCAGGCCGAGCTCGCCGGCGGTGCGTGGGATGCGTATGACGTGCATGGCTGGGCGCGGAACGCCGTGCGGCCGCCGGGGGGGCCGCGGGCGTCCCACTGCTCCTCTCGTGGAAGGTCGTGTACGGGGTCTCAGCCCCGGCCGGCCGCGAGGGCGCCGGAGCGTTCCGGGTCCGGGTCCCAGTCCAGGGCGGTGCTGACCGCTCCCGTGTCGTAGCGCTCTCGGCCCAGCAGGCTGTTGGCGATGACCGCGCTGCGCCAGGCCAGCAGGCTGAGGTTGGGGTCGGCGACCCCGAACTCGCGGCGGGCGGCGTTCTGCACGTACACGCCGTGTCCGGCGGGGCCGTCCCAGTCGAGGCTGAAGTCCGAGCGGACCACGGGCAGTCCGTCGTGCAGGGTGAGCCGGTCCTTGAGGCCCAGGAGCAGGTCGGACATGCCGTGCTCGTAGCCGGTGGCGCAGACGACGGCGTCGACGCTCTCGTGGACGGGGTCGCCGCCGCGGCCGGGCTGCCAGGTGGTGCGGATGCCCTCGGAGGTGCGGGTGAGGGCGGTGAGGTGCGTGTCGAGGAGGATGCGGCAGGGCCGGCCGCCGCCTTCGAGGAGCTCCACGTCGTACAGGCGGCGGTAGAGGTCCTGGAGGGTGGACAGGGAGATGCCGTCGCTGGCCATCCGCAGCCGCTGGACGGTCTCCTCGCGCTCGGCCTCGGGGAGGCCGTGGAAGTGGCGGCTGTAGTCGGGCAGGAAGAGCTCGTCGACGAAGGGGCTGTCGTCCAGGGGGAGGAGGTTGCTGCGCCGGGTGCCCCACACGATGCGCGCGGGGCGCCCGGTCCCGTCGGCGAGGAGGTGGCGGACCACCTCGGCGCCGCTCTGCCCGCCGCCGACCACGGCCACCCGCTTGCCCGCGAAGTCCCTTGGTTTGCGGAGGAGTTGTTCCGCGTGGAACACCTGCGCGGGGTCGTGGCCCACGGCGCACTGGGGCAGTTTCGCAGTGAGCCCGGTGCCGGTGGCCACGTTGCGGGCGCGGAGCACCCCGTCGGTGGTGTGCACGAGGAAGGCGGAGCCGTCCCATTCGACGTTCTCGGTGGTGACGCCGAAGCGGAGGTTGCCGAGGCGGCGCGAGACCCAGCGGCAGTACTGCTCGAACTCGCGGCGGGGCACCTTGGAGCGGCCGGTGACCAGCAGCCGGTAGAGCCGCCTGTTCTCCACCTGGAAGGCGAGGAAGGAGTGCGGGTTGGTCGGGTCGACGGGGGTGACGAGGTCCTTGAGGAAGTGGACCTGCATCTCGGCGTCCGGCAGCATCAGGCCGGGGTGCCAGTCGAAGGCCTCCTTGCGGTCGAGGAACACGGCGGAGAAGCCGGGTTCCTGCGAGGTCAGGGCGGCGAGGCTCAGGTTGGAGGGGCCCAACCCGATGCCCACGAGATCGTGGGTCAGGGGTGAAGTACTCATGAGGGTGCTCCCGTTACAGGTGCGGGCGGCCGGCTTCGGCCGCCTCGTGGGCCGGCAGCCAGGTGACTCCGCGTGCGGTCAGCGACTCCATCACCCGCTGCGTCAGCTTCGGCGGCAGGGCGAGGTGGGGCTTGAGCCACCCCGTGCCGGCCACCGCGCCCTCGGCGAGCAGCCGGGCGGCCGCGGCCAGGGTGAACCCGGTGGTGCGGGCCATCGCGGAGAGGCCGGTGGTCTCGTCGGCGCGGTCGGTCACGGTGGTGCGCACGGAGGCCTCGCGGCCGTCGCGCTCGCCGTGCGCGGTCAGTTCCAGGACCACGATGTCGCGGTCCCCGGCCCGGGCCCGCACCTGCGGGGAGAGCACGCGCTCGACCAGGCGGCGCGGGACCACCCGGCCGCCGTCCACGTCGACCGGTTCGTCGGCCAGCAGGCCGAGCCGGGCCAGTTCGGTGACGGTGCGGGCGAAGCCCGGGCGGCGCAGGGTCTTCTGGGTGCAGTCCGCCTCGCGGAGGGCGGGGTGCTCGCCCAGCCAGGGGGCCATGCCGTCGTGGTAGGCCTCCAGCCGGCCGACCCCGTCGTAGTCGCGGGTCACCACCCCGGAGAAGCGGGGGTGGTGGACGGGCCGGCCGCCGTCGAGGGCGAGGGCCCGGCGCTGGGCGATCGGCAGGTGGTGGTCGTTCTCCCCGCCGAAGAAGGCCGTGTAGCCGAGGGGTCCGCGGGGGACGGCGGGGATGCCCCCGCAGTAGATCTCCAGGGAGCGGACGGTGTCGAGGCGCTCCGCGAGGTGGACGGCGAGCATTTCGGTCAGTCCGGGTTCGAGTCCGACGGGCAGCAGTACGGTGCCTGCGGCGGAGCGGATCCGGGCGTCGAGGGCGGCGAGGTCCTCGGTGGGCGGTCGGGTGATCGAGGCCACCGGTACCCCCGCGTCGAGCGCGGGTCCGAGGGCTGCTTCGGTGGGGGCCCAGGGCATGGCCGTCGCGAGCACCCCGCACCCGGTGAGGGCGGGGCCGATCGCGTCGGCCGTGCGGATCGCGGCGGCGGGCCGGGTCCCGGTCCCGCCGCCGCCCCGTAACCAGTCCCGCAGGGCTTCGGCCCGGCCGGGGTCCCGGTCGAGGAGGACGAGCTCCTCGGTGCCGGGGTCCGTGGCCAGCGCGTGGGCGGCGGCGCGGCCCATCTGGCCGCAGCCGAGGAGGGCGGCCTTCATCGGCGCGTCCTCCGCCCCCGTGTGCGGGCGGCCGTCATTCCCGGCCGGCGGCCGGGGTGATCCTGGCCGTCGCCTCGGTGGTGACGCGGTGCAGCAGCTGCTCCAGGCCCTCGCGGGTGAGGTGCCGCGCGATCACGGCGGACACCCGCTGCTGGCCGAAGTTCTCCGGCGGCAGGGCCACTTCGGTGCCCGCGGGGACCTCGGTGAACACGTGGTGGAAGCCCGGGTCCTCGAAGAGCGGGGTGAGTCCGGCGGCGCCCTCGAAGCGGCCGGGCCGCTCGGCGAGGACGAAGCGCAGGCCGGCGTTGAGCTGCCGGTCGTGCTCCAGCCGCAGGGGTTCGCCGGTGGCGACGCGGATCACGTTCTCGAAGTAGTCGACGCCGGTGGCCAGGGGCACCAGGTGGGAGCCGATGTAGTCCCCGGCGGGGCGGGCCGCGATCTCGATGAAACGCAGTCCGCGCCCGCCCCACTTGGCCTCCAGGTGGAAGGCGCAGTGGTCGAATTCGAGGGCGCCGACGATGTCCTTGGTGGTGGCGGCGATCTCGGCGAGGTCGTCGGCGGGCAGGGCGCTGGGCACCTTGTGCTCCAGCTCCAGGTGGTACGGGACACTGGTGGTCTTGTCGGTGACCGTGACGATGTGGACCTCCCCGCCGGAGACGAAGCCCTCGACGCTGAGCTCGTCGCCCTCGAGGAACTCCTCGACGATGAACTCGGCGCCGAACTGCCGGAAGACGGGGTCGAAGTCGGGCCGGGCGATGCCGGCGAGCCGCTCCATGGCCGCGTCCAGGTCCTGCGGGGCACGGAGTTCGAAGATGCCCTTGGAGCCGGAGGCGCCGGTGGGCTTGACCACCGCCGGGAGCCCGACCCGGGCGACGGCCTCCTTCAGCCCGGCCAGGTCGGTGACCTTGGCGAAGCGCGGGAGTACGCCGTCCAGGTGCCGCAGCGCGTCCTTCATGACGTACTTGTTGCGGGCCCGGAGGGCGGCGGTCTCGGACATCCCGGGGAGTCCGAGGTCGGCGGCGATGGCCGCCACGAGCTGGACGTCCACCTCGGTGAAGTTGGCGACGCCGGCGAACGCGTACGCGGCGTGGAGTTCGCGGGCCGCTTCGAGGGAGGCGGCCCGGTCGTAGGTGTCCACCTGGCGGAATTCGTGGACGAGCGGCTCGGCGAATTCGGGGAGGGAACGACCGAGGAGGACCACTCGGTATCCCAGGCGGCGGGCGGCGAGCAGGGACTCGAGCCCTTCCCTCTGAATGCGCCGGAGATTGACAAGGAGGAGATGACGCTCCGTCACTTAACTGCCCCTGTTGTGTTGGCTGTACACGTGGAATCTCAAGCACCAATCGAGTGATATCCAAGCACAGCCCCAGGGGCTTGTGAAGTTAATTCTGGGTGGATACTGGCCAATTCAGTTAAGTGCTGACTGAAAATAATCAGCTCGCACGGAGGCCCGCCACATGCGAGCGTGCACGCGGCATCTCTGGCGTTTTTCCGGCTGCCCGACCGGTTTTCGCAGCCCGGTAATGCCCTTAACTTCATTGCCACACGACGCGTGATATGGAGCCCCTCCCGCCACCCTCCCCAGTACGCCCAGGCACCCCGACACGGCTTTCTACCCGCCCTCTGACATGCGAAAACGCCGTCCGGTGCGGCCGGTCCGGGGGATCCCGGGCCGGCCGCCCCAGACGGCGTCTGAGGGTTCTCGCCAACGTCGCGGAAAAGAAATGTCAAAGACACCTAAAACCTAAAACACGGCGCCGGCCAATACGTGCCGGTCACGCAGGGCCACCGAGAATTGATCGGTGACGCGTTCCAGCCCCGCGGCGGATTCCTCGGCCACGGTCACCGCCCCGGAATCACCGAGGGTGATGTGCCGGTCCAGCGTGAACCAGCCCGGGGCGATGTGCGCCGCCCCCATCGCGGCCAGCACCGGTCGCAGTGCGTAGTCGATGGCCAGGAGGTGGGCGGTGGTCCCCCCGGTGGCCAGGGGCAGGACGGCCTTGCCGTGCAGGGCGTGCTGGGGCAGCAGGTCGAGCAGGGACTTCAGCAGTCCCGAGTAGGAGGCCTTGTAGATCGGCGTACCGATGACGATGCCGTCGGCGCGGTCGAACATGGCGGCGGCGGAGGCGATCGCCGGGTGGTCCACCTCGGCCGCGAGCAGCGGCCCGGCGGGCAGGGAGCGCACGTCGAGGTGGACCACCTCGTGCCCCCGTGCGGCGAGCCGGGCGTCCAGGTGGCGCAGCAGCCCGCTGGTCCGGGAGGTCGCCGAGGGACTTCCCGAGACGGACAGGACGGTGGCCATGCGAGGTCCCTTTCTCTGGGGTGGCGGCCCCCGACGGGGGCCGTGGGCGGGGCGGTTACGAGGCGGAGGCCCGCCAGTCCCCGCCCTCGGGCACGACGATCACGGCCGAGCGCACCGCGCTGAAATCGGCGTCGGGTCCCAGGCCGGGGGGGACCTCCCCGGCGGCGTGCGCCTTGAGGGCGTCGAGGAGGAAGCGGCGGGTGCGGACGATCCCGCGGTCGCTCTTGCCCGGGTTCTCCGCGGTCCGGTCCACGATCGGGCCCATGCTCTCCTGCACGGCCACGTCCTGGAGGACCAGTCCGCGGATCCCGGAGAAGCTGCGGCCCTCCCGCATGGCCTGCCGGTCCTGGCCCCACAGGTTCTCGCGGGTGTACCCCTCCCGGATGTCGTCGGGGTTGAGGGTGTCCAGGTCCAGCCCGAACTGCTCGCTGAAATAGGCCGGGTCGACGGGCCGGTCGTCGTTCCACCACAGGTACCACATGATCGTCTGGTGGTCGTTGACGGGCACCCAGGCGTGGAACAGCCGGTCCCCGTTGGGCAGTTCGGGGACCACCGTGTACCAGGGCATGGCGAAGGGCTTGACCCGGGCCAGGGTCTCCCCCGTCGACAGGGTGCGCAGGGCCGCGAAGCGCAGCCCGTACGGCTGCGGGTCGATCTCGTCGCGCGGGGCGGTGTCGTCCAGCAGGTCCTTCAGCGGACCGTTGCGCGCCTCGGTCTCGTGGAGCAGCGAGACGTGCGCGGAGTCGATGTCCGCCTCCAGCCCCTGGAGCCAGTTGCAGTCCACGAGGGCGACGGTGGCGAACACGTTCTCGGCGGGGACCTTGGTGAACGGGAACTCCGGGAAGGCCGGGGGCTTGCGGTCCGTACCCCCGAGCCATACCCAGACGACCCCGCCGGCCTCGACCACCGGGTGGTGCAGGAGCTTGACCCGCTCGCCGAAGCGCGGGCCGTCCTCCTCCGGTTCGGAGGGGGTCTCCAGCACCCGGCCCGAGACGTCGAACTTCCAGCCGTGGTAGACGCACCGCAGCGCGCAGTCCTCGTTGCGGGCGAGGACCAGGGAGGCGCCGCGGTGCGGGCAGGCCTCGTCGAAGCAGCCCACCCGGCCGTCGTCCGTGCGGAAGAACACGTACTTCCCGCCGAGGAGTTCCACCGGGAGCGGGGCGCCGCCGGGCTCCGCGAGCCGCTCCGAGCGCATGACGGGAAGCCAGTACTCGCGGAGGAGCTGCCCCATCGGGGTGCCCGCCCCCACCCGGGTCAGGGTCTCGTTCACCTTCTGCGTGGTCACTTCCGGCCTCCGTCGTGGTCGATTCCCGGGGGCCGACGCCGGCCTTCCGCCGTCGCCCACCCTTGTTGACGATCCAGGGCGGCCGGGCGTGACAGCCGGATCCCGTCAATCCGCCGCCGTACGGCCGGACAGCGCCGCGTACGGCTGCGGGGAGTCGGCCGGGACCCCGAGGAAGCGGCTGGTCAGGGCAGTCGCCTCGGCGAGCGCCGGAGCCCAGTCGGCGCCGGCGAGCCGGCCGGCCATCAGGCAGCCGAACAGCACGTCCCCGGCCCCGACCGTGACCACCTGCCCGGCCACGGCCGCCGCGGGCTGGTGCAGCGGCTCCGACCCGTCCTCCGGTACGAGCAGGGAGCCGTCGGCGCCGAGGGTGACCAGGCAGTGCCCGCCGGGCGCGGGCAGTGTGCGGGCCGCGGCCGCGATCTCCCGGCGGCCCGCGGGCGGCCCGCCGGCCCACAGGCCGAGCTCGCGCAGGTTCAGGGCCACGAGATCGGCCCCGCGGCCGCCCGGCCGCAGCTTGGACACCTCGTCGGGGTCGGCCGACAGCAGCCAGAAGGGCAGCCCGCGCCGCTGGGCCTCGGCCGCCAGCCAGGCGAGGGCGGGCTCCTCGGCGTCGGTGCCCGCGGCCAGCAGGGCGGCCGCGGCGAACAGGTCCCGGGAGCGGTCGAGGAGCCGGGGGGTGATCAGCCCGAGGGCCGCCTGCCCGAGGAAGCTCTTGCCGGCCACGGAGCCCTCGACGAGTTCGGCGTGGAAGACTGGCAGCGCGGTCCGTTCGGGCAGTGTCAGCCATTCCACGCCGTTTCCGGCCAGATGGGCGCCGACCGCCGGACCGAACTCCCCCGCGTAGGCGACGGTGGCCAGGGCCGGCCGGGCCCCGCGCGCGGCCAGGGCGCAGGCGGCGTTGTTCGCCACCCCTCCCCAGCGCAGGGTCACCGGCTCCCGGCCGCGGCCCGGCGGGCCCTCGTGCAGGAAGTCCAGCGTGACGGTGCCGACCAGGACCGGACCCCGCTGCTTCGTTTCGTGCGTGGTGGACAACACCGGTTCAACCCCTCTGCTCTCGGATCCCTGCGCCGGGCCGGCCGGACCGCCCGGGCGCGGCCCGGAGGCAGCGCGGCAGGCGGGGCGCGTACCGGTGCTGCGGCCGCGCTCCGGGCACGCACCGCGCGCCCGCACACCCCCCAGACCCCAGCGTCCTCATCGGAAAGGGAGGCCCGGACATGACACACACCGGTCGTACGGCCTCGGCGGAACCCCGCCGCCCGGCCGACGGCATCACCGTCGGGATCTTGACCTGGGCCTTCCCTCCGGCCCTCGTGGACGAGGCGGTGGCCGCCGCGGGCCGCACCGAGCAGCGTGCGCGCAGGCTCTCCGCCAGGACGATGGTCTATCACGCCCTGGCCATGTGGCTGTACCCCTCCGCCGGTCACGAGGAGGTGCTGCGCCGGCTGATGGGCGGCCTGTCCCGCAAGCACGGGTGGGCCCGCGGCTGGCGCATGCCCACCCCCTCGGCGCTCGCGCAGGCCCGGCAGCGGCTGGGCGCGGCCCCGCTGCGGCTGCTGTTCCGCACGGTCGCCCCGCGGGCCGTGCCGCTGTCCGCGCCGGCGGCCCCCGGGGCGGGGCGGGCGGCCGGACCGGGCGGGCGCGGCGGGGCGGGGGGTACGGGCGGCGGTACGGGCGCAGCGGCCGGTACGGTGCTCACGCTCGACGCGCTCGCCCTGCGCGTGCCCGACACCCCGGCGAACCGGGCGCGGTTCGGCCGCGCTGCCGGGCCGTGTCCCGGGGCGGGCCCCTCCCCCGCTGCCGCTCCCGCCCCTCCCGCCTCCCCCGCGCCCGCCCCGCAGGTGCTGCTGGTGGCCCTCGGGCACAGCGGGGCGCACGCGGTCCTGGACGCGGCCGTGGGGCCCCCGGCCCTCGGGGCCGCCGCCCTGGCCCTGGAGCTGCTGCCGTCCGTACCCCGCGGCAGCCTGCTCCTCGCCGAGCTGGACTCCCTGTCGGTGGGCCTGTGGCAGCAGGCGGCCACCCGGGCCGACCTGCTCTGGCGGGCCGGACCGCAGTGGCCGCTGCCGGTGGACGAGCCGCTCGCGGACGGCAGTTACCTCTCGCGGCTCGCGGAGCCCGAGGCCCCGGCCGCCCCGCCCGTCCCGGTCCGGGTGATCCCGTACCCGGCGGACGGGCGGGGCGGGCCGGACCGGCGGCTGATCACCACGCTGCTCACCCCGGAGGAGGCCGGGGCGGCCCAGCTGATCCGCGTGCACCGCGGCCGCTGGGGGCTCGCGGACATGGTGGAGGACGTGCTCGCGGGCGGGCTCACCGCGGTCGAACTGCTGCGCTCGCGCGGCCCGGAACTGGTCGAGCAGGAGATCTGGGCGATGCTGCTGGTCCACCACGCCGTCCACGGCCTGATCACGGACGAGCGCGAACTGCGGGCGGCGGTACGGGAGTGCGCCGCGGGCGGCGCGGCCGTGGCCGGAACCCTGCGCACGGCCCCCGGGGGACGCTTGTAGGCCGCTCGAAGATCGTGTTAGCTTCCGGCGAGTTGTGTCCGGTACGGCCGGTGCTGCGGAGCGCCTGCTCCCGCGGCCCCCGCACCGTGCGCGGTCCCGCCGCCCGAGCGCGAAGCCGGCCGCGGCCCGCGGACCCTGACGTCCCCCACTCCTTCACCTCCTTTCCCTTTCACCATTCCTCCTTTCTTTCTCACCCGTTCGTCTTCATTCGTTCGCTTCTCCACTCTCTTCTCGCCTGCCATTCCTCGTCGGCCTGTCGGAGGCGCCACGTGAGCACGGGAATGCTCCTCGGTTACGAATTACCGGAGGCGGGTCACCGCGACCCGACCCGCTTCCTCCTCGAATCCGCCCGGAAGGCCGAGGCCGCCGGGGTCCACCACCTCGTCCTCGGCGACCGGACCGCCACCGGGCCCGGCCGGTCCGCGTCCGGGTCCCCGGCCGCCCTGGTCGGCGTCTCGCTGCTGGCCGTCAACACCCGCCGGATCGGCCTGGTCATGACGGCCGCCCCCGCCTACCACGAGCCCTACAACCTGGCCCGGATGGTGGCCTCGGTGGACCACGCCAGCCGCGGGCGCGCGGGCTGGCGGGTGGTGACCGGCCCCGATCCGGACTCGGACGCGAACCACCGCCGCGAGGGTGCGGACCCGGCCGCGGGCCGGGAGGACCGGGCCCGGGAGTTCGTCCCCGTGGTCCGCGACCTGTGGGACACCTGGGAGGACGGGGCCTTCGTCCACGAGAAGGCCACCGGGCGCTTCATCGACCCCTCCCGCGTCCACGTCCTCGACCACCGCGGCACCCTGCGCGTACGCGGCCCCCTGAACGTGGTCCGCCCGCCCCAGGGGCACCCGGTCGTCCTCGCCGACGCCGCCGACCCGCTGGTGTCCGCCCACGCCGACGTGCTGACCGCCGGGAACCCGGACTCCGCGCTCAGCTCCGCGGCGGCGGGCGGGCGGCCCCGGCTCGGGGTGGTCACCCCCTTCGTCGCGGCCACCGCCGCGCAGGCCCGCGCCCTGCGCGAGCAGGCCGGCGCACCGGATTCCGACCGGGAGCGGGCCGTGCTCGACGGCACCCCCGGCGAGATCGCCGAACGGCTCGGCGCCTGGCTGGGCCGCGGCGCGGTGGACGGCTTCACCGTGCGCTTCCCCGAGCCCGGCCCCGGCCCGGACGGCGCCGCCGCCCGCGCGCTCGCGGAGTTCACGGACACCGTGCTGCCGCTGCTCACCGCCGCCGGGCACTTCCCGGCCACGTACACCGCCGACACCCTGCGCGGCCACTACGGGCTCACCCGGCCCGCGAACCACCTCGCCGAGCGGATCGCCGAGCGGACCGCCGCCGGCCCGGAAAGGGGCTGAACCCATGCCCACCGAGCGACAGCTCCACCTCGGCCTGATGTTCTGGGCCACCGGCACGCACGCCGCGGGCTGGCGCCACCCGGACGCCCGGGCGGACGCCGCGTACGACATCGAGCTGATCCAGGAGGTCGGCGCGGAGGCCGAACGCGCCAAGTTCGACTTCGTGTTCCTCGGTGACCGGCTGGCCTGCGACCCGGGGCTCCAGTACAGCAACCCGGCGCAGATCTCCCGGCTGGAGCCGTACGTCACGGCCACCGCGCTCGCCGCCGCCACCCGCCGCATCGGGGTGGTGGTCACCGCCAACCCCACGTACTCCGACCCGTACTCCCTCGCCCGGCTGCTGGCCTCCCTGGACCTGGTCAGCGCCGGGCGGGCCGCCTGGAACCTGGTCACCGGGGCCGACGCGGCCGCGGCGTACAACTTCGGCCGGGAGGAGCACTGGGACAACGCCAAGCGCTACGCCTGGGCGCAGGAGTGCCTGGACGCGGTACGGGCACTGTGGGACAGCACGGACGGCGGGGGCAGCGGCGGCGGGGCGGGCGACGGCGCGCAGGGTGAACAGGCCCTCCACGAAGGGGAGTTCTTCTCCGTGGCCGGTGCGCTGGACACCGGGCGCCCCCCGCAGGGGCAGGTGGTGCTGTTCAACGCGGGCACCTCCGACCACGCCCGCGAGCTCAGCGCCCGCGAGGCGGACATCGTCTTCGCCGGGCCGCAGCCGGACTTCGCGCTGCGCCGGGAGTACTACGCCGACATCAAGGCGCGGGCCGCCCGCCACGGCCGGGCCGGGCAGGTGGCCGTACTGCCCGGACTGACCCCGGTGGTGGCCCCGACCACGGAGGAGGCCGTGGAGCTGTACGACCTCCTCAACTCCCTGCTGGTCCTGGACCCGGAGGAGGAGCCCGGCGAACTGGTCCGCAAGGGCGGGATCGGTGAGGGCCACCGGCGCAACCTGTCCTCCGCGAGCCGGGTGTTCGGCGTGGACCTGCGCGGCGCCGACCTGGCGGCGGCGGTGCCGGCCGGGGTGCTGGCGCAGATGTCCGAGGAGGGGGTGCGGCGGCTGGCGGAGATCACCCGGCTGACCCGGCGCACCCCCGGGGGGCCGCGCCCGATCACGTACGGCGACCTGGTGCACGCCACCCCGTCCGAGCTCTCGTACACGGTGGTCGGCAATCCGGAGGAGGTGGCCGACATGATCCAGGAGTGGTTCGAGAACGGGGCCGCCGACGGATTCAACATCTACCCGGCGTACGTGCCCGGCTCCGTGACGGCGTTCACGGAACTGGTCGTGCCGGTGCTCCAGCGCCGGGGGCTCTACCGCAAGGACTACACCGGCAGCACCCTGCGCGAGCACCTCGGGCTGCCGGTGCCGCCGCCGCGCCGCCCGGCGCCCTGAAGCCCCAACCCCCTTCCGGATCGCGCGAGTTGACAAAGAGAGAGGTGAACCGGTGGCCACTCTGGCCGTCACGGGCGCCGGGACGCTGGTCTCCGGCGACCTCGCCCGCCCCCTGATCGAGGACGCCGACACGGTGCTGTGCACCGACGGGGTCATCACCGCCGTCGGCCGCGCCGCCGACCTGGCCGCGGACCTGGCCGCCGCCGACCGGGTCCTCGACGCCGGCGGGGGCACGGTCGCCCCCGGCCTGATCGACTCGCACGGGCACGTCACCTTCGGGGACTACTCCCCCCGGCAGAAGGCGGTGGACTACCTG
This sequence comes from Streptomyces sp. NPDC038213, assembly GCF_055600495.1. Lineage (NCBI taxonomy): Bacteria > Bacillati > Actinomycetota > Actinomycetes > Kitasatosporales > Streptomycetaceae > Streptomyces > Streptomyces sp. NPDC038213. Next base: position 50,629 of record NZ_JBVJYM010000017.1, read on the forward strand.
GAGGGGTACGTCCACGGCGGGATCACCCGGACCATCTCGGCGGGCGAGGTGCACGTGCCCGGCCGGCCCCGCGACCGCGAGGGGGTCAAGGCGCTGGCCGTGGCCGCCCGGGCCAGCTTCGAGGCGTACCGGCCCGGCGGGATGCGGGTCCACGCGGGGAACGTGCTGCTCGAACCCACCCTGACCGAGGAGGACTTCGCGTACCTTGCGCGGTGCGGGGTATGGCTGGCCAAGTTCGGCTTCGGCGCCTACGGGAAGGCCGCCGAGGGGATCGACCAGGTGCGCTGGGCGCAGGCCCACGGGCTGGTGGTGATGTGCCACGGCGGGGGAGCGAGCGCGGCGGGCTCGGCCTCGCTGCGGGCCGCGGACCTGCTGGCGCTGGCGCCCGACGTGTGCGGGCACGCCAACGGGGGCCCGACCGCGCTGCCCGACGCCGATGTGGACCGCCTGCTGGCGGAGAGCCCGATGGCGCTCCAGCTGGTGCAGGCGGGCAATCTGCGGGCCGCACTGCGGATCCTGGACCGGGCCCGGCAGGAGGACGCGCTCGCTCGGATCGTGGTGGGCTCCGACAGCCCGTCCGGATTCGGGATCATGCCGCTGGCGGTGCTCAAGACCCTGGTGGAGCTGTCGGCGCTCGGCGGGCTGGAGCCGGCCCGTGCCTGGGCGCTGGCCACCGGGAACGTCGCCGACGTGTGGGGGCTGGCGGCGGGGCGGCTGCGGGTGGGGGCGGAGGCGGACCTGGTCGTCATGGACGCGCCGCGGGGGTCGGCGGGGGGTACGGCGCTGGGGGCGATGGCGGTGGGTGACGTGCCGGGGATCTCTGCGGTGGTCACGGACGGGGTGCCGCGGTTCCTCGCCAGCCGCAACACCCCGCGGGCGGGGCGGCCGGCCGCCCTCCTGCGCTGACCGGCCGTACGCCGTCCCGCCCGACCCCGGCCCCGCGCGCATCCGCTGCGCGGGGCCGTTCCCCTGCCCGCCCCTTCCCGTAGCGGGGGCTCCGCCCCCACACCCCCGCGCCTCAAACGCCGGCGGGGCTGGATGTGGCGCGCCTGAGCTGGCAACGTGCAGCGATATCCAGCCCCGCCGGCGTTTGAGGCGCGGGGTCTGGGGCGGAGCCCCAGGAACGGGAACGGGAACGGGCGGGTCGGGGAACAGGCCCCGCGCAGCGGGACCCGCACCCGGCTACGGGGTGAAGCGGTCGGGGCGGAAGGGCTCCGCCAGGGGGGACGGGGTGCCCAGGGCCTCCGCGGCGGCGATCTCGCCGAGGAGGGGGGCGAGGGTCAGGCCGCTGTGGGTGACGGTCACGTAGAGTCCCGGCACCACCCCGCCCACCACACTCAGGCCGTCCACCGGCATCGGCCGCACCCCCACGAACGCCGACTCCACCCCCACCCCGTCCCCCGCCCCCGGCAGGACCCGGTCCAGCCGGGCCAGGACCCGCGCCGCGGCGGTCCGCGCCTGCGCGTCCGGGTCGGGATGGGCCGGATCGAGCTCGTGGTCCACGTCGTGGCAGTGCAGGACCAGCCGGCCCCCGCTGTGCGGACGGATGCTGAGGTCGGGGGCGTGCAGGATGCGCCGGACCCGGCCCGGCTCCCCGCCCAGCGCACTGGTGCGGACCAGCAGCCCCATGGTCACCGGGCGTCCCTCCTGCCCCGGGTCGACGAGCGGCACGTGCGCCCCGGCGTGGGCGAGGAGTTCACGGGTGCCGCGCCCGGCGCAGCTGATGACGGTGTCGGCCCCGATCCGCTCACCGGAACCCAGCACCACCCCCCGCACCGCACCCCCGCGGCGCAGCAGTCCCGTGACGGGGGTGCCGGTCCGGATCTCCACGCCGAGGGCGCGGCAGCGGTCCTGGACGGCCGCCAGGAAGCGGTCGCTGATCACGTGCGCGTCGGACGGGTAGTGGTACAGGGGCCCGTGTACGCCGTCCAGGGCCAGCCCGGGCTGGAGCTCGGCCAGGGCCCGGGCGGTCCCGTACTCCTCCACGGGGTAGCCGCGGGCCCGGTAGCCCGCGGCGGTGGCGGCGAGGCGGGCGGCGCCGGCCGGGTCCTCGGCCCAGTGGAGGTTGCCGGTGCGGTGGAACCAGGGCGCTCCGGCGGTGCGGGCGGCGAGCCGCTCGTGGGCCGCGGGGGCTTCGGAGGTGAGGGCGTAGTAGGGGTCGGAGCCGTTGTCGACGGCGTTGACCCAGCCGAAGCCGTGGGCGGAGAGCCCGCGCGCCGGGTCGGCGCCGTCCACGAGGACGACGCGGGCGCCCCGTTCGGCGAGGTTGAGGGCGGTGCAGCTGCCGATGGATCCGGCGCCGACCACCACCACTGCTGCTGCTCCCGGGCCGGCGCTCACGCGTCCGCCCCGCCGCCCGCGCCGACGGCCGCCCCGCACAGGTAGCCGCCGACCAGGGCGGGCCCGAGGGTGCCGCCGGAGCCGGGGTAGCCGGGGCCCATGGGGGTGGCGGCCACGTTCCCGCAGGCGTACAGGCCGGGGACCGGGGTGTCGTCGTGGCGCAGGACCCGGCCGGCGGGGTCGGTGACGAGCCCGCCCTTGGTGCCGAGCATGCCGGGGCCGACCGGGACGGCGTAGTACGGCGCCTGTTCCAGGGGGCCGAGGCAGGGGTTGGGGCCGTGCCGGTCGTCGCCGTAGTAGCGGTCGTGGCTGGTGGTGCCGCGGCCGAACTCGGGGTCCTCGCCGCGGGCTGCATGCCGGTTGAAGGCGGTGAGGGTGGCGGTGAGTCCGGCCGCGTCGGCGCCCATGGCGCGGGCGAGGGCGGCGGGCGAGTCCCCGCGCAGGAACCAGTCGGGGACGGGGTCCCCGGGCTGGACGGAGGCGACGGGGTAGCGGCGGCGGAAGGCCTCGTCGAAGACCAGCCACGCGGGGGCATTGGGGCGGGTGTGGGTGGTGGGGTCGAAGGTGAGGAAGGCCTTGGTGATGTCGTTGTAGTTGACGGCCTCGTTGACGAACCTCCGGCCCTGCCCGTTGACGATCACCGAGCCGGGCAGGCAGCGCTCGCCCACCAGGTGGCGGGAGAGCGGGGCCCCGTCGTACTCCCAGTCCGGGGCGCCGACGGCGGGCACCCACCAGGCCTGGTCCATGCCGTCGAGGGCGGCGCCGGCCGCCATGGCCATCTGCAGTCCGTCGCCGTGGTTCCAGGGCGGGCTGACGGGGCGGGTGTCGGCGACCCCGAGGAAGGCCTGCTTGAGGCGGTCGTTCCACTCGTAGCCGCCGCTGGCGAGGACCACTCCGGCGGCGGCGCGGAACTCGGCCGGCCCGTCGGGGGTTTCGGCGCGGACCCCGGCCACCCGGCCGTCCTCGAGGAGGAGTTCGCGGACCCGCGTCCCGGTGGCGAACTGCACCCCGCGCTCGTCGCAGGCCGCGACCAGCCCGGCCACCAGGGCGGCGCCGACGGTCAGGACCCCCTCGGCCCGGCGGCGGGCGACCAGCTCGTGGTCGTACAGCTCCGGGGAGCGCCAGCGGTGGCGCTCGTCGTAGGTGACGGCGTCGAAGTGCTCGCCGCGCCGGATCCGCTCCACGAGGCCGGGGCGGCCGGCGGTGGGGAAGGGCACGTTGTCGAGGGTGCGGCCCGCGTCGCGGGCGCCGGGCCAGTCCGAGTGGTAGTCGGGCCGGTCGATCGGGAAGAGCCGGACCGGGGTCTTGGCGTGCAGGTAGTCCACCATCTCGGGGGCGGTGGCGACGTACTGTTCGAGCCGCTCGCGGGCCACCGCGCCCTCGGTGACCCGCTCCAGGTAGCGCAGGGCGTCCGCGGCGGAGTCGGGCAGGCCGTGCTCGCGCATCACGGAGCTGTCCGGCACCCAGACCATGCCGCCGGACACGGCGGTGGTGCCGCCGAGGACCGCGGTGCGTTCCAGGACCAGGACGCGGCGGCCCGCGTCGGCGGCGCGGCAGGCGGCGAGCAGCCCGGCCCCGCCGGAGCCGATCACGAGGGTGTCGTACGTGCGCGCCCCGGGCGCGTCGGTGCCGGACACGGGAAGCTCCTCCTGTGCGGGTACGGGGACGGGGGTGCGCGAGCGGTTCAGAGCAGCCGCCCCGGCTTGTAGCCCACTGCGTCGGGGTGGCGTTCCGTCACCTTGCCTATGCGGGCCAGGAGTTCGTCCACCTGGTCGGCGGCCGCCCCCGTGAAGCCGATGCGGTCGGCGAGGAGGGCGTCGAGCTGCCCGCGGTCGAGGGGGAAGCGCCCGTCGGCGGCGAGCCGGTCGAGGAGCAGGTTGTCCGCGCCCTCGGCGCGCATGGCGAGGGCGGCGCCGACCGCGTGCTCCTTGATGACCTCGTGGGCGGCCTCGCGGCCCACGCCGAGCCGGACGGCGGCCATCAGCATCTTGGTGGTGGCGAGGAACGGCAGGTACCGCTCCAGTTCGGCTTCGATCACGGAGGGGAAGACCTCGAACTCGTCGAGGACGGTCAGCAGGGTCTCCAGCATCCCGTCCAGGGCGAAGAAGGCGTCCGGCAGGGCGACCCGGCGGACCACGGAGCAGGACACGTCGCCCTCGTTCCACTGGTCGCCGGCGAGCTCGGCGGCCATGGAGGCGAACCCGCGCAGGACGATCATGAGCCCGTTGATCCGCTCGCAGGAGCGGGAGTTCATCTTGTGCGGCATCGCGGAGGAGCCGACCTGGCCCTCGGCGAAGCCCTCGCTGACCAGCTCGTCGCCGGCCATCAGCCGGATGGAGCGGGCCAGCGAGGAGGGCCCGGCGGCCAGCTGGACGAGGGCGCCCAGCACCTCGTGGTCGAGGGAGCGCGGGTAGACCTGGCCCACGGAGGTGAAGCGGTGGCTGAAGCCGAGGTGGGCGGCCACCCGGTCCTCCAGCTCGCCGAGCCGGGCCCGGTCGCCGCCGAGCAGGTCCAGCATGTCCTGGGCGGTGCCCATGGGGCCCTTGATGCCGCGCATCGGGTAGCGGGCGATCAGCTCCTCCAGCCGCGCGAAGGCCACGAGGACCTCCTCCGCGACGGTGGCGAAGCGCTTGCCGAGGGTGGTGGTCTGGGCGGCGACGTTGTGCGAGCGGCCGGCCATCACCTGCCCGGTGTGGGCTCCGGCGAGGCGGCCGAGGCGGGCGAGCAGGGCCGTGCAGCGGTCGCGTACGAGGACGAGGCTGTCGCGGATCTGGAGCTGCTCGACGTTCTCGGTGAGGTCCCGGGAGGTCATGCCCTTGTGGACGTGCTCGTGGCCGGCGAGGGCGTTGAACTCCTCGATCCGGGCCTTCACATCGTGGCGGGTGACCTGCTCGCGGCGGGCGATCGAGTCCAGGTCGATGGTGTCGACGACCCGCTCGTAGTCGGCGAGGACCTGCGCGGGCACCTCGATGCCGAGTTCGCGCTGGGCGCTCAGCACGGCCAGCCACAGCCGGCGTTCGAGCACGATCTTGTACTCGTGCGACCACAGGCCCGTCATCTCCGGGGAGGCGTAGCGGGCGGCAAGGACGTCGGGGATGTTGGCGTTCATCGCACTCTTTCCGGGTCTTTAGGACGGGCGGGCGGCGCTGGCGCCGGTCGCGGTGGTGGTGATGCCGCTGTTGTTGGCCTTGGTGAACCAGAAGTCGGTGACCAGCCCGCGGCGGCGGAGGTCCTCCGCCCAGGCGGTGGCCTCCTCGGGCCGCTGCGTGAAGGCGAAGCAGGCGGGGCCGGTGACGCTGAGGGCGATGGCGTCGATCGCGGGCGCGGCCCGCCCGGCGTCCAGCACGCTGGTGACGGCCCCGCCCTGGAAGGCGATCTGGGCCTGCTTGAAGTGGCCGGTGAAGGTGATCTCGTCGACGGCCGCGCAGAAGGCCTCGTAGTCCTGCTCCAGGACGGCCGGGGCCAGGCCCATGAAGACCAGGTGCGAGGTCCGCCAGGACTCCTCGGGCGGGATCGGGGTGGTGCGCTGGAACCAGTCCAGCTCCTCCCGGCCGCCGAGGTGGCGCCCGCGGGTGATCAGGACGAGCACCGGCCAGTCGGGGAAGTCCAGCCGGACCACCGGCCTGGGCGGGTCCACCTCCTGGGCGAACCGGCTGGGCCGCAGGTAGGCCCCCGGGTCGGCGGCGAAGCCGGGCGGGTTGCGGTGCCCGCCGTCCACGAGGAAGCCGCCGTGCTCCGCGAGCCCGGTGCTGGCCCCGGAGGTCCGGCCGCGGCCCAGGGTGCGGGCGAGGGCGCGCAGGTCCGGGTCCCGGCCGCACAGCTGCGCGTAGGCGTGGCCGACGGCGAGCAGGGTGCTGGTCTTCGAGCCGAAGCCGCTGTGCTGCGGCAGCGGACGGCTGACGGTGACCCGGGCGGCGGGGCCGTCCCACTGCTTGCGCAGGGTGTCGACGGCGGCGGCCACCTCGCGGGCGGTCTCCTCGGCGGTCCCGGTGACCTCGGTGACCCCGTCGGCGGCGGCCCGCACCTCGGCGGTCAGTCCGGGCCGGTCCACGGCCATGGCGGCGATGCCGTTGCGGCGCATGGAGGTGGCGTCGAGGCTGATGAGGGTGAAGCTGAGCCGGGCGGGGGCGGTGACCCGTACGGCGGCGGGGGGTACGGGGGCCACGGCGGCGCCTCCTCCTCGGTGGTCGTGGTCGTGGTCGTGGTGGTGATCGTGGCCGCGGCCGGTCACAGTCCGGTCCGCTCGCCCAGGTCGGCCCCGGTGGCCTTGGTGAACTCCCCCACGGCCGCGCCGAGTCGGGCGTGCGCGGCGGATCCTGAAGCCCCGTCCGATGCGGCGCGGTCCCGGCCGGTCCACAGGGCGGTGAGGGCGGCGTACACCTCGGAGGTGGCGGCGACGGCGTCGGCGGACAGCGGCTCCGGGCGGGGCCAGCGGTCGCGGGGCAGGCCCTCGCGGATGTGCTGCTGCACGCGCTCGCGCAGCCCGGGGTGGAGGTGGCGCAGCAGCTCCTTGCAGACCGGGGCGCCCTCGAAGTAGAAGCGGTTCTCGTCGGGGGTGCCGGCGTGGTCGATGACGATCGGCTCGCCGTCGGCGTCGAACCCGTACTCGGCCTTGCCGTCGACGAGTTCGAGGCCGAGGGCGGTGCAGTGGGCGGTGAGCACCGGGGCGAGGCGCCGGGTCAGCTCCTCGATGCGGGTGAGCCCGCCGGGGTCGACGCGGCCGACGCGGGCGGCCTCCTCGCGGGTGACGAAGCGGTCGGTCTCCTCGAACTTGGTGGTGAACTCGACCATGACGGAGGCCAGCCAGGGGGAGCCCGGTTCGCGCCGCGGCGGTACGAGCGCGGGGTCGAGGCGGCCCGCGGCGATCCGGCGGTGCACCGAGGACTCCCGGGGCAGGGCGTTGCGGTAGACCACCTGGAGGGGGATCATCCCGCCGGGCCCGGTGCGCTCCCGGGCGCCCTCGAAGTCGATGTCGAGGAGCTTGATGCGGATCGCGTTGTCGGAGACCTGCTCGGTGAAGTGGGTGCCGATGCCCGCCTCGTGCATCAGCTCGAAGGAGCGGACCGCCATGGCGCAGGAGGCCCGGCCCTTGCCGGGGATCTCGTCGGGCATGACCCCGAAGTCGAAGACGGAGTACCGGTCGGTGAAGGTCAGGATGCCGTCGCCGGGCCGGCCGTCGCGGGGCGGTGTGAGTGTGTACAGGTCTTTGGTGGACCAGCGCTTCATCGGCTCTTCTCTTCCGTGAGTGCGCCCGTGCGGTAGGCCACGGCGGCGCGGTGTTCACCCGGAGTGGAAGACGATCGAGGCCGTCCGGATGTGACAGCCGGCCGGGCGCGCGGCTGCTATCCGGGATCGGCGGTGAAGCCGAACACCCGCGCATACAGGGCGAGTTCGGTGCGCAGGGTACGGGCCACCACGGCGGCGCTGCGGAAGCCGTGGCCCTCCCCCTCGAAGGCCTCGTAGGTGTGCTCGACCCCGGATCCGGCCAGTGCCGCCAGCAGCCGTTCGGCCTGGCTGGGCGGGCAGACGGCGTCCCGGGTGCCCTGGAAGAGCGCGAAGGGGGCCCGGATGGCGGCGGCGCCGTGCACCGGGGAGCGGCGCCGGAACTCCGCCCGGTTCTGCGGCCAGGGGCCGATCAGGGTCTCGGCGTACCGCGATTCGAGGTCGTGGGTGGTGGACTGCCAGGTCTCCGCGTCGAGTACGGGGAAGTGGATGGCGGCGGCGCGGTAGAGCCCCGGTTCGGCGATCAGGGAGGCGGCGGCGGTCCAGCCGCCGGCGCTCGCGCCGCGGATCGCGAGGCGGTGCGGGTCGGCGAGCCCGTCGGCGACGAGCCCGCGGGCGGCGGTGGCGCAGTCCCGTACGTCGACCAGCCCCCAGCTGCCGCGCAGCCGGTCGCGGTAGGCGCGCCCGTAGCCGGTGGAGCCGCCGTACTGGACGTCGAGCACGCCGATGCCGCGGCTGGTGAAGTAGGCGATGTGCGGGTGCGGGGCCAGGTGGGTGCGGCTGGTGGGGCCGCCGTGCACCAGGACGACGTAGGGCGGGAGTTCGCCCTCCGGGCCCCGGCGGCGGGGGTGGTGCGGCGGGTAGACGTGGGCGTGCACCGGCTCCCCCGCCGCCCCCTCGTAGGTCCTGCGGAAGGGTGCGGGCCACAGCTCGGCGTGCGCGCGGGAGGGCGGTCGCAGGACCTCGGGGCGGGCGGGGCCGTACGGCGCCGGGCGGGCCGGCGCGGGTAAGGGTGCCGGTACGGGTGTCGGTACGGGCGGGGTGCCCTCCGCCGTCCCGGCCGGTGGCGCGGGGTCCGCCGCATACGGGTCGAGGAGGAGCACCGTCGGGCGGTGGGCCGGGCCGCAGGCCACGGCGGCGATCCGGCGGCCGTCGGTGGCGGGCGCCTGCCACTCGGTGTACGGGCCGCCGGGGTCCAGGGGGGTCCGGGTGCCGTCGGCGGTGAGGAGCGAGGGCCGGCGGGAGCCCGTGCCGTGGAGGACGAGCAGGCTGCCGTCGTGCAGGGGCAGGAACCAGCGCGATCCCGGCTTCCAGAGGGCCTCCGCGAACTCCTCCGGGACGGGGTACAGGGGGCGGCTGCCGCCACCGCCGGCTGCGGGTCCGGCGCCGGCGCCGGGCAGGTCCCCGAGGTCCACCTCGTGGAGGTTCCACCAGCCGTCGGGGTCGGTCACGGCGAACAGCCGCCCGCTGCCGTCGGCGGCCCACTCCGCCTGGGCCACCGACCGGCCGGGCCCGCCCGCGACCCGGACCGGGGGCCCCAGCTCCCCCGCCGGGGTGATGGCGGCGGCCATCAGGTCCGTACGGTCCCAGGGCATGTCGGGGTGGTCCCAGCCGAGCCAGGCGGCGCGGTCCCCGCCGGGTGCGATGCGGGGTCCGGTCAGGAAGCGGTGTCCGGCAGCCAGCACCCTTACCGCAGCCGGGTCTTCGGCCGCACTGCCGTCCAGCGGCAGCGCCACCAGCTCCCGCCGGACCCGCGGGGACGGGTCCGCCGCCGCATCCGGCTGCGGACCGGGGTCCGGATCCGCCAGCACCTCGCGTACGCACCACAGTTCGGCGCCCCGGACGGCGAAGTCGGCGTACCGGTGCAGTGCGCCGGGCGGGCCCTGCGGGCTGAGGGGGACGGGGTCGCCGCCGGGGTGCCAGCGGTAGGCGCGCTGGTCGGGGCAGTGCACGAAGGCGATGCCCGGTCCGGGCCCGGCGGCCGTCTCCGCCGCACCCGCCGCACCTCCCGCGGCGGGCGGCGGGAGCGGGATCCACGGCCTGGCCCCGTACTCGTTGAACCTGCTGCGGACGTCCCAGCCCGGCGGCAGCACCTCCTCGGGCGTCCCGTCCGGGCCGCGCCGCATCAGGGCGCTGCGCCCGCCGTCCTCGGCGAGCGGTTCCGTCCACCACACCTCGCCGCCCACGAAGTCCAGCCACTCGGGGAGGGCGGCCCCGCGGGCCACGTCCTCGGCGCGGAGGGCGGAGGGCCAGCTGCCGTAGGGCGCGGCCACGGCGGGTACCCCGCCCCCGGCGTGCTCGGCGTGCTCGTTCACGGCTTCCTCTCGTACGGCGGCAGGGGTACGGGGCGTACGGGCGTACGCAGGGACGCGGACCACCGGCGCGGGGCGGGCGGGCCTGCGCGCCGGGGTCAGTGCCCCGGGTCCGCGGGCGTCGGCGGCCGGCGGCCGGCCAGGAGGTGGGCGACGAGCGCGGCGACGGCGTCCTCGTCGTTCGACGGCAGGACCAGGTCCGCGGCCGCCCGCACCTCGGCGGGCGCGTTCGCGGGGGCGGCGGCCAGTCCAGCCAGGGCGAGCATGGGGAGGTCGTTGAGGCCGTCCCCGACGGCCGCCGCCTGCGCCGGTGGTGTGCCGAGCGCCTCGCACAGCAGCCGCAGCGCACCGGCCTTGCCGCCGCCGGGCGGTACGAGTTCCACGAACCGGCCCCCGGAGGCGGTGGCCGCGGCCCCGGTCCCGACGGCCCGCTGTACGGCGGCCACGGCCTCGGGGCCGCCGCCGGCACCGGTGTGCACGAGGAGTTTCGGCACCCGGCCGGCCGGCGGTTCGAGGGCTTCGCCGGGCCCGAGGTGGACCACGTCGTTCCAGTGCGCGGCGGCCTCGCGCGGGAAGGGGTCGAGGGTGACCGTGCGGTCGGCCAGGTCCAGGGCGCAGGACCAGCCGGGCGAGGCCGCGCGCAGGGTGTGCACGAGCCGGACCGCCGCCCCGGGCGGGAAGCCGAGCACCCGGCTCGGGCGGTCCGCGCCCGGCGCGTGGACCACGGCGCCGTTGCTGTACGCCCAGTGGGCGGCGGCGGGGATCCGGCGGACCACCTCGGCGGGCACGTCCCGCCGCGGGCGGGCGGTGATCACCGCGAGGGAGATCCCGGCCTCCCGGGCCCGGTGCAGGGCCGCGGAGACCCCGGTGCTCAGGCTGCCGCCCGAGTCGAGGAGGGTCCCGTCGAGATCGCAGGCGAGCAGCCGGATCGCGCCGGGGTCGGCCGCCCCCGCGCCCGCGCCTCTCTCCCCGGCCGCTCCGGCTCCGGCTCCCGGTCCGGCTCCCGCTCCCGCCGGGAGGGTGTGCTCCGGGGTGCCGGTCACCGGTCGGCCGGTTCGGAGGTGGTGGCGGGCGGGCGCGGGGCGGTCTCCGGGAGGCGGTGGCACAGGGCCAGCAGGACCACGCCGAGCAGGGCGCACAGGCCCGTGGAGGCGGCCGCCGGGCCGGGGCCGGAGGCTGCGAGGACCACTCCGGCGAGGGCCGACCCGAGGGCGGTGCCCGTGGTCAGGAGGGTGATCAGCCAGGCGAAGGCCTCGGTGACGGTCCCCTGCGGGGCGAGCGCGTCGACCAGCGTGAAGGCCACCACGAGCAGCGGGGACAGGAAGAACCCGGTGGACAGGCAGACCAGCGCCATCGGCGCGGGCGGGGCCATCAGGGCGACGAGCAGGTACGTGGCGCTGAGCCCGGCGCCGAAGCCGACGGCCTGCGCCGTGGGGGCCGCGCGCCAGTTCCCGCGCCCGTACAGCACGGCGCCGGCGAGGGCGCCGCAGGCGGACAGGGCGAGCAGGGTGCCGGCCCCGCCGGGCAGCGGGTGGCGTTCCGCGTAGGCGACGGCGACGATGTTGAGGCCGCCGATGGCCGTACCGGCCCCCGCCAGCCCGAGGAAGAGCAGCACGAGCGCGCGGCTGCGCAGCGGGCCGAGCCAGTTCCGGGCGCCCGGTGTGCCGCGCCACTGCCGGGAGGGGCGGGCCGTGGCCATGACGACGGCCCCGCCCAGGCACAGGGCGGCGGAGAGCACCACCGCCGCCTCGGGCGGGCCGAACGCGACGGTCGCGGAGACGAGCAGGGGGCCGCCGATGAAGACGAGCTCCTGGGCGGCGGCGTCCAGGGAGTAGGCCCGCTGGAGGTTCTCCTGCCCGACGAGTACGGGCCACAGGGCGCGCAGGCAGGGTTCCAGCGGCGGGGTGGCCGCCCCGGCGAGCGCGGCCCCGGCGAGGACGGCGGGCCGGACGGCCGGGGCCAGGGCGATCAGCAGGATGCCGCAGGTGGACAGGGCGGCGCTGGCCAGCAGGACGTACGTCTGCCCCCAGCGGTCGACCATGCGGCCGAGCACCGGGCCCCCGACGGCCCCCGCCACGGCGAGCACCGCCGTGGCCAGCCCCACGAAGCGGAAGTCCGCGCCGTGGGCGCGCAGGGCGAGGGTCATGGCGAGGGCCGTCATGGCGGTGGGCAGCCGCCCGATGAGCGCACCGCCGAGGGCGTGCGGGACGGACGGCCTGCGCAGCAGTGCCGCGTAGCTCACGTGCGGTTCTCCAGGTCGGTGCGGGAGTCGGGGACGGTTTCGGGGCCGCTACCAGTCTCCGGCGCCGTGACGAAGTGCAGCGACAGGCTCGTCACGGAGTCCGCGTCGAGCCGGATGCGGACGTCCGCGAGGCCGGAGCGGTGGCGCTCCGGGCGGTCGCCGGTGAGGGGGATCCACAGCCAGCCGCTGTCGAGCCAGGCGAACCCGACGCTCTCCCCGCCGCGCCGGGACGGGGCGGGGAGGGCCGGGGCCACGGCGTCCGGGACCTCGCGCACGTCGACCGCGCAGACCCGGCCGCCGGGGCCGAAGCCGACGGAGGCCACCGCGCGGAAGCCGACGGGGGTCTCCCCGGCCGCCGCGGGAGGCGGGCCGGAAGGCCGGCCGGAAGCCGGGGCGGCGGGCGGCGCGGGCCTCCCCGCCGGTGCCCCTGGGGGCGTGCCGGGCGTTCCGCCCCGGGTCCGTACGGCCTCCAGGGTTCCCGTGTGCGGGTTCCAGGCCGTGGTGAAGGTGTGCGGCGCCATCGCCACGCTCCCATCGGGTAGTCGGTGCAGCCGGCTCACACGTGCTGGAGCCGTTCGAAGCCGACCGCGGGCGGGGTGCCGAGCCGGGCCGGGCGCAGTTCGACCTCGCCGAGCACCGTGTCCGCGGGGGCCGAGACCACCCAGGACACGACCGAGGCCACCGATTCGGTGCTCATCTTCAGCTCGGAGAAGTCGTCGTCGAAATTGCGGATGGCGCCGGGGTTGAGGAGGGTGGTGCGGACCCCGTGCGGGCGCTCCTCCATCAGCAGGACCTCCGCCATGGACTTCAGCGCGGCCTTGGTCGCGCAGTAGGCCATGCCGCCCTCGAAGGGGCGGTCCCCGGCGTGCGAGCCCATCAGGACGATGTGCCCGCCGGCCGCCCGCAGGGCCGGCAGGGCGGCCTGGATGACGCGGAGGTTGGCGGTGAGGTTCACCGCCACCGCCTCGTCCCAGACCTCGGGGGCGAGCCCGTCCACCCGGCCGAGCCCGCGGGTGACGGCGTTGAGGACGAGCAGGTCGAGGGCGGGCCGGCCGCCGCGGGCCGGGAGGTCCGCGAGGACCGAGCCCGCGGCCTCGAACGCGGCCCGCCCGTCGGCCAGATCGGCCGTGACCGGGTCCCGGTGGTCGGGGCAGGAGCTGCGGTTGAGGCAGCGTACGGAGAACCCGTCGGCGGTGAGCCGCTGCCGGATGGCCCGCCCGGTGCCCCGGTTGGAGCCGGTCACCAGGGCGGTCCGCCCGGCCGCGGGTGCGGCCGGGGGCCCGGCTGCGGCCGCGGCCTCAGCCACGGGTGATGATCCGCATCAGCTCGGTCCACCGCTTGACGATCTCGTCCCCGGCCACGCCCTGGCGGAAGAGGTCCTTGTCGTAGCACTCTCCGGCGGCGGAGCGCAGCCGCATGCAGTCCGGGGAGATCTCGGAGTTGATGACGAGCCCGCGCTCCGGGTCGGGCGCGATGATCAGGCAGAAGTCCCAGAGGTCCAGGGGCTCCAGGAGTCCGCGCAGCACCGTGTTGCACTTCTGCGCGGCCTCGCGGTGGGCGTCCACGTCGAGCCCGAGGAGGCGCAGGTAGTCCTCGCCGATGGGCTGGTCCTCGGGGTCGGTGCGGTAGTCGAACTTCACCACGGGCCGGTCGAGGACCTGGCCCTCGGTGAAGAGGCCGGGGTACTTGCGGGTGGTCGAGCCGGTGGCCCGGTTCTTGACGATCACCTCGAAGGGCCCGGAGGGGCGGTAGTCGGCGAGGTAGGTGATCGGGCCGGTGCGCTCGCGGAAGACCGTGTGGACCCCTTCGGCGGCCAGCCGCCCGGAGACGTGCTCGAAGAAGTCGAGCCGCAGTTCGGCCGTCCCGTCGACGAGTTCGTTGCGGTTGAAGGTGAAGCTGCTGAGCGAGGGGATGAGTTCGACCAGGCAGGTCTGCCCGTCGAGCCGCCACACCTTCTTGCTCCGGCCCTTGACGTCGGGCTCCCGGGACATCACGTCCGTCACGTCGATATGCACGCCGCATTCCATTCTGGCCCGCAGGGCGCGGACCCGTGGGAAGGGAGGGGCGGCAGCCCGTGGGTGCGGGCGGCCGCGCTGCACCGTTCGCCTCCGGGCCTCGTGACAGGTGGCTACAGCACGCCTGGCCGACGGAGGGACTCGCACGCGATACACGTGAGTGAGGAAGAGAAGACTCGGCCGGCCCCGCACAGGGGGTCCGGGCCTCACGGAAAATCACCCTAGTCGGGCCTCTGAGAGATCGTCAACAGCCCGCCGGGGTGTGAGCAGGTCCATTCAACTCCCTTACGGATGGCCGGAATTGAGTGGTCAGTCAGGGTTCGCGGCGCGGTCGCAACGGGACCCGCGCCGGGCGGTCTCAGGCGGCGACGGCGAGGGTGAGCCGGCGGCGGCCCGCGAGCAGCAGCAGGACGGTGACGGTGACCCCGAGCGCCCCGCAGCCGGCCGCCCAGTGTGCGCCGTGGCCCTGGAGGACGACGCCGGTGAGGGCGGAGCCGAGGGAGGTGCCGGAGGCGAAGAGGGTGATCAGCCAGGAGAAGGCCTCGGTGGTGGTGCCGGGCGGGGCCAGTTCGCCGACGAGCATGAAGGTGGTGGCCAGCAGCGGGGCCAGGAAGAGGCCCGTGAGCACCATGAGGGGGGCCATCAGCAGCGGCGGGGGCAGCAGGACCAGCAGGGCGTACCCGGCGAACAGGCCGAGGGCCAGGATGCGGGCGCGCTGCGGCAGCGGAGCGGTCCAGCGGCGGGCGCCGTAGGCGAGTACGCCGGCCAGGGAGCCCGCGGCGTGCAGGGCGAGGAGTCCGGGCGCGCCGCCGGGGAAGGTGCGCTGCTCGGCGTAGTGGACGACGGTGATGTTGAGGGTGCCGATGGCGAAGCCGACCCCGCCGAGGCAGACGAGCAGGAGCACGAGGCCGCGTTCGCGCAGCGGGCCGAGCCAGTCGGTGGAGCGGGTGGCGGCCTTCCAGCGGCGGGAGGGGGCGGAGCCCGCCAGGACGAGGACGCCGGCGATGCCGAGGAGGGCCTGGGCCCACAGGACGGCGGTGGGTTCGAGGACCGCGACCGTGCCGGCGACGACCAGGGGGCCGGCGACGAAGACGAGTTCCTGGGCGCTGGAGTCCAGGGCGTACGCGGACTCCAGGTCCTCGGCGGGGACGAGATCCGGCCACAGGGCGCGCAGGCAGGGTTCGAGGGGCGGGGTGGCGGCCCCGGCGACGGCGGCGCCGAGGAGGACCAGGGCCCGCTGGTCGGGGGCGAGGGCGATGGCGATGAACCCGGCGGCGGCGAGCAGGGCCGTGGCGAGCAGGACGAGGGTCTGGCCGCGGCGGTCGACGAGCCGGCCGACTAAGGGGGCGCCGACGGCGGCGGCGAGGGCGTAGGTGCCCGCGGCGAGGCCGACGAACCCGTACGGGGCGCCCGCCTCGCGCAGGGCGAGGGGCACGGCCAGGGCGGCCATCGCGGACGGGAGCCGGCCCACCCAGCTGCCGGTGAGCAGCCGGAACACCGAGGGACGCCGGAGTATGTGCAGATAGGGCATGCGCGGTCCTTGTCAGGGTGCCGGGGCCTGGGGCAGCGCTCCGGCGATGAGCTGGGCGAGGTGGGCGGCCCGGCGGTCGGTCCGCTGGGCGATCTGGGTCCGGCAGCTGAACCCGTCGGCGAGGATGTGCGTGGCGGGGTCGGCGGCGCGGACGGCGGGGAGCAGCTTCTGCTCCCCCACGGCCACGGAGACCTCGTAGTGGCCGCGTTCGAAGCCGAAGTTGCCGGCGAGTCCACAGCAGCCGCTGCCCGCTTCGGTGTTGTCGACGCCCATGCGGCGCAGGAGCGCGGCTTCGGCGCCGGAGCCGCCGGCGGCGTACTGGTGGCAGTGGGTCTGGCTGAGGGAGCGGGCTTCGAGGGCGGGGGGTTCCCAGTCGGGGGCCCGCCGGGCGAGGAGTTCGGCGAGGGTCACGGCGGCGCCGGCCACGGCCCGGGAGTCTTCGGCGAACTGCGTCTCCCGGCCGAGGAGTTCGGGGAGGTCGGTGCGCAGGGCGGCGGTACAGCTGGGTTCCAGGCCGACGACGGGCAGGCCGGCGCGGACGGCGGGGGCAAGGGCGGAGACGGTGCGCCGGGCGGTGCGCCTGGCCGCGTCGAGCTGCCCGGTGGTGATCCAGGTGAGTCCGCAGCACGGGGTGCCGTCGGGGACCTGCACGGTGAACCCGGCGTGCTCCAGGACGGCCGTGGCGGCGCGCAGGACCTCCGGGGAGAAGTGGTTGTTGAACGAGTCGGCCCACAGCAGTACGGGGCCGCGCGGGCCCTCGGGGGCGGGGGTGCGGCGGCGGAACCAGGAGAGGAAGGTGCGGTCGGCGTACCGGGGCAGTTCGCGCTCCGGGGCGATCCCGCCGAGCCGTTTGACCAGCGGGGCCAGCGGGGAGCCGAAGACGGAGTTGACCAGGGCGGGGGCCCGGGAGGCGGCCCGGGACAGCAGGGGCAGCCAGCCCATGCTGTAGTGCGGGGCGGGCCGGAGGCGGCCCTTGTAGTGGTGGTGGAGGAACTCCGCCTTGTACGCGGCCATGTCGACGCCGACGGGGCAGTCGGTGCTGCACGCCTTGCAGGACAGGCACAGGTCGAGGGCCTCGCGGACCTCGGGGGAGCGCCAGCCGCCGGTGACGACCTCGCCCTGGGTCATCTCGTACAGGAGGCGGGCGCGGCCGCGGGTGGAGTCCTTCTCGTCGTGCGTGACCCGGTAGCTGGGGCACATGACGCCGGTGCCGTGGGCGGTGGAGGTCACGCACTTGCCGACGCCGACGCAGCGGCGGACGGCCTTCGTGAAGTCCCCGCCGTCGGCGTGGTGGGCGAAGGCGGTGGCGAGCGGGAGGGAAGGGCGGCGGGGGCTCACCTTCAGGTCCCCGTCCACGGGCAGCGGGCGGACGATGACCCCGGGGTTGAGCCCGCCGTCCGGGTCCCAGGCCTCCTTGAACCGGCGCATCAGGTCCATGGCGGCCGGGGAGTACATGGCGGGCAGGAACTCGGAGCGGGCCTGCCCGTCGCCGTGCTCCCCGGACAGGGAGCCGCCGTGGGCGGCGATGAGCCGGGAGACCTCGGAGCCGAAGGCCCGGAAGGCGGCGGTGCCCTCCTCGGTCTCGAAGTCGAAGTCGATGCGGACGTGCAGGCAGCCCTCGCCGAAGTGCCCGTACACGGCCCCGCTGAGGCCGTGCCGGTCCATGAGCTGCCGGAACTCCTTGAGGTACGGGCCGAGTTGCGCGGGCGGTACGGCGGCGTCCTCCCAGCCGGGCCAGGCCTCGGAGCCGTCGGCCCGGCGGGTGGCGAGTCCGGCGCCGTCCTCGCGGATGCGCCACAGCAGGCGGGCGCCGGCCGGGTCGCCGACGATCCGGCTGCCGAGGAAGCCCCCGGCCTGCCGGGCGGTCGCCAGCAGGGCCTCGGCCAGGTCCGGCAGTTCGGCTTCCGCTGCGCCCAGTTCGGCGATGAGCCAGGCCCGGCCGGGGGGCAGGGCCTCGACGGCGGCGCGGGTGGCGGGCCGGGTGACCATGTCCGTGAGGGACTCGTCGAGGCCTTCCAGGGCGAGCAGCGGGTGGGCGAGGAGGGGGACCACGGCGTCGGCTGAGGCGCCGGAGTCCGCGAAGCCGAGGACGACGAGGGTGCGGGCGGGGGGAGGTTCGGTGAGGCGGACGGTGGCGGATAGCACCACCCCGAGGGTGCCCTCGCTGCCGACGAAGGCCCGCGCGAGGTCGAACTGCTTCTCGGGCAGGAGGTGTTCCAGCGCGTAGCCGGAGACCTGGCGGGGGAAGCGGCCGAACTCCGTGCGCAGGGTGGCGAGTCCCCCGTCCGCGAGGGCGGCGAGGGCGGCGACGAGCCGGCCGCGGTCGTCGTCCGCGGCGGCAGCCGCCGCGATCTCGGCGCGGGTCATCGGGCCGAGGCGGACCACCGTGCCGCGGTAGGTGGCCACTTCCAGTTCGAGCACGTTGTCGGAGGTGCGGCCCCAGGCGAGGGAGTGGGTGCCGCAGGCGTTGTTGCCGATCATCCCGCCGAGGGTGCAGCGGCTGTGCGTGGAGGGGTCGGCGCCGAAGAGGAGCCCGTGGCCGGCCGCCGCGGCCTGGAGTGCGTCGAGGACGATGCCCGGTTCGACGGTGGCCGTGCGGGCCTGCGGGTCCAGGGCGAGGAGCCGGTTGTACGCGCGGGAGAAGTCGAGGACCACGCCCGCGCCGACGGCCTGCCCGGAGGTGCTGGTCCCGGCTCCGCGGGCGGTGACCGGGACGCCGAGGCGGCGGCACGCGGCGAGGGCGTTGAGCACGTGCGCCCGCTCCCGCGGGAAGACCACGGCCAGCGGGATCCGCCGGTAGTTGGAGGCGTCGGCGGAGTACCGGGCGCGGCTGCCGGGGTCGGCCGCCACCTCCCCGCAGTCCGCCGCGGCCAGGGCCCGGGCCACGGCCGCGGGGTCCGGTTCGGGCGGCACCCGCAAGGTCTCGTCCACGGTTCTCCGGTCGGGTCGGGGCGGGGCGGGGCCCGGTGCGGCGGCCCGGTGGGCGGGGCCGCTGCCGGGCGGCGCTGCCGCCGGGGGGTCAGCCGGTGGGTCCGGGCAGGGTGCCGTCCTTGGCCCGGCGCTCCAGCTCGTCGAGGGCGGCCACCGCCTGCCGGGCGGCCTCCGGGTCGGTCCGGGCGAGGCCGCTGGCCTCGAACTCGTCCTCGTCGAGGCGCAGCACCTCGGTCCGGTCGGCCGAAACCCACAGGTCGAGGTCGAGGTCCTCGACCAGGATCTCCGCGGCGCCGTCCGCGCCGGCGTCCTCGCGGACCGCGGCGGGGCGGGTGATGTCGCAATACCAGCCCTTGAGGGTGCCGGAGCCGTCGCGGACCTCCTTGACGGCGTACCAGCGGTCGCGCCAGTAGTGCTCCACGAACACGTCGCCCGGCTCGAAGCGCACGAAGCCGAAGTCGCGCACCCCGGGGGCGGACCAGGGGGCCCGCACCGAGATCCGGTTGCCGTCGTCCGAGAGCAGCTCCGCCGAGTAGCGGATCTTGACCCGGCCAGCCTTGGTGAGCACCACGTCCGCCTGCTGCCGCATGTCACGCCCCGTCCTCGTGCCGCTTTCCGTGCCCGGTGATCGTATCGGCGCGGGCGGCGGATGACGATCATCATTTTGGCCAACCGCGGGACAAACCGGCCGGGCCCCGCCGGTTCACCCGGATGGCCGAGCACCGGTCGGCACCGGGACCCGGACGGCCCAAGGGTGGAGGGACAAGGCCGCGGCGGCCCGGTGGGCAGCGCCGCACCGCACCACAGGAAGGTGACGGCCGTGACCCAGCAACCCACTCATGCTCCCCCCGCCGCGAACAGCGGCTGGGTGGTCGGCGGCGTGACCTTCGCGGGCGTCCTGATGCTCTGCAACGGCGTGATCGCCGTGCTCCAGGGCATCGCCGCCATCGCGGAGGACGACGTCTACGCACGCGTAGGCGACTACATCTACCGGATCAACCTCACCGGCTGGGGCTGGATCCTGCTGGTCCTCGGCATCCTGGCCGTCTTCGCCGGCTGGGGCATCCTCAAGGGCGCCGGCTGGGCGCGGGTGACCGGCATCATCCTGGCCTCGATCAGCCTGGTGTTCCAGTTCATGTTCCTGCCGTACGCGCCCCTGTGGTCGCTGTTCGTCCTGGCCATCGACGTGTTCGTGATCGCCGCGCTCGCGCTGTACGACCCGGAGGCGAAGGGCGCCTGACCCCGGAGCCCCTGCGCGTCCGGAAGGCGACCCGGGCCCGCCCCCACATCGGGGCGGGCCCCGGTCGTGGTCCCGTCCTGGTCCCGGTCCTGCGGGGCTCAGGCGCGGGGGTGCGCCGGTGCGGCGGGTTCCCGGTCCCCGGGGGCCTGCGCGGGCTCCGCCGCCAGGAACTCCACCACCGCGAGGGCGAGGAGCAGGCAGAGGGCCAGTGCGGCCACCACCCAGCCGGTCGGGTAGTCCCACAGCAGGTAGGCGAGCAGGGCTGCCGCGGTCAGGCCCCAGACGAACCAGGCCCGGTGGCGGCGCACGAAGGGGCCGACCGGCCCGGTGCGCAGGCCGGCGCGGTCGGCGGTGGCCCGTACCGCCCCGATGCCCGAGGTCCACAGCCCGCGGACCAGCGCGGCGCGGCGGCCGGAGCCGGTGAGCCAGGCGGCGAGGGCGACGAGCACGCCGAGGGCGACGACCATCCGCACGGTGGTGGACAGGAAGTGCGTGAGCGCGTCGTAGACGGAACCGGCCGCCGCCTGCGAGACCTCCGCGGGCAGGGCGTCGAGGTAGACCACGCGGAAGACCCGCAGTCCGAGCCCGAGGACCAGGGCGCCCGCGGCGACGGCGAGGCCCGCGGCGACCAGGGCCCGGCGGCGGCGTACGGCCAGCAGCACCCCGGCGGCGGCGCACAGCAGGCCGAGTACGGGCAGCCAGGTGCCGGCCGCCTGGAGCAGGCGCACGTACGTCCGGGCCCGGCCGATCTGCTCGGACCGCACCAGTGTGATGTCCGTGCTGACCTCGGGGATCCGCCCGGCGGCCGCCAGTCCCCCGTCGACGAGCCGCTGCTTGACCTGTTCGACCACGGGTCCGAGGTCGAGCGTGGCGGTGTCCCCCTCCAGCCGGACGGCCCCGCCGCCGCTGCCGGTCAGGGCCTTGTCCACGGCGGCGTGGGCCCGGCGGTTGGCCTCCGTCCATACCGTGGCGAAGGCGTCGGAGGCGGTGAAGTCCCCCGCCCGGTCGCGGACGAAGCTGCCGACGGCCCCTTCGAGGGAGTCGCCGAGCTTGCCGAGGGCCTTCTCCGCGAGCGGGCGTTCGGCGGGGGCGACCCCGGTGAGCAGGGCCTGGAGGTCGATCCGGGACATCACCGCGCCGGTGACCCGGTCGGCCACGGCGGCCTGGATGTCGGGGTCGGCGGCCAGGGGGGCGACGGTCTCGACGTAGCGGTCGGTGTCCCCCACCTCGGCGGAGGCCCAGGAGGCCACGATCCCGAGGGGGGCGAGCAGGGCGGCGAAGACGATGAGCACGGCGGAGAGGAGGGAGCGGCCGCGGTGGCGCGGCGGCCGGGGCCGCGAGCCTTCGAGCACCGCCACGCGGGCGCGCAGCTCCGCGAGCTCCCGTGCGTCCGAGAGGGCGTCCCCGCGGGCCCGGGGCTGGTCGTCGGCGTCCACCGGCACCTCCTGCTGTTCGGAGCCTCGTCTCCGGCCAGCGAATCCCCACCCGGCCCGGCCCGCGAGGAGGGCGCGCCGTTCGGGTGAGCCGGCCGGGAGCGGTCAGCCGGACGGGGGCGCCGGCGGGTTTCCAGGGGACTCGGGGGCCCCGGGCGCCCGCGGGTGCTCCACCCGGCCCAGGTAGCGGCTCGGCAGCGGCCGGGCGGCGAGGACGGCGCCGGTGGTGAAGGAGAAGGCGAGCGCGGCGCTGATCACGATCAGCCAGGACAGCAGGGTGAGGACCAGCCCCAGCGCCCCGTACTCCGCGAGGGCCCGGTCGAGGGCGGCCGGCATGTACAGGCGGGCGGTCAGCGCCAGGGCGGTGAGGGATCCGGCGGCGAGCAGGGCGCCGGGCAGCAGGGGCAGCCAGGGCACGCGCTTGGCGAGCAGCAGGTGCTGGGTCCACAGCCACAGCCCGGTGCCGGCGAGGAAGGAGAGCACGGTTCCGAGCCACGGGCCGGCCCCGAATCCGCTGCGGACCGGGCCCAGGAACAGCAGGAACAGCAGCAGGGCGAGCAGCCACACCAGCCAGCGCCAGGCGGCGATGCGCGTCTTCGCCTTGGGCAGCTGCCAGGCGCGCTCGCAGATCCGGGCCATGGCCCGGCTGAAGCTGGTGGCCGAGACGAGGGCCAGCAGGAGGCCGACGGCGCCGCTGGTCTCCCGTACGGTCTCGTCGGCGGACCCGTCGAGGACCATCTGCAGCTGCTGGTCGGCGGCCCCGGCGAGCCCGAACACGGCCCGCAGCGAGTCCCGGAGCTGGTCGCGCACGGCGAGCGGGGCGAAGGCGGCCACGGCGAACAGCAGGGGTACGGCGGCCAGGAAGGCCTGCGCCGCCAGCCGGGTGCCCGCCTCCAGGAGGTTCCCGGACGCCAGCCGGCCGGCGAGTTCGGTGAGCACGGGGAAGCGCCGCTCGGCCCCGGCCCGCAGGGCCCGCACCCGGGCCGTCCACGCCATCGCGCCTCCCGTCCCGGCCGTGCCGCCTGCGCACCCGCGGTCCCGGGCGCCCGCGCCGGCCCGGACCGCCCGACGGGCCGCCGCGGCCGCCGGCGCGCGCGGTCCCCGCCATTCGACGGGACGGCGGGCGCGCGGGCCAGCGGCGGGGGCCCGTACGGGGGATGCGGCCCCCGGCTACTTCCCGCGGCGGACCCGGGCGGCCCGGCGGGCCTCGGCGGCCTGGCGGGCCTCCGAGGCCCGCCGCGACGGCTGCTTGCCCGGGCGCGATCCGATGCCCTTGAAGCCCAGCTCGGGCTGCTTCCTGCCCTTGCCGCCGGAGCCGCCGGCACCCGGGGCGCCGCCCGCAGGCTCCTTCGCCCCGGTGATCCGGGCCAGCTCGGCCTCGCCCGGCTTGATCGTGGTGCTCTGCGGGCGGATGCCCGCCTCGGCCATCAGCGCGGCGACCTCGCGGCGGCGCCCGGCGGTCACCAGGGTGACCACGGTGCCCGTGCCGCCCGCGCGACCGGTGCGCCCGGCCCGGTGCAGGTAGTCCTTGGGGTCGGCCGGGGGGTCCACGTTGACCACGAGGTCGAGGTCGTCGATGTCCAGTCCGCGGGCGGCCACGTTGGTGGCGACCAGCACGCTGACCGCGCCCGTGCGGAACTGCTCCAGGGTGTGCGTGCGCTGCGGCTGGGACTTGCCGCCGTGCAGTGCGGCCGCGCGCACCCCGCTGTCCTTCAGCAGCCGGGTGAAGCGGTCCACGGCCTGCTTGGTGTCCAGGAACATGATCACGCGGCCCTCGCGGGAGGCGATCCGGACGGCCGCGTCGAAGCGGTCGGCGCCGTGCACGTGCAGCACGTGGTGCTCCGTCGCGCCGCCGGCCCCGGCCCCGGCGGCCGGGTCGACGGAGTGCACGGCGGGATCGGTCAGGTAGCGGCGGACCAGCAGGTCCACGTCCCCGTCGAGGGTGGCGGAGAACAGCATCCGCTGCCCGCCCGGCCGCACCAGCCCGAGCAGCTCGGTGACCTGCGGCAGGAAGCCGAGGTCGCACATCTGGTCGGCCTCGTCGAGCACGGTGACGGCCACGGCGTCGAGCCGGCAGTCGCGGCGCGCGACCAGGTCGGCCAGCCGGCCGGGCGTGGCGACCAGCACCTCGGCGCCCTCGCGCAGCGCCGCGGCCTGCCGGTTCAGGGCCAGCCCGCCGACGGCGGTGGCCAGGCGCAGGCCGAGGGCCTCCCCGTACGGGGTGAGGACCCCGGCGACCTGCTGGGCCAGTTCGCGGGTGGGGACGAGCACCAGGGCCAGCGGCTGCTTGGCCGCGGCCCGCCGGCCCGCCGTACGGGCGAGCAGGGCGAGCCCGAAGGCCAGGGTCTTGCCGGAGCCGGTGCGGGCCCGGCCCAGCACGTCCCGGCCCGCGAGGGCGCTCGGCAGGGTGGCCGCCTGGACCGGGAAGGGGGCGGTGACCCCGCGGGCCGCGAGCACGTCCAGCAGCGGCCGGGGCAGGCCCAGCGCCTCGAAGGTGGCGGAGGCTGCGGGGGCCCCGGGCGCACCAGCCGGGGTCGCGGCGGGGGCGTCCGCAGGAGCGGGGTCCTCCGTACGGGCGGGGTCCTCCGCAGGAGCGGGGCTGTTCGTACGGGCGGGGTCGTTCGTACGGGCGGAGCCGTCCACGGAAGAACCATCCTCGTGTCGCGCGCGGCGAGCGGATCCCCGTGCGGCCGTAAAGCGGTCATTTTAGCCGACCGGGCCCCGCCGGCCCGGCCCGCCGCGGCAGCGCCGACCGGGGGCGGGGCCGCACCGGCGCGGTACGGCCCCCGGTCAGCGGCCGCCGCTCCCCCGCCCCGCCGTGCGCGCCGCCCCCCGGTGCCGCACGATGCCTACATGAGCGAGGACAGCGCGGAGGGCGCCCCGCAGACCGAGGGGCTCAAGGCCGATGCGATCGGATTCCTCGACGCACTCGTCATCGGCCTGAACTCCACCTCGCCCGCCTACTCCCTGGCCGCCGCGCTCGGCCCGATCGTGGCGCTCGTGGGGATCTACGCCCCCGGGGTGATGCTGGCGTCGTTCGTGCCGATGCTGCTGATCGCGGCCGCGTTCTACTACCTGAACAAGGTCGACCAGGACTGCGGTACGACCTTCTCCTGGGTGACCCGGGCCATGGGCCCCTGGGCCGGCTGGATGGGCGGCTGGGCCATCGCCATGACCGGCGTGCTCGTGATCGGCTCGCTCGCCGACGTGGCCGTGCGGTTCGGGCTGCTGGCCGTCGGCCTCGACGGGGCCGCCGGGAACGAGTGGATCCGCCAGTCCCTCACCGTGCTCGTGATCCTCGTGATGACGGCGGTGTGTGTGATCGGCACCGAGATGTCGGCGCGGCTCCAGGACGTGCTCATCCTCGCCCAGGTGTTCTTCCTGCTGGTCTTCGCCCTGGTGGCGATCGGCAAGGTGTACGCGGGCACCGGCACCGCCGACTCCGTGGAACCCGCCCTGCACTGGCTGAACCCCTTCGGCGCGGGCGGGGCCGCCCTCACCGGCGGGCTCCTCCTCGGCGTGTTCATCTACTGGGGCTGGGAGTCCGCCGTGAACCTCACGGAGGAGGTCGAGGACTCCGCGACCGCGCCCGGGAAGGCAGGCCTCTGGTCGACGGTGGTGCTGCTCGTCACCTACCTGTCCGTCGGGATCGCCGTGGTCGCGTACGCGGGCCCCGCCTTCCTCGCGGACAACGCCGCCGAGGAGGAGGCGGTCTTCGCGGTCCTCGCCCACGAGGTGATGGGCGGCTGGGACTGGGTGGTGCTGCTCGCGGTCTGCACCTCGGCCCTGGCCTCCACCCAGACCACGATCATCCCGGCCTCCCGCACCGCCCTGTCCATGGCCCGCCGCAAGGCCCTGCCGGACGGGCTGGCGCACATCCACCCGCGGTTCCGCACCCCCGACGTGAGCACCTGGTGGGTGGCCGGCATCGCCATCGCCTGGTACCTGGTCGTGAACCGGATCAGCGAGAACGCCCTCTTCGACTCGCTGACCGCCCTGTCCCTGCTGATCGCCTTCTACTACGCGCTGACCGGCCTGGCCTGCGCGATCTACTACCGCCGGCACCTGACCGAGAGCCTGCACAACTTCCTGCTCATCGGGGTCGGCCCGGTGGTCGGCGCGGCCCTGCTGGCCTGGCTGCTCGTCGAGTCGGTCGTCGACATGGGCGACCCGGAGAACTCGTACAGCGGGGTGTCGTGGTTCGGGCTCGGGCCGCCGCTGGTGATCGGCATCGGGATCCTGGTGACCGGCGTGCTCGTGATGCTGTTCTGGCGGCTGAGGTCCGGCGTCTACTGGCAGGAGCGCCGCGGGGTGGCCGATCCGGCCCTCGTGCACCGCGGCCGCGAACACGAGGGGTGACCGGCGATGTCCGTGGTCCTCGGGTACGACGAATCGCCCGGCGCGGAGCGCGCGCTGCGGGTGGCGATCGAGGTGGCGGCAGCCTTCGGCGAGCCGCTGGTCCTGGTCTTCGGGGCGGCCGCCCCGGGCGGGGTCGGCGAGGAGTACCGCTCGCACCAGGAGGCCGTGCGGCAGGCGGGGCGCAGTGCGCTCACCCGGGCCGTGGAGGCGGCCGACGAGGCCGGGGTCCCCACGGCGGTGGAGATCGTCGACGCCCGGCCGGCGCAGGCCCTGCTGGAGGCCGCGGAGCGGCACGGCGGCCGGGTGATCGTGGTCGGCAGCTGGGGGGAGAGCCCGATCCGCGGGGCACTGCTCGGCTCCACCCCGCACAAGCTGCTGCACCTGTCCCCGCTGCCGGTGCTGTGCGTGCCGACGGAGCCGCCGGAGGGCTGAGCGGGGGACGGCCGCGCCCGGGCCGCGGGGCCCGGGCGCGCCGCGCCGTGCGGCGTGGTGCGCCGCGCTGTGCGGCGGTGTGTCAGGGGGCGATCGGGAGCTGCCGCTTGTGCTCGGTCATCCGGTACCGGCGCACGATCGCGTCGTACGCCGCCCCGCCGACCGGCTTCCCCTCCAGGAAGTCGTCGATGTCGTCGTACGTGACCCCGAGGGCGTCCTCGTCGGGCTTGCCCGGGTCGAGGGTCTCCAGGTCTGCGGTGGGGGTCTTCCAGACCAGTTCCGCCGGGGCGCCGAGCCGGTCGGCGAGGGCGCGGACCCGGCGCTTGGTGAGGCCGGTGAGCGGGACCAGGTCGGCGGCGCCGTCGCCGAACTTGGTGAAGAATCCGGAAACCGCCTCGGCCGCGTGGTCGGTGCCGACGACCAGGCCGTCGTGCGCGCCCGCGACGGCGTACTGGGCGATCATGCGCTGGCGGGCCTTGATGTTCCCGTGGACGAAGTCCTCGTGGTGGGCGTCGCGGAAGGCCACCCCGGCGGCGCGGGAGGCCTCCAGGGCCGCGTCGCTCGCGGGCTTGACGTCCACGGTGAGCACCTGGTCGGCGGCGATGACGGAGAGGGCGAGCTGGGCGTCCTTCTCGTCGCCCTGGACCCCGTACGGCAGGCGCATCGCGTAGAAGACCGCCTCGTGGCCCGCGGACCGGGCCCGCTCCACGGCGAGCTGGCAGAGCCGGCCGGCGGTGGTGGAGTCGACCCCGCCGCTGATGCCGAGGACGAGGGAGCGCAGCCCGGTGGAGGTGAGCCGGCCGGCGAGGAAGGCCACCCGGCGCTCGATCTCGGCGTCCGCGTCGAACTGGTCGGGCACCTGGAGCTCGCGGGCGATCTCCTGCTGCAGGTCGGTGGGCGCCGCGTCGGTCACGGGGTGCTCCTCGGGGGGTCGTGGGGGTCGTTCCGTCGTGCGTGCCGCACGCATCCGACTCTACGGGAGCACCCGGGGCCCGCCGGGGCCGGGAAGGGGTCGGCGGACGGGGGGCCGGCAGGGGAACGGACGGGGGCCGGGAGGCCGCCCCGGCGGTCCTCTCGGAAGGGCCCCGCGGGGGGCGGCGGGCGGGGTCGTGCAGGGGCTCGCGGAAGGGGTCGGCGGCGGGCCGCGAGCGGGGTCGCGGAAGGGGGCGCGCCGAGGCCCCCGCAGGGCCGTTCGGCACGGGCCCGATCGCCGGGTTTCACCTGGTTGACCGCCGCCCTTTACCTTCTCTTTTCCCACTCGGAGGTGCGGCTGTCGCACACTGTCCCACCAGCCTCAGCCGTGACCCGGTGGGAGGCGTTCCGACTCCCAAAAGGACCGAAGGCTCCGTGCCCGTATCCGTAGTCCTCACCGGCCGCTGCGTGCGGCTGGAGCCCCTCGCAGCGCACCACGCAGAGGCACTCGCCGAAGCCGGCGCGGAGGATCGTACGACTTATGCCTTCACTCCGGTGCCCCAGGGCCCGGAGGCGGCGCACCAGTACATCGCCCGTGCCCTCGCGGACCGGGACGCGGGCCGCTGCCTGCCCTTCGCGGTGGTCCGCACCGCGGACGGCCGGGTGGTCGGCTCGACCCGGTTCCTCGAACTCGACTACTGGCAGGGCCCGCTCGTGTGGCCCTGCGTGCCGGGCGTGCCCTACGGGGATCCGGCCACCGCCGTGCCCGACGCGGCGGAGATCGGCAACACCTGGCTCGCGCAGAGCGCCCAGGGCACCGGGATCAACGCCGAGGCGAAGCTGCTGATGCTGCGGCACGCCTTCGAGACCTGGGGGGTGCGCCGGATCTCGCTGCGGGCCGACGCCCGCAACACCCGCTCGCGCGCGGCGATCGAGCGGATCGGCGCCACCTGCGAGGGGGTGCGCCGGGCCCATTCGCGCGGGCTCGACGGGGCCGTGCGCAGTACGGCGTTCTACTCGATCCTCGATGAGGAGTGGCCGGCCGTGCGGGCCATCCTCCAGCTGCGGATCGCGCCCTCGGCGGTCTCCCCCGCCGCCCTCAGCCGGATGATCATGGCCTGAGTCCGCCTCGACCCGCCTCCCGGCCCCTGCGGGGGGTGGGGCATGCTGACGCGGTGACGCACGGGGCACTGACGGGGTTCGCCGCTTTCCTGCCCATCTGGGCCGTCACCGGCACGGGCTGGGCGGCGGGCCGGTACCAGGTGCTGGGGCCGCACGCCGCGGGGGTGCTGGGGCGGTTCGCCTTCGCCTTCGCGATGCCGGCGCTGCTGTTCCTGACGATGTCCCGGTCCCGGCCGGCCGATCTGGCCCGGCCGGGCGTCGTCGTGTTCGCGCTCAGCCTGCTGGCGGTGTTCGCGCTGGCGCAGCTGCTCGGGCACCGGGTCTTCCGGCGGGGCCGGGGCGACCGGGCCATCGCCTCGATGGCGGCGGCGTACGTGAACTCGGCGAACCTGGGCATCCCGGTGGCCGTGCACGTCCTGCACGACACCTCGTTCGTCGTGGCCGCGGCCCTCTTCCAGACCCTGCTGGTCACCCCGCTGATCCTGGTCCTGATCGACCTCGACGTGCGGCGCGGGGCCCCGGACCGGTTCCGGCGGCTGCTGAGCCTGCCCCTGCGCAACCCCGTGGTGGCCGCCTCGGGCGCGGGGCTCGCGGTGGCGGCGTCCGGGCACCCGCTGCCGGGGTGGGCGGTGGAGCCGCTGGAGCTGCTGGGCGGGGCAGCCGTGCCGGCCGCGCTGTTCGCGCTCGGGCTCTCGCTGCACACCCGGGCCCGGCCGGACGCGGAGGGGCGCGCGGAGCGGCGGGTGCTGGTGGCCCTGAAGGTGGCCGGGCAGCCGCTGCTGGCGTACGCGGTGGGCCGCTGGGCCTTCGGGCTGGAGGGGCACGCCCTGCTGTCGGTGGTGCTGGTGGCCGGGCTGCCGACGGCCCAGAACGCCTTCCTGTTCGCCTCGGAGTACCGGCTCGACGCGGACCTGGCCCGGGACGCGGTCCTGATGTCCACGCTGTGCTCGATGGTCTCCCTGTCGGTCATCACCTGGCTGCTGGCCGCCTGAGCCGTCCCCCGGATCCCGGCGGGGCCCGAAGCCGCGTACCAATCCGCCGCCCACCAGGAGTTACCGTAGGTAACATCACATCTTCCGGGGCAGCCGGGACCACCCGTCCGGCGGACAGTAGAGTGCGGATCCGTCCCCTTCAGATCCCGAGGTACCCGGCAGTGAGCTCCACGGCGCCCCCGCCCCCCACGACGCCCGCACCGACCCTCGTCGTCGGGATCGGAGCCGACGGCTGGGCCGGGCTCGGGCCCGCCGCCCGGCAGGCCCTCGGCGCGGCCGAGGTGCTGATCGGCGGGGTGCGGCAGCTGGACCTGCTGCCCGCCGCCGACTGCCCCGGCGAGCGGGTGCCCTGGCCGGTGCCGCTGCGGCCCGCCGTACCGAAGCTGCTCGCCGAGCACGCCGGGCGCCGGATCGCCGTACTGGCCAGCGGGGACCCCATGTTCTACGGGATCGGGCGGGCCCTGGCCGAGGAGCTGGGCCCGGAGCGGCTGCACGTGCTGCCCCACCCCTCCTCCGTCTCCTACGCCTGCGCCCGGCTCGGCTGGCCCGCCGAGGACACCGGGGTGGTCACCCTGGTGGGCCGCCCCGCGGCCCGGCTGGCCGCCGCCCTGCACCACGGCCGCCGGCTGCTGGTGCTCTCCGCGAACGGCGGCACCCCGGCGGAGGTGGCCGCCCTGCTGCGGGACCGCGGCTTCGGGCCCAGCCGGATGACCGTGCTCGAACAGCTCGGCTCCGAGCGCGAGGACGCCTACGCGGGCACGGCCGACGGCTGGGACCGTCCGGCCGGAGACCCGCTGAACGTCGTCGCCGTCGAATGCGCCCGCGCCCCGGGCGCCCCGCGGCTGGCGGCCGTACCCGGACTGCCCGACGCCGCGTACGAGCACGACGGGCAGCTGACCAAGCGGCACGTGCGCGCGGTGACCCTGGCCGCCCTCGCCCCCGCCCCCGGCGAACTGCTCTGGGACGTGGGCGGCGGCTCCGGCTCCATCGCCATCGAGTGGATGCGCACGCACCCGTCCTGCCGGGCCGCGAGCGTGGAGCGCGACCCGGTGCGCGCCGAGCGCATCGCCCGCAACGCCGAGCGGCTGGGCGTGCCGGGGCTGCGGATCGTGACCGGCGCGGCGCCCGGGGCCCTCGACGGACTGCCCGCGCCCGACGCCGTGTTCATCGGCGGCGGTCTCACCGCCCCCGGCCTGCTGGCGGCCTGCTGGGACGCGCTCCCGGCGGGCGGGCGGCTGGTCGCCAACACCGTGACCCTGGAGTCCGAGGCCCTGCTCGCCGGCTGGTACCGGCAGCACGGCGGGGAGCTCGTGAAGCTCGCGGTCTCGCACTCGGTGCGGGTGGGCGCCTTCACCGGCTGGCGGCAGGCCATGCCGATCACCCAGTGGTCCGTCACCAAACCGCACGCCGGCGCCCCGGGCCCGCCCGGCGCCGCCCCCGTACCCGTCCCGGGCACCACCTCAGGAGACCAGTCATGACCGTGTACTTCATCGGAGCGGGCCCCGGCGCCGCCGACCTGATCACGGTGCGCGGCGCCCGTACCCTCGCCGCCTGCCGGGTCTGCCTGTACGCGGGCAGCCTGGTCCCGCAGGAACTGCTGGCCGAATGCCCCCCGGACGCGCGCCTGGTGGACACCGCGCAGCTGACCCTGGACGAGATCGTCGGCGAGCTGGTGCGGGCCCACGAGGCGGGGCTGGACGTGGCCCGGCTGCACTCCGGCGACCCGTCGGTGTTCAGCGCGGTCGCCGAGCAGATGCGCCGGCTGGACGCGGCCGGGGTGCCGTACGAGGTCGTGCCGGGCGTACCGGCCTTCGCGGCGGCCGCGGCGGCCCTCAAGCGGGAGCTGACCGTACCGACGGTGGGCCAGACCGTGATCCTGACCCGGATCGCCCAGCAGGCCACCCCCATGCCGGAGGGCGAGGACCTGGCGACCCTGGGGCGCAGCGGGGCCCTGCTGGTGCTGCACCTGGCGACGCGGTACGCGGACCGGGTGGTGGCCGAGCTGCTGCCGCACTACGGCGCCGACTGCCCGGCCGCGGTGGTGGCCATGGCCAGCCGCCCGGACGAGCTGGTCATCCGCGGCACGCTCGGCGAGATCGCGGAGCGCGTGAAGGAGGCGGGCATCGTCCGCACGGCGGTCATCCTCGTCGGCCGCACCCTGGGCGCCGAGCAGTTCCGCGACAGCCACCTGTACTCGGCCGAACGCGACCGGCATGCCTGCTGATCCGGGGGGACCGGCCGGTCCCCCCGGCGGCGCGGCTGCCGGGGGTGGCTCCGGCGGCCGCGGGCACGTGCTGGTCCTCGGCGGGACGACCGAGGGCCGGCGGCTGGCCGAGGCCCTGCACGGCGGTGCGGAGGCGGCTCCCGGCAGCGGGTTCCGCGTCACGAGTTCGCTGGCCGGCCGGGTCGCGAACCCGGTGCTGCCGCCCGGGGAGACGCGGGTCGGCGGGTTCGGCGGGCCCGAGGGGCTGGCTGCCTGGCTGGCCGAGCACCGCGTGACCCGGCTGGTGGACGCCACGCACCCCTTCGCGCAGCGGATGAGCTTCCACGCGGCGGCCGCGGCGCGCGCCGCGGGCGTCCCCCTGCTGGCCCTGCGCCGGCCCTCCTGGCAGCCGCAGCCCGGGGACCGCTGGCACCGGGTGCCGAGCACGGCCGCGGCGGCCGCGGCCCTGCCGGGGCTGGGCCGGCGGGTGTTCCTGACCACCGGCCGCCAGGAGCTGGCCGCCTTCGCGCACCTGGACGGGCTGTGGTTCCTGGTGCGCTCGGTGGACCCGCCGGAGCCCCCGCTGCCGCCGTCGGCGCGGATCCTGCTGGCCCGGGGGCCGTTCACCGCGGAGGGCGAGCGCGCACTGCTGCGCGAGCACCGCATCGAGGTGCTGGTGACCAAGGACAGCGGCGGCTCCGCGACCGCCCCCAAGCTGGCGGCGGCCCGCGCCGCCGGGATCCCGGTGGTGGTCGTCGACCGCCCGCCGGTACCGCCGGGCGTGGCCGAAGCGGCCTCCGTGGCCGAGGCGCTGGCCTGGCTGTCCGAGCCCTCGCCTACCCTCGAAGGATGATCACGATCCTGATGACCGACGCGGGTCCGGTGGCCCCCGACGCCCCCGTGTCCCGTACGGGCGGCCTGCCCCTGGCCCCGCCCGGCACCGCGTGGCCGCACTGCGCGGAGTGCGCGGGCCCGCTGGGCTTCCTCGCCCAGCTGTACCCGGCCGACGCGCCCCGCGCCGCGGGCGGCCCGGGTGCGGGCGCCGCGGAGGCGGGGGTCACGGCCGTGTTCATGTGCCGCAACAACCCCGGCCTGTGCGAGGAGTGGGACCCCTTCGCCGGGGGGACGCTGGCCCTGCACTTCCCCGCCTCGGAAGCCGCCGCGCTGGTCC
Source organism: Streptomyces sp. NPDC038213 (assembly GCF_055600495.1). Lineage (NCBI taxonomy): Bacteria > Bacillati > Actinomycetota > Actinomycetes > Kitasatosporales > Streptomycetaceae > Streptomyces > Streptomyces sp. NPDC038213. The sequence goes on from NZ_JBVJYM010000017.1 coordinate 83,087, forward strand.
CGATGGAGGCGCCCGAGGGGGACGAGGTGCTGCTCGACGAGGTCCGCTCGATCGCGTACGAGCCGGCGGAGGGGCTGCCGTACGAGGACGCCGCGCCCGCGTGGGCGGAGCGGACCGGGCGCGACGAGCGGGAGGTGCTCGGCCAGTGGGGCGGGTCGCCGTTCTGGCTCCAGTACGAGGAGGTGCCCGACTGCCCCGGCTGCTCCCGCCCGATGGCCTTCACGGCCCAGCTGGAGGAGGGTCCCGACCCGGCCACGGCGATGAACTTCGGCTCGGGCAGCGCGTACCTGCACCACTGCACGCCCTGCGGGCGGGCCGCGTTCCTCTGGCAGTGCTGAACGCGCCCGCCCCCGCCGGGTGCGGAACCGGGCGGGGGCGGGCGGGTACGGGCACTGGTAGAGCTGACCGGGTCAGTCCCGGGGCGCCTCCGGGTAGCGGCGCGGGGTCCACGCCAGGCGGGTGCCGTCGGCGCGCTCGGTGACCCGCGTCTGCGAGGAGCCGACCAGCAGGATCGTGCGCATGTCCACCTCGGCCGGGTCCAGGGTGCCCAGGGTGAGCACCCGCACCGACTGCTGCGGGCCGCCCACGTCCCGGGCGACGACCACCGGGGTGGCGGCCCCGCGCAGTTCCACCAGCAGGTCGCGGGCCTGGCCCACCTGGTGGGTGCGGCTGCGCGAACCGGGGTTGTACAGCGCGAGCACCAGGTCGGCCGCGGAGGCCGCGCGCAGCCGCTCCGCGATCACCTCCCAGGGCTTGAGCCGGTCGGAGAGGGAGACCGTGGCGTAGTCGTGGCCCAGCGGGGCGCCGGCCGCCGCGGCGGCCGCGTTGGCGGCGGTCACGCCGGGGAGGACCCGTACCGGCACGTCCTTGTACGCGTCCTGCCCGGCGGCCTCCAGTACGGCGGTGGCCATGGCGAACACGCCCGGGTCGCCGCCGGAGACCACGGCCACCCGCTGCCCGCGGCGGGCCAGGTCGAGGGCGAACTCGGCGCGCTCCGCCTCGACCTTGTTGTCGGAGCCGTGCCGGACCTGCCCGGGGCGCACGGGCACCCGGTCGAGGTAGGTGGTGTAGCCGATCAGGACCTCGGCGTCGGCCAGGGCCCGCCGGGTCTCCGGGGTCAGCCACAGCGGCCCGGCCGGACCGGTGCCGACCACGGTGACCGCGCCGGGCCCGGAGGGCTTCGCCCCGGGGTTGCCGATCCGGCTGGGGAGCACGGCGACGGAGAAGTACGGCACGGAGTCCGGGTCGGTGTCCGCGAGGAGTCCGGTCCGCTCCCCCGCCATCGTGGCGCGCTCCACGTACCGGGCCTCGGGCAGCCGCCCCGAGGCCTCCATCGCCCGCCGCACGGCGGGGAAGGTCCGGCCGAGCTTCATCACCACGGCGGAGTCGGTGGCCGCGAGGCGGGCGGTGAGCTCCTCCTCCGGGAGGGTGCCCGGCAGGATGGTCAGCACCTCCTCGCCCTCGACGAGCGGGGTCTGGAGCCGGGCGGCCGCGGCGCTGACCGAGGTCACGCCGGGGATCACCTCGGTCTCGTACCGGTCGGCCAGCCGCTTGTGCATGTGCATGTACGAGCCGTAGAAGAGCGGGTCGCCCTCGGCGAGCACGGCCACGGTGCGGCCGGCGTCCAGGTGGGCGGCGAGGCGGGCCGCGGCGGAGGCGTAGAACTCCTCCATCGCGCCCTGGTAGCCGCCCGGGTGGTCGGTGGTCTCGGTGGTGACCGGGTAGACCAGCGGCTCCTCGACGTGGTCCGCGCGCAGGTGCTTCGCGGCGATGGAGCGGGCGATGGAGCGGCCGTGCCGGGCGCTGTGGTACGCCACGACATCGGCCTCCGCGATGACCTCGACGGCGCGCAGGGTCATGAGGGAGGGGTCGCCGGGGCCGAGCCCGACGCCGTACAGGCGGCCCGGGGCGGCGGGCCGCCCGGCAGCGGCGGCACCCGCTGCGCCGGTCTCCCCGCCGTTCGCCCCGCCCGTGGTGCCGGCGCCCGTCCCGGCGCTCGTGTCGGCGCTCATGTCGGCGCTCACTCCTCCTCGCTCGCAATGGCGTTGACCGCCGCCGCGGCGATGGCGCTGCCGCCGCGGCGGCCGCGCACGATCAGGTGCTCCAGCCCGGAGGGGTGCGCGGCGAGGGCCTCCTTGGACTCGGCCGCCCCGATGAAGCCGACGGGCACGCCGATGACCGCGGCGGGGCGGGGAGCGCCCTCCTCGATCATCTCCAGCAGCCGGAACAGCGCGGTGGGGGCGTTCCCGACGGCGACGACGGAACCCTCCAGCAGGCCGCGGTCGCGCCAGAGTTCGAGGGCGGCGGCGCTGCGCGTCGTGCCCATCTTCGCGGCGAGCTCCGGCACGGCCGGGTCGGAGAGGGTGCACAGCACCTCGTTGTCCGCGGGCAGGCGCTTGCGGGTGACCCCGCTCGCGACCATCTGCACGTCGCACAGGACCGGGGCGCCCGCGTGCAGCGCCGCGCGGGCGTTCAGCACCACGTCGGGCGTGTACCCGAGGTCCCGGGTGAGGTCCGTCATCCCGCAGGCGTGGATCATGCGCACCGCGACCTGCGCGACCGAGGCCGGCAGCCCGGCGAGATCCGACTCGGCGCGGATCGTGGCAAAGGACTGCCGGTAGATCGCGGCGCCGTCCTTCTCGTACTCGAACACTGTGTTCTCGCTCATCTCTTCACTGCTGTACGGGTCTTCACGTGCTGCGGGCTTGCGGGCTTGCGGGCTTGCGGGTCCTACGGATCACCGGGGGCGGCGGATGCGGCGGATGCGGATTCCGGTGCGGAACCCGCCCCCGCCAGCAGGGCGGCGATCCCCTCCGGCGGCACGCCGGTGCGCTCCGGCAGCCCCGGAGCCCGTACGGCGTACCCGCCGGGCGCCGCGACGAGGTCCACCCAGGCCGTGCCGCGGGGGTGCCCGCAGCGGCGTTCGCAGCCGGACCAGTGCACCGGGGCCCCGGGGGGACCGGCCTGCCGCTGCGCCACCGACCGGGCGTCGGCGCGCACGTCGGCCAGCGATTTCGCGCACCCGGGCCGTCCGGTGCAGGCGGTGACCCCTTCCCAGGGGCCGTCCGGCTCCACCGCCAGCCCGGCCGCGGCCAGCAGGGCGGCGGCGTCCGCGGGGGCCCGTACGGGGGCGTCGGGCACGACGACCGTACGCCACGGGGTCATCCGCAGCTCCCCCCGGCCGTGCCGGGCGACCTGGGCCAGGGCCCCGAGCTGCAGCGCGGACAGCCGGCCGAGCGGGGGCCGCACGCACAGGGTCGCAGCCGCCTGCGCCGCGGCGTCCGGGGCCGGGACGCGCCCGGTCCGCGGCGGCTCGCCGTACGGCCAGTCCACCTCCGCCACCGCCTGGGCGGTGAGCCCGTCCGCCAGCAGACGGCCTGTCAGAACACTTACGTCAAAGGGTTGTTCGGGGGGCAGCTCGGCGACCCGCCAGGCGCCGGTGCCGGCGGCCGCGGCGAGTTCGAGGAAGTGTCCGGCGGCCGCCAGCGCCGCCCGCGCGGCCTGCGCCGCCGGTACGGCGGCGGCCCCGCGGGCCGCGCCGGGCCGCACCAGCGCGCGGCCGTCCGGCAGCCCGAGCACGGTGATGTCGGGCGCGAGCGCCGCGACGTCCCCGCGCCCGTCGTCGAAGGCGAACAGGAACCGTCCGGAGAGGGCCGCGGCCCAGGGGCTCGCGCACAGCAGCCGGTCGAACTCCGCCACCCAGGGCAGCACATCGGGCCGACCGCCTCCGCCGGTGCCCGACATCGGACTGGCCACGATGTTGCGCACCCTCTCGTGGCCCGGCGCGGGCAGCAGCCCGGCCCCGTCGAGTACGGCGGCCAGTGCGGTCCCGCAGCCGTCGGCGAGTCCGCGCAGCTGGACGTTGCCGCGCGAGGTCAGGTCGACGTGCCCGTCGCCGAACCGGTCGGCGGCCCGCGCGAGCGCGGCGGCCTGCCGGACCGTGAGCAGCCCGCCGGGTATCCGGACCCGGGCGAGGAACCCGTCGTCCGCCGCGTGCAGGCGCAGCGCGCCGGGGCAGGCGTCGCCGCGCTCCCGTATGACGGGTTCGTCCCGGGATGCGGTGGAGGGGGGCGGGGGCATGGCGGCGAGCATACCCACGATTACACGCCCCCGACCTGTGGCCGTCGCCACCCCGGGCTCCGCCCCGGACCCCGATACCGTGCGCTCCGCGCCCGGTGCGCTCAATCTCCCCCAGACTTTGCCCGGGGGGGGACCGCCTGCGCACATCCCAGCCCCGCCGGCGTTTGAGGCGCGGGGTCCGGGGCGGAGCCCCGGTTCGGGAAGGGGCGGGGTGGGGAACAGTCCCCGCGCAGCGGACCTCGGCCCCCCGGGGACCCGCGCCACCTGGGAGAACCCCCTCTCCCGCGGCAGCGGACCGGCACATAGGATGCACCCCGACAGGCCGCCCGGCCCGTCGTCGCCGCAGACGGCGACAGGGGAGGAAGCCCGGTGAGACTCCGGCGCGGTCCCGCCACTGTGAGGACGGCACGCCACGCGCAAGCGCCCGGCGGCCGGACGAGCCAGGAACTCCCGCCGTCTGCACTGCCCGGGGCGAGGAAACCCCGAGGAAGGCCTGCCGCCGCATGATCCTGCTGCTGTCGACGTCCGACACCGATCTGCTGAGCGCCCGCGCCGCGCAGGGCCCGGTCCCCTACCGCTTCGCCAACCCCTCCCGGCTGCCCCTGGAGGACCTGCCCGCGCTCCTGGACGGCGCCGACCTGGTCGTCGTACGGCTCCTCGGCGGTCTGCGCGCCTGGCAGGAGGGCCTCGACCTGCTGCTCGCCGCCGGCCAGCACCGCCCGGTGGTGGTGCTCACCGGCGAACAGGCCCCCGACGCGCAGCTGATGGAGGCCTCGACGGTCCCGATCGGCATCGCCGCGGAGGCGCACGCCTACCTCGCGCACGGCGGCCCGGCGAACCTGGAGCAGCTGGCCCGGTTCCTCTCCGACACCGTGCTGCTGACCGGCCACGGCTTCGAGTCCCCCGCCGCCTCCCCCGCCTGGGGCCCGCTGGAGCGCCCGGAGGCGGCCGCCGCACAGGCACCGGCGGGCGGCCCCCGGATCGCGGTGCTCTACTACCGCGCCCACCAGATGAGCGGCAACACGGGCTTCGTGCACGCCCTGTGCGACGCGATCACCGAGGGCGGCGGCACCCCCGCGCCCCTGTACGTGTCGTCGCTGCGCAACCCGGAGCCCGGCCTGCTGGCCGAACTGGCCCACGCCGACGCCATCGTGACCACCGTCCTCGCCGCCGGCGGCACCCGCCCCGCGGACGCCTCCGCGGGCGGCGACGACGAGTCCTGGGACGCGGGCGCGCTGGCCGCGCTCGACGTACCGATCCTCCAGGCCCTGTGCCTGACCGGCTCGCGCAGCTCCTGGGAGGAGAACGACGAGGGCCTGTCCCCGCTCGACGCGGCCAGCCAGGTCGCCGTACCGGAGTTCGACGGCCGCCTGATCACCGTGCCGTTCTCCTTCAAGGAGATCGACCCGGACGGGCTGCCCGCCTACGTCGCCGATCCCGAGCGCGCCGCCCGCGTGGCCGGCATCGCCATCCGCCACGCCCTGCTGCGGCACACCGCCAACGCCGACAAGCGGATCGCGCTGGTCCTGTCCGCGTACCCGACCAAGCACTCCCGGATCGGCAACGCCGTCGGGCTCGACACCCCGGCCAGCGCCGTCGCGCTGCTGCGCCGGCTGTGCGCCGAGGGCTACGCCTTCGGTGCGCAGGAGGAGATCCCCGGCCTGGTCTCCGGCGACGGGGACGAGCTGATCCGCGCCCTGATCGAGGCCGGCGGCCACGACCAGGACTGGCTGACCGAGGAGCAGCTGGCCCGCAACCCGGTCCGGATCCCCGCGGCCGACTACCGCCGCTGGTACGCCGGGCTGCCCGCGGACCTGCGCGAGGCGGTCGAGGAGCACTGGGGCCCGGCCCCCGGGGAGATGTTCGTGGACCGCTCCCGCAACCCCGAGGGCGATATCGTCCTGGCGGCCCTGCGCTTCGGGAACCTCCTCGTCCTCATCCAGCCGCCGCGCGGCTTCGGCGAGAACCCGATCGCGATCTACCACGACCCGGACCTGCCGCCCTCGCACCACTACCTGGCCGCGTACCGCTGGATCCAGGCGTCGGCCGAGGAAGGCGGCTTCGGCGCGCACGCGATGATCCACCTCGGCAAGCACGGCAACCTGGAGTGGCTGCCGGGCAAGAACGCCGGCCTGTCGGCCTCCTGCGCCCCCGACGCGGCCCTCGGCGACGTGCCGCTGGTCTACCCGTTCCTGGTCAACGACCCGGGCGAGGGCACGCAGGCCAAGCGCCGCGTGCACGCCACGCTGGTCGACCACCTGGTGCCGCCGATGGCCCGCGCGGACTCGTACGGCGACATCGCGCGCCTGGAGCAGCACCTCGACGAGTACGCGCAGATCTCCTCCATGGACCCGGCGAAGCTGCCGGCGATCCGCGCCCAGATCTGGACCCTGATCCAGGCGGCGAAGCTCGACCACGACCTCGGGCTCGAAGAGCGCCCGGACGACGACGGGTTCGACGACTTCCTGCTGCACGTCGACGGCTGGCTGTGCGAGGTCAAGGACGCCCAGATCCGCGACGGGCTGCACGTCCTCGGCGGGGCCCCGGCGGGCACCGACCGGGTCAACCTGGTCCTGGCGATCCTGCGGGCCCGCCAGATCTGGGGCGGCACCACGGCCCTGCCGGGCCTGCGCGAGGCCCTGGGCCTGGACGAGTCGAAGGCCACCCGCACCGGCGCGGACGAGGCCGAGGCCGCCGCGCGCGCCCTGGTCGAGGCCATGGAGGCGGCGGGCTGGGACCCGGCGGCCGTGGCCCGCGTGGCGGAGGGCCACTCCCCGGACGTGGCGAACGTCCTGGACTTCGCCGCCCGCGAGGTGGTGCCGCGCCTGGCGGCCACCACCGACGAGATCGACCACGCGGTGCACGCCCTGGCGGGCGGTTTCGTCCCGGCCGGGCCCTCGGGCTCCCCGCTGCGCGGCCTGGTCAACGTGCTGCCGACCGGCCGGAACTTCTACTCCGTCGACCCCAAGGCCGTGCCCTCGCGCCTGGCCTGGGAGACCGGCCAGGCCCTGGCCGACTCGCTCGTGCAGCGCTACCGCACGGACAACGGCGAGTGGCCCGCCTCCGTCGGCCTGTCCCTGTGGGGCACCAGCGCGATGCGCACCGCCGGCGACGACGTGGCCGAGGCCATGGCCCTGCTGGGCGTCCGCCCGGTCTGGGACGAGGCCTCGCGCCGGGTCACCGGCCTGGAGCCGATCCCGTACGAGGAGCTGGGCCGGCCGCGCATCGACGTGACCCTGCGCATCTCGGGCTTCTTCCGGGACGCCTTCCCGCACGTGATCGGCCTGCTGGACGACGCGGTGCGGCTCGCCGCCTCCCTGGACGAGCCCGCCGAGGTCAACCACGTGCGCGCGCACGCGCAGGCCGACCTGGCCGAGCACGGGGACGAGCGGCGGGCCACCACCCGCATCTTCGGCTCCCGCCCGGGCACGTACGGCGCCGGCATCCTCCAGCTGATCGACAGCCGCGACTGGCGCACGGACGCCGACCTCGCCGAGGTCTACACCGTCTGGGGCGGCTACGCGTACGGCCGCGGGCTGGGCGGGCGCCCGGCGCGGGCCGAGATGGAGAGCGCGTACAAGCGCATCACGGTCGCCGCGAAGAACACCGACACCCGCGAGCACGACATCGCGGACTCGGACGACTACTTCCAGTACCACGGCGGCATGGTCGCCACCGTGCGCGCCCTGCGGGGCACGGCCCCGGAGGCGTACATCGGCGACTCGACCCGCCCGGAGACGGTCCGCACCCGCACCCTGGTCGAGGAGACCTCCCGGGTCTTCCGGGCCCGCGTGGTCAACCCCAAGTGGATCGAGGCGATGCGCCGCCACGGCTACAAGGGCGCGTTCGAGCTGGCGGCGACGGTGGACTACCTCTTCGGGTACGACGCCACGACCGGCGTGATCGCGGACTGGATGTACGACAAGCTGACGCAGACGTACGTCCTCGACCCCGAGAACCGCGCCTTCCTCCAGGACGCCAACCCCTGGGCCCTGCACGGGATCGCGGAGCGGCTGCTGGAGGCCGAGTCCCGCGGCCTGTGGGAGAAGCCGGACCCGCAGGTCCTGGCCGAGCTCCGGCAGGTCTACCTCGACACCGAGGGCGACCTGGAGGGCGAAGCCGAGAAGCAGTAGCCCGCAGGGGCCCGGCAGCCCCCGATGGGCCGCACCAATAGCGGTCGATCGGGGGCGAGCCCGACACAATGGCGCCATGTGCCACTACTGCGGGTGCCGCCAGATCCCCCTGATCCGGGAGTTCATCGCCGAGCACGAGGGCGTCACCGACGCCGCCGGAGATGCGCTGCGCGCCCTGGACCGGGGGGATCCGGCGGCCGCCCGGCCGCTGGTCGAGCGGATGGCCGGGGAGCTGCGCGCGCACTGGGAGGGCGAGGAGCGGGGCCTGTTCGCGATGATGCGGCAGGACCCCGAGTACGCGCCCTACATCGCGGACCTGGTGCGCGAGCACCGGGAGCTGGCCGCCTTCCTCGACCGCGCCGACCTGGCGGACCCCGCCGACGAGGCCCTGTTGCGCACGGCGGTGGACGAGCTCCACCACCACATCGCCAAGGAGGAGGACGGGCTCTTCCCCGCCTCCCTGACCGCCCTCACCGGCGAGGAGTGGGACCTCTCCATCGCCGCCTGGCAGTCCGCCCACCCGGACCGCACCCTGCGCCCGCCGGGCTGAACCCGCCCTTCCGCCCCCTGCCCGGCCCGCCCGTCCCCGCATCCCGGACAATCCAGCCATGGATCTTGATCTCACCATCGCCGGCATGGCGGAGCGGCTCGCCGCCGTGGACGGGGTCGCGGGCGTCTGCCTCGGCGGCAGCCGGGCCCGCGGCACGCACCGCCCCGACTCGGACTACGACCTCGGCCTCTACTACCGCGGCCGCCCCGACACCGCGGCCCTGCGGACCCTCGCCCTCGAACTGACCGGCGCCCCGGTGGAGGTCGCGGAGCCCGGGGCCTGGGGCCCCTGGGTCGACGGCGGGGCCTGGCTGGAGCTGGGCGGGATCCGGATCGACTGGCTCTACCGGGACCTCGACCGCGTGGAGCGGATCTGGGAGGACTGCCGCGCGGGCCGGTTCGAGATCGGCACCCAGGCGGGCCACCCCGCCGGGGTGTACTCCCACGCCTACGCCGGAGAGCTCGCCACCGGCGTCGTCCTCGCCGACCCGGGCGGCGAACTGGCCTCCCTCCAGAGGCAGATGGCCGCATACCCGCCGGCCCTGCGCACCGCGCTCGTCGAATCGGCCCGCTTCGAGGGCCCGTTCGCCCTGGCCTGCGCACGCAAGGCGGTGGCGCGGGCCGATGCCGCGTACGCGGCGGGCTGCCTCTTCCGCGCGGTCGTCGTGCTGGTCCAGGCCCTGCACGCGCAGGCCGGGAGCTGGCCGCTCAACGAGAAGGGGTCCGTGGCCGCCGCGGGGCTGCTCCCCGCCGCTCCCCCGGAGTTCGCCGCCCGCGCCCACGGCCTGCTGGGGGCCGTCGGCACCGGCCCGGAGGAGATCGGGGCCACGCTGGACCGCGCGGACGCCCTGATGCGCGACACCCTCAACCGGCTCTGACCCGCCCCACGGGCACCGGGGGGCCCGGCCGGGGCCGGACGGCCCTCCCGGGTATAGCGGGTCGGTGCGGGCGCCGGGGGCGAACGGGCACGCCGTCACCTGATGCGGTGAACTCCGCCATGAGGGGCGGGAGTCGGGGGTAGGGCACTGCAGATTCCCGTGCGGGGGGCCGGGGCCCGGCCCCCCGCACCCCGTGACGAAAGGTCTGGCCCCCTGTGACGCAGCCGTTCCGACTGCCGGAGTTCTACGTGCCCTATCCGGCCCGGCTCAACCCCCATCTGGAGGAGGCGAGGGCGCACACCAGGCAGTGGGCACGCGGCCTCGGCATGCTGGAGGGCTCCGGGGTCTGGACCGAACAGGACCTCGAGTCCCACGACTACGCGCTGCTGTGCGCGCACACCCACCCCGACTGCGACTCCGCGGCCCTGTCCCTGGTCACCGACTGGTACGTGTGGGTCTTCTTCTTCGACGACCACTTCCTGGAGGTCTTCAAGCGCACCGGGGACCGGGCCGGGGCCAAGGAGTACCTGGAGCGGCTGGCCGCCTTCATGCCCATGGACCTCTCCCAGGGCTTCCCCGAGGCGGTGAACCCGGTCGAGGCGGGGCTCGCGGACCTGTGGGCCCGGACCGTCCCCGCCATGGGCGCCGACTGGCGGGAACGGTTCTCCGAGAGCACCCGCAACCTCCTCAACGAGTCCATGTGGGAGCTCGCCAACATCGGCATCGGGCGGATCGCCAACCCGCTGGAGTACATCGAGATGCGCCGCAAGGTCGGCGGCGCGCCCTGGTCCGCGGGGCTGGTGGAGTACGTGGCGGCCGAGGTGCCCGCCCGGGTGGCCGGCACCCGCCCGCTGGCCGTGCTCCGCGACTCCTTCTCGGACGCGGTGCACATCAGGAACGACCTGTTCTCCTACGAGCGGGAGGTCCGCGACGAGGGCGAACTGTCCAATGCCGTGCTGGTGCTGGAGACCTTCCTCGGCTGCTCCACCCAGGAGGCCGCGGAGCTCGCCAACGACCTGCTGACCTCGCGGCTGCACCAGTTCGAGCACACCGCCCTGGTCGAGGTGCCCGCACTGGCCGCCACCCACGGGCTGAGCCCGGCCGAGCTGGCCGCCGTACTCGCCTACGCCAAGGGGCTCCAGGACTGGCAGTCCGGCGGCCACGCCTGGCACACGGTCTCCAGCCGCTACATGAACGCGGAGGTACAGGCGCCCGCGCCGGCCGCGCTGCCCCTCGCCCCCTCGGGTCCGGGCACCGCCGCCTTCGACGTGCGCTCCCTCGCCACCCCCCGCTCGGCCCGGCTGCGGGCGCGCAGCTTCACCCACACGCCCTTCCGCCCGGTGGGCCCGCCGGACCTGCCCGAGGTCAGGATGCCCTTCACCCTGAGCCTCAGCCCCCATCTGCCGCTGGCGCGGACCGAGTTGGTCGCGTGGTGCCGTACGACGGGACTGCTCGACCCGCAGCCCGGCGACCCCGGGTCCGCGATCTGGACCGAACGCACCCTCGTCGCCGCGGACTTCGCGCTCTGTTCGGCTGGCATCGACCCGGACGCGTCACCCGGGGACCTGTGCCGCAGCGCACAGTGGCTGGCCTGGGGCACGTACGCCGACGACTACTACCCCGCGGTCTTCGCCGCCTCGAAGGACCCGGCCGCGGCCCGCGCGGCGACCTCCCGCCTGATCGCCATGATCCCCCTCGACCCGGCGCAGGCACCGGAGCCGGTCACCGCACTGGAGCGGGGGCTGAAGGACCTGTGGGCGCGGACCGCCGCGCCCATGGGCCCCGCGGACCGGGCGGAGTTCCGGCAGTCCGTCGCGGACATGCTGGAGAGCTGGGTGTGGGAGGTCGACAACGCCGCCGCGCACCGCATCCCGGACCCGGTGGACTACACCGAGATGCGCCGCTACACCTTCGGCAGCCGGCTGACCATGCTGCTGACCCGGCTGGGCCACCAGGGCCCGGGCGTCCCCTCCGAGGTGTTCGCCACCGGGGTGTTCCAGTCCCTGGAGAACGCCGCCATGGACGTGGGCTGGCTGGTCAACGACCTGTACTCCTGGCAGAAGGAGACGGAGTTCGAGGACGAGCTGCACAACCACGTGCTCGTCACCCAGGCCTTCTTCGGCATCGGGCACGAGCAGGCCCTCCCGATCGTCTACGACCTCCTGGAGCGCCGGCTGGAGGAGTTCCTCCACATCCGGGACGCCCTGCTGCCCGTCCTGTGCGAGGACCTCTCGCTCGGCCGGCAGGCCCGGGAGTCCCTCGACGGGTACGTACGGGAGATCGAGGACTGGATGGCCGGGGTCCTGCACTGGCACCGCGAGACCCGCCGCTACGACGAGGCGGAGCTGCGCCGGGTCCCGGTGGGGTACCGCCCCGCCGGGCTGCCGTTCGCGGGGCCCGCGCTCGGTTTCGGCCCCGGGCGGGCGGCGGCCGGGCCGGGGACGGCGGCCGCGCGGATCCGTCCCGTGCGGACCGGCTGAGGTACGGGGGCGGGGAGGGGGCCGGCGCGGGCCGGGCCCCCTCCCCGCCTCCGGTCAGAACTCGTCGACGGTGTTCGGCAGCAGCGCCGTCCGCAGGGCTGCGTCGAGCCGCCCGGCCGCGCCCGGGGTGTGCTCCGCCGCCAGCCCGGCGCGGACCAGCGAGGCGGCCGGGGTACCGCCCAGGTAGCAGGCGGCGAGGCCGTCGACGCCGAGGGCGAGGTCGGCGGGCGGCCCGTCCGGCCCGGCCCCGGCCCCGTCGACTGCTTCGCACACCGCCCCGTCCGGTCCGGCCTTGAGCCGGAAGCGGCCGGAGTTCGCGGGCAGCAGCCCGTCCCGCACGTCGAGGACCAGTTCGACGGAGGCGGCCCAGGAGCGGGCGGCCAGGGCGGCCCGTACGTCGACCAGCCGCAGCCACAGCGCGGGGAACTGGCTCGTCACCCGGACCTGGTCGCGGTCGGCGGCGAAGAGCAGCAGCGGGTCGTCGGCGGGCCGCCCCCAGGCCTTGACCACGGAGGTGAGGTCGAGTGCGGCCAGGTACCTCCACAGGGCGGCCTCGGCGGCGGGGGTGTCGGCCTCGAGCTCGTAGACCTGCACCACGCCGCCGGGGCGGCCCGGGGCGCTGTCGTCCTCGGCCTTCGTGCGGTAGACGGCGTACCCGGCGAGGGGCTCGCCGGGGACGCCGAGGGCGAGGACCCGCGGCGGGCCCAGGGTGTCGTCGTCCTCGTCCTTGTCCTGCAGCCAGACCCCGGTCCAGCGCTCCTCGTCGCGGGCGGCGCGGCCCGCCCGGCCGGCCCGGGTGCGCTCGAAGTACGCGCCGGCCGCCGCGGCCGCCTCCCCGGGGGCGAGCAGCCGCAGCGGGCGCGGGTCGGGCTCGATGCGCAGGGCCAGGGGGCGGGTCGAGTCGATCTCGACGGTGGCGCCCTGGGTGGCCGCGCCCCACCCGAACCGCCCGTAGATGGCGCTCTCGGAGGCCCACAGCGCGGCCACGGCGTGCCCCGCCCGCTCCGCGCGGCGCAGGAACTCCGTCATGAGGGCGGTGAGCACCCCGCGGCGCCGGTGGGTGGGGGCGACGGACACGAAGGTCAGGGAGGGGCAGGGCAGGTCGGCCCCGGGCACCGACATCCGGAAGGGGTGGACCGCGAGCAGGCCGACGAGGGCGTCGCCCTCGTACGCGCCGAGCCGCTCGCAGCCCGTGAGGATCCGCCGGTCGCGCTCCCGGTCCTCCTCCTCGGGGCGGGCGTGGAAGACCAGGTAGGCCAGTTCCTGGGCGCATGGGATGTCTTCCACGGGTACGTCTCGGATGTCGATGTCCACCATGATCGGGACCCTACGGGCTCATTGGGGAGGGGTCATCTCATCATGGCCGGATTCGCCAGGCGTACGAGCTCCTCGGCCTGTTCGGGGAACCACTCGCCGGCCTTGGGGGCGACGAGTCCGCGCTCGGGGTCCTGCGGTCCGCGGGTGCCGCGCAGGCAGGAGCCGTCCGACTCCCCGGGGGTCTTGATCCAGAGCCTGGCGTCGTGGAGGACGTACCCGGTGGCGGTGGTGGGGCGGGCGCCGAGCCCGCGGCCGGGCGGGTTGCACCAGTCCTGCGGGTCGCGGTACTTGCCGGACGGGGCCTTCCAGGGGCCGTTGCCGTTGCGGCTGGTGTCGGTGACGAAGTGCTTCATCCTGGCCGGATCCAGCACCCCCCGGTGCGCGTCGACCCAGGCCCGGGCCTCGGCCCGGGGGCGCCACTGGTCGGGGCAGTCGGCGGGGCTGCCGCCGGAGTCCGCGTAGCCGAGGCAGACGGAGACCAGGTAGGCGAACCAGACGTTGTCGGCCTCGGTGTTGTAGTTGGAGACGTTGACGGCGAAGCCGGTGGCGCCCGCGACCCCGGCCTCGCGGAGCCTGGGCACCATGTTGGTGACGCTGTGCCAGGTGGCGTGGCCGGTGTCGAGGTACACGTCGGTGCCGGGGCGGGCCTCCAGGGTCCGCACGGCGTAGCCGATCTCGGTGTAGCGGGCGGCGGTGCGGGTGCCCGCCAGTTCGCCGGAGCCGGGGGCGGCGGGGCATTCGCGGGGCAGCAGGGCCAGCGAGTCGGGTTCGAGGACGACGAGGGCGGGGCGGTCGCCGATGCCGCGGGCGACCGCGTCGATCCAGCGTCGGTAGTCGGCGGTGCCGGCGGCCCCGCCGGCGGAGTACTGGGAGCAGTCGCGGCCGGGCACGTTGTACAGGACGAGGACGGGCAGGCTCCGGGTCCGGGCGGCGTCCTCGGTGACGGTACGGGCCTCGGCCTCGGCCTTCCCGGGGGTCTGGTCGCCGAGCCAGACGGCGTGCGGGGTGGCCGCCATGGCGGTGACCGCCTCGGCTTCGCGGCCCCGGCCGGCGGCGCCGAGCTGCCGGGCCTGGAGGTGGGCGGCCGGGTTGGCCGGGGGGACGTAGAGGGGGCGCTGCGGTGCGGCGCTCTCGCGGTGCACGGCAGGGGCGGCGGGCAGGGGGGCCGGGCCCGCCACAGGGGGGAGCATGACGGCGGCGAGGGCGGCGGCGGGCAGCAGGGCCCGCACGAGGTGTCGGTGGTGCACGGCAGCCGACGGTGGTGCAGGGGCCGCGGGCCGGTCAAGCCCCGTTACCCGGGCGGCTCAAGGGCGCAACCCGTGCGGGTTGCGCCCTGGTGTGACGGCTTGCTCCGGTGCGCCGGTCCGGGGGCGGTCGGCGGCGGCCGCCCTCAGGCGACGACGCCGATGCGGGTGACGGAGGTGGCGGAGCTGTCCTTGTGGATCGGGGTGTGCGCGCCGGTGAGGGCGGCGCCGGAGCCGCCGCGGCGGTTGGCGACGATCTCGGCGGCTATGGACAGGGCGGTCTCCTCCGGGGAGCGGGCGCCGAGGTCCAGGCCGATCGGGGAGCGCAGCCGGGCGAGTTCGAGCTCGGTGACGCCGACGGCGCGCAGCCGCTCGTTGCGGTCCTCGTGGGTGCGGCGGGAGCCCATGGCGCCGACGTAGGCGACGGGCAGTCTGAGGGCCAGTTCGAGGAGGGGGACGTCGAACTTGGCGTCGTGGGTGAGCACGCACAGCACGGTGCGGGCGTCCACCGGGGTCTGCGCGAGGTAGCGGTGGGGCCATTCGACGACGACCTCGTCGGCCTCGGGGAAGCGCTGCGGGGTGGCGAAGACGGGCCGGGCGTCGCAGAGGGTGACGTGGTAGCCGAGGAACTTGCCGATGCGTACGAGCGCGGAGGCGAAGTCGATGGCCCCGAAGACGATCATGCGGGGGGCCGGGACGCTGGACTCGACGAGGATCCGGAGGGGCTCTCCGCAGAGCCCGCCCTCGGCGCCGACCTCCAGGACCCCGGTGCGCCCGGCGTCGAGCATGGCGCGGGCCCCGTCGACGACGGTGCGGTCGAGTCCGGGGTGGCCGCCGAGGCCGCCTTCGTACGAGCCGTCGGGGTGCACGAGGACGGCGCGGCCCCGGAGCTCGGCGGGGCCGGCGGCGATCCGGGCCACGGCGGCGGGCTCGCCCTGGGCGGCGGCGGCCGCGGCGGCGGCGAACACGGCCCGCTGGGGGCTGTCGGCGCGGACCGGGGTGACGAGGATGTCGATGATGCCGCCGCAGGTCAGGCCGACGGCGAAGGCGTCGTCGTCGCTGTAGCCGAAGCGTTCGAGGACGGATTCGCCGTCGTCGAGGGCCTGGCGGCACAGCTCGTAGACGGCGCCTTCCACGCATCCGCCGGAGACCGATCCGATGGCGGTGCCCTCGGAGTCCACCGCGAGGGCGGCTCCGGGCTGCCGGGGTGCGCTGCCGCCCACCGCGACGACGGTGGCGACGGCGAAGTCGCGTCCCTGGCCGACCCACCGGTTCAGCTCTTCGGCGATGTCCAGCATGTCGGCCTCCTCGGCGGTCGTTTCCAGTATCGGATGCGGGGGCGGTGGAAAGGGGGCGCCGTCCGGGCCGGACGGGCCCGGACGGCGCGGTGGATCAGCCGATGCCGAGCCAGCCCTCGATCGGGTGCAGGGCGAAGAACACCACGAAGATCGCGGTCAGGCCCCACATGAAGGCGCCGATCTCGCGGGCCTTGCCCTGGGCCAGCTTGATGGCGACGTGGGCGATGACGCCGGCGGCGACGCCCGCGGTGATCGAGTAGGTGAAGGGCATGATCACCACGGTCAGGAAGACCGGGACGGCGGTGGCCATGTCGGCCCAGTCCACGTGGCGGGCGTTCTGCATCATCATGGCGCCGATGACGACCAGGGCGGCGGCGGCGACCTCACCGGGGACGATCTGGGTGATCGGGGTGAAGAAGATGCAGGCGGCGAAGAAGAGGCCGGTGACCACGGAGGCGAGGCCCGTACGGGCACCCTCGCCGACGCCGGTGGCGGACTCGACGAAGACCGTCTGGCCGGAGCCGCCGGTCACGCCGCCGATGGCACCGCCGGCACCGTCGATGAACAGCGCCTTCGACAGGCCGGGCATCCGGCCCTTGTCGTCGGCGAGCTTGGCCTCGGTGCCGACGCCGATGATGGTGGCCATCGCGTCGAAGAAGCCGGCGAGCACCAGGGTGAAGACGATCATGCCGATCGTCATGGCGCCGACCTCGCCCCAGCCGCCGAAGGAGACGTCGCCGAAGAGCGAGAAGTCCGGCATCGAGACGGCGGAGCCGGAGAGCTCCGGCGGGCCGCTGGCCCAGGCCTTGGCGGGGATGTCCACGACGGCGTTCAGGACGGCCGCGAGGACGGTGCCGGCCACGATGCCGATCAGGATGGCGCCGGGGGTCTTGCGGGCCTGCAGCATGAAGATCGCTATCAGGGTCACGCTGAAGAGGAGGACGGGCCAGCCGGCCAGCTCACCGGTGGGGCCGAGGACCACGGGGCCGCCGCCGGGGGCGGGGTTCTCGTGGACGAAGCCGGCCTTCACGAGGCCGATCAGGGCGACGAACATGCCGATGCCCATGGTGATCGCGTGCTTGAGTGCGAGGGGGATCGCATTCATGATCATCTCGCGGAGGCCGGTGACGACCAGGAGACAGATCACTACGCCGTACATCACGCACATGCCCATGGCCTGCGGCCAGGACATCTCGGGCGCGACCTGCGAGGCGAGTACACCGGAGACGGAGAGTCCGGCGGCGAGCGCGAGCGGTACCTTGCCGACGAAGCCCATGAGCAGGGTGGTCACGGCCGCGGCGAACGCGGTGGCGGTGATCACCGCCTTCTGGCTCATGGTGTCGCCGTTGACGTCCTGACCACCCAGGATCAGGGGGTTGAGCAGGAGGATGTAGGCCATCGCCATGAAGGTCGTGATACCGCCACGAACCTCGTTGCCGACGTTGGATCCTCTGTGGGTGATGTGAAAGTACCGGTCGAGCCAGGACGTGCCGGCGGGCTGCTGCGGGCCGGGGCCCGCATCTTCCGCGGTGGTCTTGGCCTCCACTGACGACTGGGTCATGGTGCCTAACTCCCAAGGTTCAAAGGGGCACCCGCAAGGGGGATGGGAAAAGCGCGCGGGATTTGGGATGAAACGTTGGCTGCACGACCCGGGGTGACGGCCCGAGACGAAGCTGATCTTTCGAACTGCGGTACTGCTGGTTCTGCCGGTGGTGCGGGTACTGCCGGGGGTGGAGCGGTGAAGCGGACCGCGAGCGGTGCGGTACTTCGTGCTCCGGGCGGTGCGGCGGCGAAGTGTGACGTTCCCTCCGCACCGCCCGGAGAGCCGGGGTCCGGGGGCCTCGCGGCCCCCGGAGGACGCCGTCCTAGAGGGTGCCGGTGAGGGCCTCGGGACGGATCGGCGTCTTGTTGAGCTCCAGGCCGGTCGCCGCCCGGATCGCCGCGAGGACGGCCGGGGTGGACGACAGGGTGGGGGCCTCGCCGAGACCGCGCAGGCCGTACGGCGCGTTCGGGTCGGCGAGCTCCAGGTAGTCGACCGGGATGCTCGGGGTGTCGAGGATCGTCGGGATCAGGTAGTCCGTGAAGGAGGGGTTGCGCACCTTCGCGGTCTTCGGGTCCACGATGATCTCCTCCATCACCGCGACGCCCAGGCCCTGGGTCGTACCGCCCTGGATCTGGCCGACGACGGAGAGCGGGTTGAGGGCCTTGCCGACGTCCTGGGCGCAGGCCAGCTCGACGACCTTGACGAGGCCGAGCTCGGTGTCCACCTCGACCACCGCGCGGTGCGCGGCGAAGGTGTACTGGACGTGGCCGTCGCCCTGGCCGGTGACCAGGTCGAAGGCGACGGTCGGCCGGTGCCGGAACTCCAGCTCCAGGTCGATCGCGTCCTCGCCCTCGAGCAGCTCCGCGATCTCAGCGAGGACCTCGCCGCCGTCGGTGACGACCTTGCCGCCCTCCAGGAGGAGCTCGGCGGTGGCCCACGCCGGGTGGTAGGAGCCGTTCTTGCGGCGGCCGATCTCCAGGACCTTCTCGCGCACGGCCTCGCAGGTGTTCTTGACGGCGCCGCCGGTCATGTACGTCTGCCGGGAGGCGGACGTGGAGCCGGCGGACCCGACCTGCGTGTCGGCGGGGTGGATGGTCACGTTGGTGACGCCCAGCTCCGTACGGGCGATCTGCGCGTGCACGGTGACACCGCCCTGGCCGACCTCCGCCATGGCCGTGTGGACCATCGCGACGGCCTCGCCGTTGACGACCTCCAGGCGCACCCGGGCGGTGGAGTAGTCGTCGAAGCCCTCGGAGAAGCCGACGTTCTTGATGCCGACCGCGTAGCCGACGCCGCGGACGACGCCCTCGCCGTGGGTGGTGTTCGACAGGCCGCCGGGCAGGGCGCGGACGTCCGCGTTCTCGCCGGCGGTCTCCCACTGGCGCTCGGGCGGCAGCGGGCGCGCCTTGACCCGGCGCAGCAGCTCGGCCACCGGGGCGGGCGAGTCGACGACCTGGCCGGTGGGCATGAGCGTGCCCATCTCCATGGCGTTGAGCTGCCGGAACTCCACCGGGTCCATGCCCAGCTTCTCGGCGAGCTTGTCCATCTGGGCCTCGTACGCGAAGCAGGCCTGGACGGCGCCGAAGCCGCGCATCGCGCCGCAGGGCGGGTTGTTCGTGTAGAGCGCCACGGCCTCGATGTCGACGTCCTCGACGACGTACGGGCCGACGGAGAGGGAGGAGGCGTTGCCGACGACCGCCGGGGAGGCCGACGCGTACGCGCCGCCGTCCAGGACGATCTTGCACTTCATGTGCGTGAGCTTGCCGTCCTTGGTGGCGCCGTGCTCGTAGTAGAGCTTCGCCGGGTGGCGGTGCACGTGCCCGAAGAAGGACTCGAAGCGGTTGTAGACGATCTTGACCGGCTTGTTGGTCGCGAGGGCCAGCAGGCAGGCGTGGATCTGCATCGAGATGTCCTCGCGGCCGCCGAAGGCACCGCCGACGCCGGAGAGCGTCATGCGGACCTTCTCCTCGGGCAGGCCGAGGACGGGGGCGATCTGCTTGAGGTCCGAGTGCAGCCACTGGGTGGCGACGTAGAGGTCGACGCCGCCGTCCTCGCACGGCACGGCGAGGCCGGACTCCGGGCCGAGGAAGGCCTGGTCCTGCATGCCGAAGGTGTACTCGCCCTCGACGATCACGTCGGCGCGCTTGCGCGCCTCCTCCACGTTGCCGCGGATGATCGGCTGGCGGTGCACGATGTTCGGGTGCGGCACGTGGCCGGCGTGGTGGTCGTCGCGGCCCTCGTGCAGCAGCGGCGCGTCGGGGGCGAGGGCGGAGGCCTCGTCCGTGACGACCGGCAGCTCGCGGTAGTCGATCTTGATCTTGGCGGCCGCGCGGCGGGCGGTCTCCGGGTGGTCGGCGGCCACGAGGGCCACCGGCTCGCCGTGGTGGCGGACCCGGCCGTTGGCCAGCACCGGGGTGTCCTGGATCTCCAGGCCGTAGTTCTTCACCTCGGTGGGCAGGTCGTCGTACGTCAGGACCGAGTAGACGCCCGGCATGGCCAGCGCCTCGGAGATGTCGATGCCGGCGATCTCGGCGTGCGCCACGGTGGACCGCAGGGTCTGGCCCCACAGCATGTCCTCGTGCCACATGTCCGACGAGTACGCGAACTCGCCGGTGACCTTCAGCGTGCCGTCCGGGCGGAGCGTCGACTCGCCGATGCCGCCCTGGCTGTGCTTCTGGGAGACGTTGGTCGGCGTACCGGAGGGAGTGGTGCGGATATTGGTCATGGTCAGACCGCCTCTCCCTGACGGGCGGCCGCCAGGCGGACCGCGTCGAGGATCTTCTCGTAGCCCGTGCAGCGGCAGAGGTTGCCGGAGAGGGCCTCACGGATGTCCTGGTCGGACGGGGACGCGTTGCTCTCCAGCAGCGCGTCCGCCTGCACCAGCAGACCCGGGGTGCAGAAACCGCACTGGACGGCGCCGGCGTCGATGAACGCCTGCTGGATCGGGGAGAGCTCCACGCCCTCGCCGGTCTGGGAGTCGCCCGGCTTGGCCGCCCACTGGCGGGCCTCGTCGGTGCTGACGCCCTTGCTGCCGCAGCCGCCGCCGGTGCCGCAGGCACCGCCGTGGCCGTGGGCCTCGCGCTGCTTGGCGAAGTCGGCCAGGCCCTCGACGGTCACGACGTCGCGGCCCTCGACCTGGCCGGCGGCCACGAGGCAGGAACATACGGGCACGCCGTCGAGGCGGACGGTGCAGGAACCGCACTCGCCCTGCTCACAGGCGTTCTTCGAACCCGGCAGCCCGAGGCGCTCGCGCAGGACGTACAGGAGCGACTCGCCCTCCCAGACGTCGTCGGCTTCCTGGGGACGGCCGTTGACCGTGAAATTGACGCGCATGGTTACGCAGCTCCTTCCAGCGAGCGGCCGTTGGTGCCGCGGTACTGCTCCCAGGTCCAGACGAGCTGGCGGCGGGCCATGATGCCGACCGCGTGGCGGCGGTACTTCGCCGTGCCGCGGACGTCGTCGATCGGGTTGCAGGCGCCGGAGGCCAGGTCTCCGAACTGCTTGGCGATCGAGGGGGTGATGATCTTGCCGGACTCCCAGAAGCCGCCCTCTTCGAGCGCGGCGTTCAGGAACTCCTCCGCGGCCTTCGCCCGGATGGGGGTCGGGGCGGCCGAACCGATGCCGGTGCGGACCGTGCGGGTCTCGGGGTGCAGCGCCAGGCCGAAGGCGCAGACCGCGATGACCATCGCGTTGCGGGTGCCGACCTTGGAGTACTGCTGGGGGCCGTCCGCCTTCTTGACGTGGACGGTCTTGATGAGCTCGTCGGGGGCGAGCGCGTTGCGCTTCACACCCGTGTAGAACTCGTCGATCGGGATGAAGCGGGTGCCGCGCACCGACTCCACCTCGACCTCGGCACCCGCGGCGAGCAGGGCGGGGTGCGCGTCACCGGCGGGCGAGGCGCAGCCGAGGTTGCCGCCGACGCCGCCGCGGTTGCGGATCTGCGGGGACGCGACCGTGTGCGAGGCGAGCGCGAGACCGGGCAGCTCCTCGCGGAGGTTCTCGATGATCTGGGTGTACGGGACGGAGGCGCCCAGGCGGACGTTCTCCTCGCCGACCTCCCACTCCCGCAGCAGCCCGATGCGGTTGAGGTCCAGGAGGTACTCCGGACGGCGGTGGTCGAAGTTGATCTCGACCATCACATCGGTGCCACCCGCAATCGGCACAGCTGTGGGGTGCTCTGCCTTGGCGGCGAGCGCCTCCTCCCAGCTGGCGGGGCGAAGGAAGTCCATGTGTGGCTCTCTTCTACTTAATCGGGTCGTTCACTTCAAGCCAGGAGGACCGAAGCCCCTCGACTGGTCGTTCACGTGCTGTTAACGCGGTGTGGAGTCAGTACACAAGCCGCGCGTCCCCGGGTGCAGTCACCGAAACCATGAAGGAGTTGGCTGGCTCCCTCCTTCGTCTTGTAGATTCGTATAAAAGGCGAGGCAGAGCTGCCTCTCCCCATCTCAACGGCAACATCGAGACAGATCGGCGGCGACCCATGAGGCTGCGCGCACTGCTGGAAACCGAGGCGCTGGGCCTGCGGCTGCTGGGCGGCGAGGACGAGCTCGACCGCACCGTCCGCGGGGTCATGACCACCGACCTGCGGGATCCCAGCCGGTACCTCTCGGGCGGCGAATTGGTGCTTACCGGGCTCGCCTGGCGAAAGAATTCAGCCGACTCCGAGCCGTTCGTACGAATCCTTGCGAGCGCGGGCGTCGCCGGTCTCGCCGCCGGCGAGGCGGAGCTGGGCGATATCCCGGACGATCTGGTTTCAGCCTGTCGGCGCAACCGGCTGCCGCTGTTCGCGGTGAACGAGAACGTCGCCTTCGCGACGATCACGGAGTACGTGGTCCGGCAGGTGTCCGGCGAGCGCGCCGGGGACCTCGCGGCCGTCGTGGACCGCCACCGCCGGCTGATGACCTCGGGTCCCGCGGGCGGCGGCCCCGACGTGGTCCTCGATCTGCTCACGACCGACCTCGATCTGCGCGCGTGGGTGCTCTCCCCCACGGGCCGGCAGATCGCCGGGGCCGGAGAGCCGCTGCCGCCGGGCGTCTGCGCGACGCTGGCGGGCGAGCACCTCGCGGCGACCCGGACCGGTCGCCGGGGCCCGCACCGGATCTCCATCCAGGGTATTACCTACTCGCTCTTCCCGATCAAGGGAGCGGTCCGGGCCGCCGGGCCCGCGGCACGCGACGTGCGCGAGACCGTCCTGTCCGACTGGCTGCTGGCCGTGGAGGCCGACGCGGGCGACTGGCCCGCCGAGCGCCTGGACCTGCTCCAGGGCGTCACCCAGCTGATCGCCGTGGAGCGCGACCGCCGGGACGCGGCGCGCACGGTCCGCCGCCGGCTCGCCCAGGAGGTCCTGGAGCTGGTCCAGACGGGCGCCCCGCCCGCCGAGATCGCCGCCCGCCTGCGCGTGGCGGCCCCGGTCCTGCTGCCGGGACTGGGCGCGGCCCCGCACTGGCAGGTGGTCGTGGCCCGGGTGGACTGGGACGGCGGGGAGGTCCCGGGCGGCCCGGTGGCCCAGTCCCTGCTGGAGGAGATCCTCGTCGACCCCGCCGCCTCGGGCCCCGAGCCCTCGGACCGGATCGCGGTGGCGCACGCGGGCGACGAGGCCATCGCCCTGGTCCCGCTGCCCGCCCTGGCGGGCGAGGGCGGGCCGGACGCCGCCCTGCACGCGGACGCGCTGCTGGCGTCCGTACGGGAGCCCCTGGCCGCCGGACTGGGGGACGACGGGCGCCTGACCCTGGGCGTGAGCGCCGCGGTGCACTCGGCGGAGGGCCTGCGCGGGGCGCTGGAGGAGGCGCGGCACGCCCGCCGGGTCGCGGCCGCGCGGCCGGGCCGGGTCTGCGCCGCGGGCCACCACGAGCTGGCGTCGCACGTGCTGCTGCTGCCGTTCGTCCCGGACGACGTCCGCAAGGCCTTCACGGCCCGCCTGCTGGACCCGCTGCGGGACTACGACCGGCGCCACCGGGCCGAGCTCATCCCGACCCTGGAGGCCTTCCTCGACTGCGACGGCTCCTGGACGCGCTGCGCGACCCGGCTGCACCTGCACGTCAACACGCTGCGCTACCGCGTCGGCCGGATCGAGCAGTTGACGGCCCGCGACCTCTCCCGGCTGGAGGACAAGCTCGACTTCTTCCTCGCCCTGCGGATGAGCTGATCAACGGCGGGAACGGCTCCCGGCACCGGACTGACTGATGATCACATTGTCGGTGCACGACTTTGTGAAAAGGTTCACCTGACCCCTTGGCCGATCACATCGGCGTGTGCTGGGATTCGCCCCAAGGCTCAACGACGCGCTTTGGGGAGGGCAATGTGGCGGACACCGCCATGTCGGGTGCCGGGGCGGCCGGGGGCGACGACCCCCTCCAGCGGGCGATATGGCGGCTGCGGTCGCGCGGCTGCTGGACGGACGCCGCGGCACTGCTGGAGCCGCACGCGGGAGCACCCTGGGCCGCCCTCCAGCGGGCGGCCCTGCTGATCGAGCGCTGCCTGTACACGGAGGCGGGCTGGACGGAGGCGGAGGAGGCCCTGCGGGCCGCCGAGGCCGCGGCGGGCACCGACGACGAGCGCGGCGAGGCCGCCTGCGAGCGGGGCTACCTGGCCTACGCGGCCACCCTGCTCGGCGTCCGGGACCGCTCCGACGAGGCCCGCTCGGCCCTGGGCCGGGCCGCGGCCCTGATCTCCCCGGCCTCGCCCCGGCGGGCGCTGCTCGACTTCCGCCGCGGCCTGGTCGCCGAGAACATCGCGGGCTCGGCCCAGGCGGCCAGGGCGGCGTACCGGCGCTCACACACCGCCGCGGCGGCCCACGGGGACGCGCTCCTGCTCTCCTTCACCTGGCGGCACCTGGCCGGACTCGCCCTGCGGGACGGGGAGTTGAAGGAGGCACGCAACGGCTTCGCGCAGTCCCTGGCACTGCGCGAGGAGCTCGGCTACCTGATCGGCACCGCGCCGGCGCTCGCCGCGCTCGCGGAGACCGAGGAGGAGCCGGAGGCCGGCCGGCTGCGGGCCGAAGCCCGGCGCCTCGTCCACCTGTTGGGCGGCGTACCCACCTGGCTGGCCGTCAGCCTGTCGCCCAGAACGGCCTGACGGGAGGGGGCCGCGGGCCCCGAACCCGCCGGTCAGGGGAGCGCCTCCGCGATCGCGGGGGCGCTCCGGTGCACCGTGCACCCCGGCCGGGCACCGATGCGCCGCAAGATCAGTGTTTGTGGCTCCGGTCCGGATGGGCACCCTGCCAGGCATGTCAGCGAAGACGCAGTTCACAGCGGGGAGCGCCCCCGGCGCGCTCCCCCTTGTCGGGCACGGGCGGCAACTGCTGCACCGTCCCCTCCAGTTCCTCGCGGAACTGCCCAAGTACGGGGACCTGGTGGAGATACGCCTCGGCCCGCACCCCGCCTACGTCCCCTGCCACCAGGACCTGCTGCACCAGGTCCTGGCGGACGACCGCACCTTCGACAAGGGCGGTCTGCTCTACGAGAAGGCCCGCGACTTCCTGGGCAACGGCCTCGGCAGCTGCCCGCACTCCGACCACCGCACCCAGCGCCGCCTCCTCCAGCCCGCCTTCCGCCCCGAGCGGCTGGAGCAGTACGGCACCGCGGTGGAGAACCGCCTCGACGCCCTCCAGGCGGACTGGTCGGACGGGGCCGTGTTCGACGCCTTCAGCACCTGGTACCGGTTCACGCTGGGCACGGCGGTGCGCGCCCTCTTCTCCACCGACATCGCCGACGCGACGGCCGCCCGCATCGAGCGCTCCCTCGACGTGATGCTCGGCAACATCTTCGCCCGCATGCTGGTGCCGGGCCCGCTGCAGAAGATCCCCACCCGCGGCCGGACCCGGTACGCCGAGGCCCTCGCGGACCTGCACGCCGTGATCGACGAGCTGGTCGCCCAGTACCGCACCTCCGGCGAGGACCACGGGGACGTCCTCTCCATCGTGCTGGCCTCGGGCGGGCGCATGGGCCGCGAGCCCACCCCCACCGAGCTGCACGACCAGATGACCAACCTCCTCACCGCCAGTTCGGAGACCTCGGCCGCCACCCTCACCTGGGCCTGCTGCCTGCTGGCCCAGCACCCCGAGGCCCTGCGCCGGGTCCAGGAGGAGGCCGACGCCGTCCTCGGCGGCCGGCAGCCCCGGTGGTCGGACGTCCCGGCGCTGGAGTACACCCGCAGGGTCCTCCAGGAGACCATGCGGCTCTACCCGGCGGGCTGGCTCCTGACCCGCGTGAGCACGGGAACCGACACCCGGCTCGCGGGCCGCCACATCCCCGCCGGCAGCACCGTGGTCTTCAGCCCGTACGTCGTCCAGCGGCGGGCGGACCTGTACGAGCGGCCGGACGCGTTCGATCCGGACCGCTGGCTCCCCGAGCGGGCGGCGCGCCTGCCGCGGGGCGCCTTCTCGACCTTCGGAGGCGGGGCGCGCAAATGCATCGGCGATACTTTCGCACTCGGCGAGACCTCCATGGCGCTCGCCAGCCTGACCTCCCGGTGGCACCTGGAAGTCGCCCCGGGGGCGGACCTGCGGCCCGCGCGGCTGGCGACCATCCTGCGCCCCCGGCGGCTCGGCATACGGCTGCGTGCGCGGTGAGCACGATACGCCGGGACCCAGTGGACACCCGGAGCCACCTGCACCTGCTGGAGCTGCCGTTCCCCGAGCGGGTCAGCCCCGACGCCGAGCGGGCCCGCCGCCGGCACCTGCGCTGGATGCGCCAGCAGGACCTGCTCTCCGCGCGCGACCTGCGGGCGTACGACGTGCTGCGGCTGGACCAGCTGGCCGCCCGCGCCTACCCGTTCGCCTCGGGCGCCGGGCTGGACCTGATGCTCGACTGGATGGGCTGGTACTTCGTCTTCGACGACCAGTTCGACAGCCCGCTGGGCCGGGACCCGGCCCGGGTGGCCGAGGTGGTCGCGGCCACGGTCGGGGTCATGGAGGGGCAGGTGCGCCCGGCGGGTCCGCGCGATCCGCTCCGGGACGCCTTCCGCGAGCTGTGGGGGCGCTCCGTCGAGGGCATGTCCCCCGACTGGCGGAGCCGGCACCGCGAGAGCTGGACCAGATTCGTCGGCGGGTACGCGGGCGAGGCCGCGGACCGGGATGCGCCCGGTCCGCCCTCGCGGGCCCGCTACCTGGCCGTCCGCCGGGACACGATCGGTACGGACTCCTGCTTCGACCTGGTCGAGCGGCTCACCGGGGCGGAGGTCCCCGCGGCGGTCCGCCAGGCCGCCGCGGTGACGGGGATGGCGGACCTCAGCAGCGAGGTGGTGGCCCTGACCAACGACCTCGCCTCGCTGGGCAAGGAGCTGGCCTCGGGCGAGTTCCACAACATCGTCCCGGTGCTCCAGGCCGAGACGGGCTGCTCGGCCGGGGAGGCGGCCGCCGAGGCGGTGCGGATGGTGGCCGACCGCGTGGCGCGCTTCAAGGAGCACGCCGCCTCGGTCCCGGCCCTGTGCCGGGCCCACCGGCTCTCGGAGCGGGAGGAGCAGGCCCTGTGGAACCTGGTCCGCTGCATGGAGGACTGGATGCGGGCCACCCGCGACTGGTCCCTGCTGACCGGCCGGTACTCCGAGGCCGGGGTCCGCGAGGCCGAGCGGCCGCGCCCCTGGGCGCGGATCTACCGGGCGCTGTGGTGAGGGGGTGCGGCGCGTGGGGCGTCCGCCCCGGTTAGGGCCGGGACAGCCCGTACGGGAGGGGGCCGCCGTGCGGGGCGGGCCCGCCGTGCGGGAGGGTGCGGGGGGCCGGGCCCCCCGTCAGCGCGGGGCGCCGGTGAAGTGCTCCCGTACGAGCGACTCCACGACGGGGAGGTCCTGGGCCATCAGGGCCTCCAGCAGGGCCGAGTGCTCCGCCGCGTCGGCCACCAGGTCGGCGCGGCGGATCCGCGGGGCGCCGGGTACGGGCCACTGGGACCGCCGGTGCAGGTCGTCGGCGACCAGCAGCAGCTGCTCGTTGCCCGCCAGGGCCAGTACGGCCCGGTGGAAGGCCCGGTCCGCGTCCGCGTAGCCGGGCAGGTCGCCCGCGGCGGCGGCCGCGGCGGTCGCCGCGGCGGCGGGCCGCAGCTGCGCCCAGCCGGACCGGGGGACCGTGCGGGCCAGCCCCAGCATCACCGGGACCTCCAGCAGGGCCCGTACCTCCGCCAGCTCGGCCAGCTCGCGCGCCGTGCGCTCCACGACCCGGAAGCCCCGGTTGGGGAGGCATTCGACGGCGCCTTCGAGGGCCAGCTGCTGCATCGCCTCGCGCACGGGTGTCGCCGAGACCCCGAAGCGCTCCCCCAGGGCCGGTCCGGAGTAGATCTCGCCCGGTACGAGCTCCCCGTCCACGAGGGCCGAGCGCAGGGCACCGAGGATCTGGCCGCGGACGGAGTGGCGCACCACCTTCTGGACCGGAACGGATGCTTCGCTGTGCACTCTCCGAGGATACGGGGCAGCGTGGACAGGGTATGCCTGAGATCAGGTAAGGTAAGGCTAACCTGTTAACGATCTGCGATTCGGTGGTCCCTCCATGACCGTCCCGGTTTTGCTCCCCGTTCCCTCCGCCCCGGCCGGCTCTCCGGTGGCGGACGCGTACGCACGCATGGCCGAGGTGTTCTCGGGACTGCGGATCCAGGAGCTCTCCGCCTCCGACCGGGCCCCTCGCCGTGCGGGCTGGGTCGGCGCGGCGGAGCTGGCGTCCGGCGGCGGTGCGCTGGACGCCTTCCTCGCCTGGGACAACGCCCAGGTGCTGCGCGACTACGCCCACCAGGCGCGGCCGGACGTGATCGCGAGCTTCGGGCTCCACCGGTACGCCTGGCCGGCCTGCCTGCTGTTCACGGTGCCCTGGTTCCTGGAGCGCCGGGTGCCGCGGCTGCCGGTGGAGTCGGTGGCCTTCCACCGGACGCTGGGCCGGATGGCCGTACGGGTGGACTCGTTCGCGTGCCTGCCGGGCGATCCGGCGGCGGCGCTCCCCGGGGCCCGGGTCGTGGCCGACGAGGAGGCGCTGCGGGCGGAGGTGCGGGCTGCGGTGGCCGAGCACCTCTCCCCCGTGCTGGAAGGTTTCGGCCCGCGGATGCGGCGCGGCCGGCGGGCCCTGTGGGGCATGGTCACGGACGAGGTGGCGGAGAGCCTCTGGTACATCGGCCACCTGCTCGGCGAGGAGCCGCGCGCCATGGCCGAGCTGGATCAGCTGCTGCCCGGGACCACGGCCCCTTACACGGGCGGGGCGGGCTTCCGGATGCTGACCGGGCCGGAGGGCGAGCAGCTGCCGACCCGCAACCGGGCCAGCTGCTGCTTCTTCTACACGATCCGCCCGGAGGACACCTGCATCACCTGCCCCCGCACCTGCGACGCCGACCGGGTCGCACGCCTGTCCGCGGCCGCGGCGGGCTAGCCCGCACGGGGGTCACGCGGGTCCGTTCGGATGACGGGATTCGAACTCGATTCCGTTGATTCGAGGGTGAGTTCGACTCGAATCACCCTATCCGGAGGGCCGCACCCCCCGAAGGCGTCCACTTGCCCCGAAACCCGCATGCGGGACGGACCGGGTCGGCCACTATGGCGCCCGGAAAGCCGCCGTACGCGAGTCAAGGGACACCGGATGAGACTGACCGACATATCGCTGGACTGGCTGCTTCCGGGCGCCGTGCTCATCCTGGGCGTGCTTGCGGCGGTGGCGGTCATGGCCCGGGGCCGGCGCGACGGCGACAAGGCGGTGGCCGAGGACAGCTGGGAGCGCAGCGAGGAGCGCCGCCGCCGCAAGGAGGCCGTGTACGGCACCGCCTCGTACGTCCTGCTCTTCTGCTGCGCGGCGGTCGCCGCCGCCCTCTCCTTCCACGGGCTCGTCGGCTTCGGCCGGCAGAACCTCAACCTCTCCGGGGGCTGGGAGTACCTCGTCCCCTTCGGGCTCGACGGCGCCGCCATGTTCTGTTCGGTGCTCGCCGTCCGCGAGGCCAGCCACGGGGACGCGGCCCTGGGGTCCCGGCTGCTGGTCTGGCTGTTCGCCGGCGCGGCCGCCTGGTTCAACTGGGTGCACGCACCCCGCGGGCTCGGCCACGACGGCGCCCCGCAGTTCTTCGCCGGCATGAGCCTCTCGGCGGCCGTGCTCTTCGACCGGGCGCTCAAGCAGACCCGCCGGGCCGCCCTGCGCGAACAGGGGCTGGTGCCGCGGCCGTTGCCGCAGATCCGCGTGGTCCGCTGGCTGCGCGCCCCCCGCGAGACCTTCGGCGCCTGGTCGCTGATGCTCCTGGAGGGCGTGCGCACCCTGGACGAGGCCGTCGAGGAGGTCCGCGAGGACAAGCGGGAGAAGGAGCAGGACCGGCTGCGGCGCCGCGAGCAGCAGCGCCGGGAGCGCGCCCACATGCGGGCGCTGGGACGCCAGAACCGGGCCTTCGGACGGCAGCGCGGGCGCCAGCTCGACCTGCCCGGACTGACCTCGGGAGCGGGCTCCGCGCCGGTCGGCGCGGAGCCCGCCATAACCGAGCCGGGACAGCTGCCGGTACGCCCCAGGCCCTCCCTCCAGGCCGTGAACAGCGGTCCTCATAGCGGTGGTTCGCGCAGCGGCGAGCCCGAGACGAGGACCGTGGACCTCACGGCCGAGGACGACACCCAGACCATCCCCCGGCTCGACACCCTGGAGCGCAAACTGAAGGACCTGGAGCAGCAGTTCGGATGACTGCGCCCGCCCGGCCGGGGTGCGGCCGGGAGACGGGCGGACGGACGGGGGGCCGGCCGGGGCGCGGAGCGCTCAGGCCGGCCCCCCGTCCAGTTCGAACCAGACGGACTTGCCGCACCGGTGCGCGCTGACCCCCCAGTCGTCGGAGAGCGACTCCACCAGGAAGAGGCCCCTGCCGTGCGTACCGTCGTCGGCGGCCGGTACGCACGGTCGGGGCTGCCTGGCGGCGAAGTCCCTGACCTCCACCCGGAGTCGGGAGGCGGCGAGGCTGGCGGTGATCTCGGCCCCCTGGTCGGTGTGGACCAGGGCGTTGGTGACCAGTTCGGTCGTGAGCAGCTCCGCCACCTCGGCGGAGTCGGGCCGCCCCCAGTGCCGCAGGAGCTCCCGCAGGGCCCGGCGGACCTCGCCCACGGCCCGCAGGTCGGCCCTCCGCAGGGACCTGCTCATCCCGGCGGCCGGAGCCTCCCGGCCGCCGTGGCCCGGCGGCCCCTTGCGGGCCTTCGGGCGGTGCGTCCCGTACGGCTCCTGCGGCCCGTACCGCTCGGCCGCACCCGGCGGGGCGGCGGGCTCCGCGGGCGCCGCGGCACCGGCGGGCCGCGGCGGCGCCGGGGCCGCAGGGGCTCCGGGCGGCTCCCCGGAGCCGGCGGACTCCCCGGGGCCCGGGGGCCCCGGTGGGCCCTGGCGGCCCGGCGGCGGCTGCCGCCCTGAGGGACCCCGCTGCCCCGGGGGTCCCGGGGAGCCCGCCGCTCCCGCCCCCCGGGCGGCCTCGGCCGCCCGCGCTCCCGTTCCCTGGTCCTCGGACGGCTCGCGCAGCGCCGGCCGTCCCCTCGGCTGATTCCCGGTTTTCGCCCCCACCCGCACGGCGACTCCATCCCCTTCCTCGAACAGGTCTACGGGATGCATGCCCCGCCGGGACGGCGGCACTCCTGCCCGGAACGGCTCGGGCAGGTCCCGGGTTCCCGTTGCCGCAAGGGGGTTTACGGGCGAGCTGCGCCGGGATTATGGCCGGGGCACATTCCGCAGGTTCGAGCGGGCGAGCTGCAGCATCCTTCCGACACCCCCGTCGAGCACGATCTTGCTGGCCGACAGGGCGAAGCCCGTGACCATCTCCGCCCTGATCTTCGGCGGGATGGAAAGGGCGTTGGGGTCGGTCACCACATCCACGAGAGCTGGGCCTTTGTGCCGGAAGGCGTCCTTCAGCGCACCCGCGAGCTGCTTCGGCTTCTCGACCCTGACCCCGTAGGCGCCGGCCGCCCGCGCGATCGCCGCGAAGTCCGGATTCCGATTCGTGGTTCCGTACGAAGGCAATCCGGCGACGAGCATTTCGAGTTCGACCATACCGAGCGAGGAGTTGTTGAAGAGCACCACTTTGACGGGCAGGTCGTACTGCACCAGGGTGAGGAAATCTCCCATCAGCATGGAGAATCCGCCGTCGCCCGACATCGACACCACTTGACGCCCGCGATCCGTGAACTGTGCGCCGATCGCCTGCGGAAGGGCATTGGCCATGGAACCGTGGCTGAAGGAACCGATGATGCGGCGTTTACCGTTGGGTGAAATGTAGCGCGCGGCCCAGACATTGCACATGCCCGTGTCCACGGTGAAAACGGCGTCCTCGTCGGCGAGTTCGTCGAGCACCGAGGCCACGTACTCGGGGTGGATCGGGGTGTGCTTCTCCACCTTGCGCGTATAGGCCTTCACCACCCCCTCCAGCGCGTCCGCGTGCTTCTTCAGCATCCGGTCGAGGAAGCGGCGGTCCGTCTTGGCCCGGACCCGCGGGGTCAGCGCGCGCAGGGTCTCCCGTACGTCGCCCCAGACCGCGAGGTCGAGCTTCGACCGGCGGCCGAGGTGCTCGGGCCGGACGTCGACCTGCACGATCTTGACGTCGTCCGGAAGGAAGGCGCGGTACGGGAAGTCGGTGCCGAGCAGGATCAGCAGGTCGCACTCGTGAGTGGCCTCGTACGCGGC
This sequence comes from Streptomyces sp. NPDC038213, assembly GCF_055600495.1. Lineage (NCBI taxonomy): Bacteria > Bacillati > Actinomycetota > Actinomycetes > Kitasatosporales > Streptomycetaceae > Streptomyces > Streptomyces sp. NPDC038213. Next base: position 115,196 of record NZ_JBVJYM010000017.1, read on the forward strand.
CCCGTAGCCGAGCAGACCGCTCATCCCCACGTCGAAGGGGTTGTCGTACTGGATCCACTCCTTGCCCCGCAGGGCGTGGCCCACCGGCGCCTTGACCCGGGCGGCGAACTCCATCACCTCCGCGTGCGCCCCGGCCGTGCCGCTGCCGCAGAACAGCGTGACCCGCTCCGCCCCGTCGACCAGCCGGGCCAGCTCCTCGATCTCGGCGTCCCCGGGGCGCACCGAGGGCCGCGCCGTCACGAGGGCCGTGTCCACCGGCCCGTCGGGGGCGGGCTGGGCCGCGATATCGCCCGGCAGGGCGACCACGCTGACCCCGCTCCGGCCGATGGCGTGCTGGACGGCGGTCTGGAGCAGCCGGGGCATCTGGCGGGGGCTGGAGATCAGCTCGCTGTAGTGGCTGCACTCGCGGAACAGCTGGTCGGGGTGGGTCTCCTGGAAGTACCCGAGCCCGATCTCGCTCGACGGGATGTGGGAGGCGAGGGCCAGCACCGGGGCCATGGAGCGGTGGGCGTCGTACAGCCCGTTGATCAGGTGCAGGTTGCCCGGCCCGCAGGATCCCGCGCAGGCCGCGAGCCGACCGGTGACCTGCGCCTCCGCGCCCGCGGCGAAGGCCGCCGCCTCCTCGTGCCGCACCTGGATCCACTCGATGCCGCCGGTGCGGCGGATCGCGTCCACGACGGGGTTCAGGCTGTCCCCGACCACCCCGTAGAGCCTGCGCACGCCCGCGCGCACGAGGATGTCGACGAACTGCTCCGCCACGTTCTGCCTGCCCATGCGGGGCCCCTTCCGGTACGGGTCCCCGCGCCGGAGTCCGCCGGGACCGCGTCTCCCATCCACGCACGGGCCGCGCGGATGCGCCTGTCGGGAGGCGCGGGGGCGGGACCCGGGTACGGCGTACGGGTACGGGTCCCGCACGGGGGTCCCGCACCGGGGTCCGGCGTTCGGCGTCCGGCTCAGGTCTCCCAGACGGCGGCGGCCGTCCGGTCGTCCGCATACCCCTTGATCCGCAGGGTGGTGTCCGCGAGGAAGGCGGCGAGTCCGGGCGGCGGCTCCCCCGCGGCCCCCCAGCGGGCGGCCAGCGCCGCCGGGAGGGCCGGCTCCTCGCGCATCGGCCCGGCCAGTCCCCCGGTACACAGCAGCAGCGTGTCCCCGCTGCGGGCCACGGAGGCGCGGAAGCGGAAGCCGCTGGGGGGCTCGGCGGGGCCCTCCAGGTCCTGCCAGCTGCCGTCCCGCAGGCGGAACAGCCCGCCCTCGCCGGTGCCGAAGGCGATGCGGGTACGGCATTGCGGGTCCACCGGCAGCAGCAGGCAGCGCAGCCCGGCGGGCGGCGGGGCGTCGGTGGCGCGCAGCCGCCCGTACCCGCGGTCGGCCAGCCGCTGGAGCCCGGAGCGCAGGTCGTCGCGGCGCCCCGCCCGGATGTCCGCCCCCAGCCGCTCCTGGCTGCGGCCCACGGCCCCGGCGATCCACCGGCACAGCTCGGCGTCGGCCTCGCCCGCGCCCTCGGCGGCCCGGTGGCCGCCCGCGGCGGCGATCAGGACGAGGGCGTCGTCACCGGTACCGAAGCGGGCGGTGAGCAGGAAGTCCCGGCGCGGCTCGCCGCGGAAGCGGGCCGAGTCCCCGCGCACGGAGACCGTCCGCAGCGTGTACGCGCCGTGCCGGGCCCCGTCGAGCACGGTGTCGGGGACCAGCGCCTCCAGGTCGGCGGCGTCGGCGTACGGCAGGGGTCCGGGCTCGCCCTCGTAGGTGGGCGGCCGCGGCCCGAGGTACCCGACGTCGTACCGGTCCTCCCGCTCGGGCGGCACCGGCACCTCGGGCGGCCCGGCGGGCGGCGGCGGGGCCACGGTCACGTCCCCGAGCGCGTAGGCGGTCCCGCCTTCCCCGGGCCCGGCCTGCGCCGGAATCCGGATCCGCGCCCCGGCGACACCCGGCGGCGGCCCCGCGGGCGGCGGCGGGACGGAGGACGCGGCGGCTCCCCCGCCCGCGGAGCCCGTGACCGCCCCGGAGGGCGCAGGGGGCACGGCCGGGGGCGGCGGGGCCACAGGCGGGGCTGCGGGAGGAGCCACGGGCGGGGCCACGGGGTCCGCTCCGGCCCCGTCGGCCCCCTTCCGGACCCGCGCGTCCCCGAAGGCGGCCCCCAGATCGGGCAGGGTGGGCGGCCCCACGGCCCCGTACGCCCCGCCACTCCCGACGGGCGACACGGGCGGCCCCGGCGGGGGCGGCGGGGGCGGGGCGAGGGGGCGCTCCGGGCGCGCCGGGGAGTCAGGGGCGGAGGCGGAAGCAGGGCTCGGAGCGGGGGCAGGACTCGGGGCCGGGGCAGAGCCCGGAGCGGACGCGAAGTCCGGGGCCGACGCAGAGTCCGGAGCGGACACAGAGCCCGGAACGGGCGCGACATCCGGGGCCGACGCAGAGTCCGGGGCCGCGGACGGGGCGGGTGGTGTCGGCTGCCGCGGTTCCTCGCGCGGGGACGGCTGGGTGGGGACCGTCGGCGCGAGGTGCTCGGTGCGGGGCGTCGGGCGGGTGAGCGGGGCCGTGAGGCGGACCGCCGACTCGAAGCGGGCGTCCAGGGTGTCCGCGGCTTCGCGGGCGGGGCCGCCACCGTCCGCAGCACCGCTCGCACCACCGGGACCTGCGTCGTCCTCCGCGGCGGTTCCGCCGGCCGTTCCCCGGCCGGGGAACGCGGACGCGGGCGCTCGCGGGGCTTCCGCAGGACCCGGGCACCCGGGGGCGGGGGCCTGGGGCCCGGTCGCACCCCGCCCCGATCCACCTGAGCCGGTGTCCGCCGGGGCAACCGCTTCGTAACCGGTCCGCGAAAGGTCGGTCCCCTCCTCGCGGCCGGGTTGCTGCGGCGCGCTTGCCTTCGGGCCGGTGCTGCCCGGGCCGGTCCCGGACGGGCCACCCGTCCGCGGGTCGTCCCCGCGGGGGTCGGGCGCTGCGGAGCGGCCCGCTCCGACACCTCCCCCGGCTCCGCCGGACGCCCCTGCACCGCCGGAGTCGCCGAGGTCCCCGAAGTCCTCGAGGTAGGCCTCAAGGTAGGCGGGGTCCTCGCGGTCGGCCCCGCCGCGGTCGGGACCGCCGGGACCGGGGCGCCCCCGGCCCTCCGGGCCGCCGGGCCCCGAGGGGGGCGGGGGGTCGGGGAGGGGCCGGGGGGCACCCGGGGGTGGTTCCGGGGGCTGGTCCTCGTAGAGGCGCTGCCACCAGTCGTCCGCGTCCGCCTGCTGACTCATGCCCTTATTGTCGGCCGCAGAAGGCGGGTGAAAACGGGTCATCCGGAAAATCCGCGGCGGGCCCGCGGGACCGCTGGGGGCGCCGGGAGGGGGGCCCGCCATCGGAACCCGGAAAGCAGTGGTCCGCCGGGCAGCCCCACCCCCCACGGGAAGGTCGCCCGGCGGACCCGTCTGGGTGCGCCGCCTCCGGACCGGGGTCCGGGTGCCGTCAGCCGCGCACGTCGTAGGCGCGCTGGACCGTCTGGGTGACGGAGGCGCCCTTGGTGTCGGTCAGCTCCACGCGCAGCGACACCTGCCGGCCGGCCGCGCCCGCGTGGTCCACGACCGCCGTCCACGTGCCGTCCGGCCGGGCCGAGGTGCGCGCCCGGGTCCAGTTCTCACCGTCGTACGAGTACGAGAGCCTGGCCGACGCGAGCGAACCGGGGGTGTATCCCGCGTGGCCGCTCGCGCTCAGTGCGATGACCTGTCCGTCGGCCGCCGCGAGGGTCTTCAGGCCGTCCTCGGGGAGGCTGATCCCCGGGAACAGCACCGGCAGGCCCTGCGAGTACGCGGACTCGTCGAGCGCGGAGCGGAAGGCCCACGTGGTCTCGACGGCGGTGGACCGCTGCCACACCCGGGCCGGGGCGCCGAACTTCTGCACCGTCTGCGTCAGTTCGTACCGGCCCTCGGCCGCCGGGACCTCGAAGACGCCGGAGGGGTAGGGGCTGTCGCCGATCTGCTCGCCGTCGCGCTTGAGGACGAGGTTGCCGATGTCACCGAAGGAGCCCGGCTGGGCGTAGTGGCCGCTGTCGCCCCACATCGCGGAGGCGAAGCCGATCAGGTTGCCCTGCCGCTCGGCGGCGAGGACCCGCTTGCCGGAGCTGTCGCGGGGGGCGACCGGGCCGACGACCCCGTCGTACCAGCGCTCGGAGCGCACCGAGCCCTTCGCGTAAGTGCGCTGACGGTCCGTCATGAACTCTCCCCAGGGGAAGCTGGAGGAGACGAGGTGGTCCCAGGCGGTGTCGCCCGCGGTGTAGAACTCGGTGCGCCGCGAGGGGGCCCTGACCGTTTCGAGGGAGCCGAAGAAGGCGGCGTGGCCGAGCGGCCGGTAGGCGCCGGCCAGGTCGGGGTAGTCGGCCGCGACACCCATGGACCCGTACGAGGCGTGCACCGCGCCCAGGTCCCGGTCGCGCACCCGGTAGGTGCGGTCGGTGAGGACGGGGCCCTTCTCGACCTGGGCGAGGTTGTAGACGTACGGGCTGGCGGCGGTGGCCTTCCAGGCCAGGGTGACCGGCCCGCGGGCCAGCTTCGCGAGCAGGGCCGCGGCCTCGGTGTCCTCGATGGTCAGGGCGGGCAGGGAGCCGCCGCCGTACCCGGTGAACGCGGCCCAGCGGCCGGGCGCGTCCCGGTGGGCCAGCACGGCCTTCGCGCCGGCCGCACGGGCGTCGCGCGCCACCTCGTACAGCGAGCTGTCCGCGGCCTTCACCAGGACCACCGCGCCCGCGGCGCCGGCGGCGGCCAGCTCCTCGGGGCTGCCCGCCCCGGCGTCGACCAGCCGGGCGCTGCCGGTGCCGTCGAGGTTGTCGCTGGCCGTGGACGCGGTCAGCGGGTGCAGGACCGGTCCGCCGACGGCCTTCAGCTCGGAGACGAACGGGGCCCCGGCCCGCCAGTAGCTGCCGAACTCGAACTCCCCTTCCCGGGCCCGGCCTTCGACGGAGGCGTAGAAGCCGCGGATGGTGCGGCCGCCCATGGCGGTGCCGGCGTGCAGCCAGGTGTCGTCCCAGCTGCGGGCGAAGGAGAGGGTGGTGGAGCGGTGCTCGGCGGGCCGGTCGGCGGCGATCCGCAGCCGGGCGGCCCTGCGGGCGTCGAGCACGACGGTGGTGTCCCGGCGGACCTCCACCTGCGGGCGCCCCATGTACGTGAGCGAGTCGACCAGTTCGGCGCCCTCGCCCGCGTCAGGGGTGGCGACGAAGGCGGAGAGGAAGTAGGAGCCGGGGCGGATCCGGTAGACCTGGTCGGCGGCGCCCTCGTTGAAGCGGCGCTCGCCGCTCGCGTCGTCGGTGCCGATCACGTCGAGCGAGGAGGGCCCGGCGGCGGGCTTCCCGGCCCGGTCGAGGAGCTTGACGCGCAGGGTGACCGTCTCGGGCTGCACGTACAGGGAGAACGGGGTCGAGACGCTGAGGCCCGCGCCGGTGGCGAGGATCCGCCCGGTGACGTCCCCGTACTGGGAGCGGTCGAGCCGGGCCGCGGGGTCGAGGGCCAGCGGGACCTTCACGGTGGCCCCGGCCGGGACGGTGACCGCCGGGCGGTCGAGGCGGGCGATCCGGCTGCGGACGGCGGAGCCGTCGTTTCCGGTGACGCGCTCCACGGACAGGCGCAGGGTGACGGGCCGGGTGCCGTGGTTGGTGTACGGGACGGAGACGGCGGTCCGGTCGCTGCGGTCCTGCGGCCAGTGGTACGTGCCGCCCTGGACGGCGGGGGCGCTGGTGACGGTGGCGCCGAGGGCGGCCTTGACGTCGAGGCGCCCGGCCCCGGTCTCGCGCACGTCGCCGGGGACGGCCGGGTTCGCGGAGCCCGTCAGCGCGGCCTTGATCTGCGGGCCGGTCCAGTCGGGGTGGCGCTGCTTGAGGACGGCGGCGGCGCCCGCGACGTGCGGGGTGGCCATCGAGGTGCCGGACATGCCCTGGTAGGCGTACACGCCCCGGCCGCCCGCGGCGGCGGCCGAGATGCCGACTCCGGGGGCCGCGATCTCGGGCTTGAGGGTGTGGGCGAGTCCGGCGGGGCCGCGGCTGGAGAAGGGGGCCGTCGCATCGTCGCGGTCCACGGCGCCGACGGTCAGCGCGCTGGGCGCGCAGCCGGGGGCGGAGACGGTGTTGTGGCCGGGGCCGGAGTTGCCCGCGGCGATCACGAAGAGGGCGCCGGAGCTCTGCGAGAGCTGCTCGGCGGCGGCGCTCAGCGGGTCGGTGCAGTCGGTCTGCGAGGGGTCGCCGAGGCTCATGGAGACCACGTCGGCGCGCTGGGCGACGGCCCACTCCATGCCGGCGATGATCCAGGAGTCCAGCCCGTAGCCGTAGTCGTTGAGGACCTTGCCGCTCAGCAGCTCGGCGCCGGGGGCCACGCCCTTCTTCGCCCCGCCGCTCGCCGCTCCGGAGCCGCCGACGGTCGAGATGGTGTGGGTGCCGTGGCCCTGGCGGTCGTCGGCGGTGTCGGAGTCGGTGAAGTTCTCCGCGGCGGTGATGCGGCCCTTGAGGTCGGGGTGGCCCAGGTCGCTTCCCGTGTCGAGGACGGCGACGCGGGCGCCCCTGCCGTCGTAGCCCGCGGCCCAGGCGGCGGGGGCGTTGACCTGCCGGGTCGAGCGCTCCAGGGTGGCCTGCACCTTGCCGTCGAGCCACAGCTTGCGCAGCCCGCCGGCGGCCTTGGTCCGGGCGGCGCCCGGTCCGGCGACCTCCGCCCAGAACTCGGCGGCCCGGGACTTGTCCGCTGCCAGTGCCACGCCCCCGATGGAGTCCAGGACCAGCCCGCGCTCGGCCCCACGGGGCGCGGCGGGGGCCCGCCGGGAGACGTCCACCGAGCCGTCGTACACGGCGATCAGCGGCAGCTTGCGGGCGTGCGCGTCGTCGTAGCCCTGCCGGATCAGGCCGGTGACGTTGAAGAGCTCCTCGTCCACGCGGTCCGCCGCGAGCGCCGCGACGGCGCCCTGCGGGTACACGTACAGGTCCTTGCCCGCCTGCCGGGTCTGGACCAGCGGCTGGGAGCCGTCCGGACGGGGCATCGCCGTGGCGGCGGTCCGGCCGGAGGCGTCGGTGGCGACCAGGATCCGGTCCCCCGTGACGAGGGTCACGGTGACGGGCCCCGCGGGCTTTCCGGCCGCGGACCCGCCGGCGCCGCTTCCGACGAGCGGTCTCTTCCCGGACTCCCCGTCGCGCGGCTGTGCCGCCGATGGAACGGCAGCGGTGACGGCGAGGGCCACGGCTGCCGCCGCTCCCACTGCCGTACGCGATATCGGGCGCATCGCTCTCCCCAGGTCAATTCCGGCCAACTGCGGTATTGCACGGCAAAGCAGCCGCGTAAATGGCTTCTGGCCAGCGGATGTTGGTGCTGCGGTGGCGTCACCTTGGCAGAGGGGCGGGGGGTACGGTGATGATGTCCCGAGGCGGGTTTGCGCCGTGGCCGTTTCCCGCCAGGCGCCCGTCACGGGACAGCTGCGAAATGGGGTGGGCCGGATGTTGGGTGCGATAGGTCTGGACGAGGGGCAGGAGTCCGCCTACCGGGCGCTCGTGGCGCTGGGCGCGGCGGAGGTCCCCGACCTCGCCCACCGGCTGGCCCTGCCCGTACCGCAGACCGAGCGCGCCCTGCGCCACCTGGAGCGGCACGGCCTCGCCGCCCAGTCCTCCGCCCGCCCCGGCCGCTGGGTGGCCGCACCGCCCGGGGTCGCCCTGGGAGCCCTCCTCACCCAGCAGCGGCACGAACTGGAGCAGGCGGAGCTCACGGCCGCCCTGCTGGCCCAGGAGTACCGCGCGGAGGCCTCCGAGCCGGCCGTGCACGACCTGGTGGAGGTCGTCACCGGCGCCAGCGCCGTCGCCCACCGCTTCGTACAGCTCCAGCTGGGGGCCGCGGAGGAGGTCTGCGCCCTGGTCAGCGGCCCGCCGCAGGTGGTCTCCGGCACCGACAACGAGGCCGAGGAGCAGGCCGCGCACCGCGGGGTCGAGTACCGGGTCGTGATCGAACGCGAGGTCCTGTCCACCCCCACGGGCCTCACCGAGGCCTCCACGGCCCTCGGCCGCGGCGAACAGGTACGGGTCGCCGCTACCGTCCCCACCAAGCTCGTCATCGCCGACCGCTGCCTGGCCATGGTCCCGCTGACGGCCCGCGGCGCCCACGCCGAGCCGGCGGCCCTCGTCGTCCACGCCAGCGGGCTGCTGGAATCCCTGATGGGCCTCTTCGAGGCGGTCTGGCGGGAGTCCCTGCCGCTGCGCCTGGGCTCCGGCGGCGCGGTGGCCCCCGAGGAGGCCGCCCCGGACACCACCGACCTGGTGGTCCTCTCCCTCCTCCTGGCGGGCATGACGGACGCCAGCGTCGCCAAACACCTCGACCTGGGCCTGCGCACCGTCCAGCGCCGCGTCAAGGGCCTGATGGAACTCACGGGCGTCACGACCCGCATGCAGCTGGGCTGGCAGGCGTACGAACGGGGCTGGGTGGCCCGCTAGACAGGTCCCTCTGAGCCCTGCCGCACCCTGCCGGCCCCTCCCGAGCCCCGGCGCCCGGTCGCGGGCGGCGCGGCTCTACACAAAACTGGGCAGATGGATCTGCCTCAGCCATACCTGGTGGGTCTGGTGATGCTGTTCGGGGTCCTCGGCGTGATGGTGCCGGGTGTGCCGGGGACCTGGCTGGTCTGGGCGGGGCTGCTGTGGTGGGCCCTGCACGAGAACACGGGCCGGGCCTGGGCCCTCCTGGTGGGCGCGACGGCCCTGCTCCTGGTGGTCCAGGTCGTGAAGTGGCTCCTGCCGCCCCGGCGCCTGCGCGGCACGGCGGCCAGCCGCCGCATGGCCGTCTGCGCCTGCGCCGGCGCCCTGCTGGGCTTCGTCCTGGTCCCCGTCCTGGGCGCGGTTCCGGGCTTCATCGGCGGCATCTACCTCTGCGAACGCCTCCGCCTGGGCACCAGCGGCGAAGCCGCCGCCTCGACCCGCACGGTCATGCGCTCGGTGGGCACGAGCGTCCTGGTGGAACTCTTCGCCTGCATGCTGGTCACGGCCGCCTGGCTGGCGGTAACCCTCTGGGCCTGAGCCCGGCGCACTCCTGTGCCCCCAGCCCCGCCGAACGGCACACAGAACACGGCAACCAGCCCGGGGCACACCCGGCACACCACCCCACCACTCCACGCCCCACAGGCTCGCCGGACGGCCCGGAGGCCGCCGAGACACCCCCGCCACGTAGCGATCCGCCGCGGCCTGTCGCTAGTGGTCGTTGGTCCTTCCGCCCGGAGGGTGGGGGCCCAGGGGAACGGGATCAGCTGGGCCCCCACCCTCCGGCGACGGCTCCCGTCCCCCTGGGCGTTCCTTTTCGGGGGGGGCGTCCCGACAGGCAGTCATGCCGCCCCTGACAGGGCGCCCCGCCCCGCCCCACCCCGCATGGCCCCCCGACCCGCCTAAGCCGACGGTCCCCGCTTCGCGGCGTAGTTGGCGCGGCCCTCCGCGGACTTCTGCTTCCAGTCGCGGCGGATCTCCGACCTCAGTCGGGCGTCCGTCTTGGCGACGATGCGCTGGTTCTCGCGCAGCAGCTTGCGGTAGCTGTCCAGGCGGCGCTGCGGGAGTTCGCCGCTGTCCAGGGCGGCCAGGACCGCGCAGCCCGGTTCGCGCTCGTGTGCGCAGTCGTGGAAGCGGCACTGTCCGGCGTACTCCTCGATCTCGGAGAACACCTGCCCCACCCCGCTCTCCGCATCGAAGAGCCCGACCCCGCGCAGCCCCGGGGTGTCGATGAGCACTCCCCCGCCGGGCAGCAGGAGGAGGTTGCGGGTGGTGGTCGTGTGGCGGCCCTTGCCGTCGACGTCACGGGTGGCCTGTACGTCCATGACCTCCTCACCCAGCAGGGCGTTGGCGAGGGTGGACTTGCCGGCTCCGGAGATGCCGAGGAGCACGCTCGTGCCGCCCGCGACCACCGCGGAGAGCACGTCCATGCCCTCTCCCGTGTGGGAGGAGACCGTGAGGACGGTGACCCCGGGGGCGGAGCCCTCGACGTCCTCGACCAGGTGGGACAGCGTCACCGGGTCCGGGACCAGGTCCGCCTTGGTGAGGACCACGAGCGGCTGGGCGCCGGACTCCCAGGCCAGGGCGAGGAAGCGCTCGATCCGGCCGAGGTCGAGCTCGACGGCGAGCGAGACCGCGATGATCGCGTGGTCCACGTTGGCCGCGAGGATCTGGCCCTCGGAGCGCTGCGAGGAGGTGGACCGGACGAAGGCCGTGCGGCGCGGCAGGTAGACCCGTACGTACCGGGGGTCGCCGCCCGCCGGGTCGACTGCGGCCCAGTCGCCGGTGCAGACGACCCGCAGCGGGTCGTGCGGGGTGACGAAGGCGGTGTCGCCGCGGACGACGCCCTCCGGCGTGACCACGTCGCACTGGCCGCGGTCCACCCGGACCACGCGCCCGGGCAGCAGGCCCTGCGCGGCGTACGGGGCGAACTCGGCGTCCCACTGCTCATCCCAGCCGTAGGGGACGAGGGCAGCCGTGAGGACGGAGGAGCCGGGGGCACCGGAGGGGTCAGACGAAGAGGAGGACGAAGAGGAGAGAGGGGAAGACGGCAGCGTCTTGGAAGACAAGGGGAACCCTTCGGAGGGCGGCCCCGGCTTCGCGCAAGCGGTGTGTGGGTGTCAGCCGGAGACCACGGAGGTGGGGATGAAAGCTCGGATGCGGGCGGGGCCCTGCGTGGCGACAGTCATCGAAGTCCACCTCCTGGTTCGGGTTCGTGCGCCGCTGCGGCGTACGTCTCGGATGGTACGGGGACACGACGACCCGCCGCCAACTCTTTTTCCGACCACTCCACCCCAGCCCCACCCAGCCTCCAGCGTCGCTCTCCCCCTCAGCCCCAGCCCCAGCCTCTCCCCCCAGCCCCTCAAAGCCTCAGAAGCGACGGATCCGCCGACACCAGCTTCTTCACCAGCCCCGGAACCCGCAGCCCCCGGTCCTCGCGCCCTTCGACGGCCCGCAGCGCCGGGAGGGCCAGCCTGGCACCGGGGTAGCGCAGCGGCTCCGGCGGGATGACCCCGGCGGGCTTGCGGGTGAACGCCGACTGCGACCACTCGTCCTTCGTCCCGAGGACCATCGAGGCCAGGACCTTCGCCATCAGCCGGGAGGGCCCCACGCCGTCGCCGGAGTAGCCCGCGGCATAACAGGCGCCGGGTACGGACTTCAGCCGTCCGGCGAAGGGCAGGGAGGTGACGGAGTACTCGACGGGGGCCGTCCAGGCCGCGTCCACGGGTGCGGAGGCCAGCTCCGGGAGGATCCGCGCGAGCTGGCCGTGCAGCTCCCGGGGCCGCAGCGCATCACCCCACAGGGTGCTGGCCCCGCTGTTGCCGTACGCGACCCCCGAACCGCCCTTGCCGAAGACGAGCCGGCCGTCGAGGGTCGTGCGGTAGTAGTTCAGGCGGCGGCGGGCGTCGCAGACGGCGGTGGGGCCGGTCCAGCCGAGGGCGGCGAGGCGGTCGGGCACGGGGGCCGTGATCAGGGTGTCGCTGGCGACGGTGACCATGCGCCGCCCGAGGTCTTCGAGTTCGCCGGCCCAGGCGTTGACGGCGAGGACGACGTGGTCGGCGCGGATGCGCCCGTACGGGGTGGAGGCCAGGGTCCGGGTGCCGCGCGGGCCTTCGGCACGCAGGGCGGTGAGCGGGGTGTGCTCGTGGATGCGCACGCCGGAGTCGAGGGCGACGCGGCGCATCCCGCGGACCAGTTCGGCGGGTTGCAGGGTGGCGCAGCCGGGATCGACCACGGCTCCGTAGTGGCTGCGGGTGCCGATGGCGGCGCGGGACTCGGCGGCGGAGAGCTGGCGCAGGGGTTCGACTCCGGCGCGGTGGAGGTCTTCGAGGGTCTGCTGCCAGGACCCGCGCTGTGCGGGTGAGGAGGCCGCCCACATCCAGTCCCCGCGGCGGTGTCCGGCGTCGATGCCGTGGGTGTCGGCGAACTCCAGTATGTCGTCGACGGCTTGGGCGGAGGCCTCACCGATCCGGCGGGCCTCCTCGGGTCCGCCGAGGGCGACGAGGCTGCTGAAGCGGGCCCACATCGGCATCAGGTAGCCCGCGTTGGCCCCGCTCGCGCCGCCGCCGCAGATATCGGCATCGATGAGGACGATGTCGGTGCCGGGGGCGCGGCGGAGGATCTCCAGGGCCGTCCACAACCCGGTGTAGCCACCCCCGACGATGCAGACGTCGCAGGTGAGTTCGCCTCGGAGGTACGGGGTCGGCGAACCGTCGGCAGGCGAGTCGGCGCTTTCGCCGGCGAGTGCATCGCGCAGCCAGGGGGTGCGGCGGGCGGGCGGCGGGGCGGTGTGGTGGGGCCAACTGCGGGACAGGACGAGCTCGTTCACGGGTGTGCGCTCCGCTTTCGGGTCACGGGACGGGGTGGAGGAGATGAAGGGGACGGGGACGGAAGGACGGAAGAAGGCGAGAAGAAGAGGCCCCGTACCGGGTCAGGCCCGGCGGCGGCCCGCGGGCGGATGGGCCGGGGCACCGGGGGCCAGCCGCTGGGCGGCGGTGAGCAGGTCGATGCGCGAGCTCACGCCGAAGATCTTGAAGAGCTTGCGCAGGTGGTAGTTGACCGTGTGCGGGGAGAGCCCGAGGCGCCGGGCGATCTGCTGGTTCGTCAGACCGTCTGCCACCAGGTGCAGTACGGCGCTCTGCTGATCGCTGAGCCCTGCGGGCTCCGCCGGACGGCGGGCGGCCGGCGCCCCGGCCTCCGGCCCGGCCGGGACCTCCTGCGGGGGCTGGGGCTGGGGCTCCGGCTCCGGCTCCGGCTCCGGCTGGGACGGGCCCTGAAGCTGCGCCTGCGCCAGGCGCTGCGGCACCGTTACGTCGTACCCGGCCACCCACCCCGCCCCGGCACCGGCACCCGGACCCGCACCCGCACCCACACCCGCACCCGCACCCGCACCCCAACCCTCCCGCCTCGCCGCCCGGACCGCCGCAGCCTCGCGCTGGAGGGCCAGGCGGACGGAGGTGGGCACGGTCTCGACGATGAGGGTGCGGATCAGCGGGTTGAGGAACACCGCCCGGGTGCCGTCGTTGCGGACGACCCCGGTGGCGCCGACCTCCTCCAGGACGGGCAGCAGGGCGGAGACCGAGGTGCGGAGCATCAGTGCGAGCTCCTCGTAGAACACCTCGTCGCCCAGGACAGCTGCCACGCAGAGGAGTTGGCGGCAGCTGCCCGAGTAGCGGGCGAGGGTGGAGCGGACGCGGGCGGACAGGCGGGCGGGCAGCTGCCGGGTGAGCAGGAGGGCCTCACCGTCGGATATCCGTATCCCGCCCTCTTCCTGAAGACCCGTCAACAGCTCGATGAGCAGCCGGGGATGGCCCCCCACCCGGTCCACGAGCTGGACCAGCGAGGGGGACGGGGGCGCGCCCAGCACGTCCTGCGCCAGCCGCAGGGTGGGCGAAGGCTCCAGCGGTCCGAGGACCAGGTGCTCCTGCCGGACCGCGGCCGGATCGCCGCCCGGCCGCAGCTCGGGCAGCTCCGGCGCCTCACCCGGCCGGTGGGCGACGATCCAGACCGCGCGGCCGCCGCCGGGCGGCTCGCGCAGCATCCGCCGGGCGGGCTCGGTGCGCTCCGCCGGGTCGGCCGGGGAGCGCACGTCGTCGGCGAGGACGAGCAGGGGTCCGGGCGCGGCGGCGCAGCGGCCGGGGCGGACGGGGGCGCGGCCCCCGGTGCGGTGGGGGTGCCCGGTGCGCCGGTCGCGGGCCGCGGCGGCGGGGTGGGCGTACGGGTGGGCGGGGGCGTGCGGGGCCGCGGGGCCCGTCAGGTAGCCGAGCCGGGCCGCGAGGGCGGCCGCCTCGCGCAGCAGCCGGGTCTTCCCGGTGCCGGGCATCCCCTCGACGGTGAGGACGGCGCTGCCCGTGGTCCGCCCGTACTCCAGCACCTCGCGCACGAGCCGGAGCTCGCGGTCCCGGCCGCGCAGCGGCTGCCCGGCGCCGGGACCCGGTCGGGGGCCGGCGGCGCGGGCGGCACCGGGACCATCGGGAGCACCGAACCGCCCAGAAGTGCCAGGAGCACCGGAAGTACCGGACGTACCGCCGGTACGGAGCAAGGGGTACGGGACGGGATACGGGCCGGGGTCCCGGCGGGCGTACGGGCCGGGGTAGGGGCCGGGGTTCACCGTGTACCGCCGTAGCGCCGTACCGCCACCGTGCGGAAGCGTTCCGCCACGAAGGCCCCGTCGCAGTAGACCGCGTTGCCCGAGGGGTTCATGCCGGTCGCGTGCAGGTCGGAGTAGACGGCGGACTGGGAGACGTACCAGTCGCCGGTCAGGTTGAGGGAGAGCATCACCCCGGCTTCGGCGCAGGCGGCCGTGACCGCGGCCTCGACCGCGGGCGAGGTGGAGTACAGGCCCGCGGACAGCGATCCGCACTCCTGCGCGGTACGGGACAGCAGCGCGACGGCGTCGGAGGCCGAGTCCACCGCCACCGCGAAGGCCACCGGCCCGAGCCGTTCGGCGAGCAGCACCTCCCGGTCGGCGGGACGGCCGGCGTCGAGGCGGACCACCACCGGGGTGCGGACCACCGCCTGCGGGTACTGCGGGTGGCGGACCGGGCGGGAGGGCACAGCGACCGGTCCCAGCGCCCCCGAGCCGGCCTCCTCCACGCGGGCGAGCACGGCGGGGCCGAGGAGGGCGCCGAGGATCCCGCTCGCGGCCGCGTCGTCGGCGAGCAGCTCCGCCAGGGCCGCACCGAGGTCGGCGAGCACCTGGTCGAAGGACTTGTGGCCCTCGTCGGTGGCGATGCCGGTCCGGGGGATCAGCAGGTTCTGCGGGCTGGTGCACAGCTGGCCGCTGTAGAGGGCGAGGGAGAAGGCCAGGTTGGCGAGCACGTCCCGGTAGTCGGCGGCGGATTCGACGATCAGGGTGTTGACCGCGGAGGTGGCGGTGTGGACCCGGGCCTGCCGGGCGTGGGCGCGCAGCCAGTCCCCGAAGGCGGTGGTGCCGCTGTAGTCGACGATCCGCACCTCGGGGCGCAGCGCGAGCCGGGCGGCCAGCTGCTCCCCCGGGCGCTCGGCCGCGAGGCAGACCAGGTCGGCGGGCAGCCCGTACTCCGCGAGGACCTCGCGGACGGTGGAGACGGTCAGGGCGAGGGGCAGGACGGCGCGCGGGTGCGGTTTCACGAGGACGGCGTTCCCGGTGGCCAGGGAGGCGAAGAGGCCGGGGTAGCCGTTCCAGGTGGGGAAGATGCTGTTGGCGATGAGGAGGGAGACCCCGCGCGGGACGGGGGTGAACTCCTTCTCGATGCGGATGGCCGCGCCGTCCGCGCCACCCGTGGGCTTGGCCCACAGGGCGGTGGCGGGGATCCGGCACTGCTCCTCGTACGCGCAGGCCACGGCCTCCAGGCCGCGGTCCAGGGCGTGCACGGCCCCGGCGTGGAAGGCCATGAGGGGGCTGTGGCCGCTGGTGTGCACGGCCGCCTGGGTGAGCTCGTCGCGGCGGTCGTGGAGGCGGTGCAGGATCTCCAGGCAGACCGCGGCCCGCGCCTCGGGGCCGAGGTCGCGCCAGGCGGGCATCGCCGCGGCCATCGCGGGCAGCAGGACGTCGGGGTCGCTGTGGGGGTAGGCGGTGCCGAGCGGCCCGGCGTACGGCGATTCCTCGCCGCCGTCGGCGGGTGCGGGGCCGACGGTGCCGTCCCGGCCGGGCTGGCCGAAGTCCGTCGGGCGTGCGAGGAGGCGGCGGAGGGCGGCCGCGGCCTCCGCCGGCGCCTGCGGGGCGAGGAGGGCGGCCGGGTCGTCGGGGTACGGGGACCAGTGCCCGCGGGTCCGGACCGCCTCGCGGGCCCGGTCGAGCACGGGCCGGTGCCGGGAGATGAGGCGCGTGAACACGCCGCCTGCGCCATGGCCGCCGCCGCTGCCGTCGCCTCTGCCGCTGCCGCTGCCGTCCCGGCGGGCGGGGCTGGGGGTGGGGGCGGGAAGGGTCTGCTTCGTTCGTGCCATGGATCCTCATCCTGGTCGTAGGGGGGCACCCGAAACACAGCCACTCAAGTCATCGCCGCCGACTTGACGGAGTCTGGGCGGGCGGGCGCGGGCGGGCGGCCCGCCCGGGGGGTGCCGGACGGGCCGGCGGGGCGCAAAGGCCCTGCCGGGGCGGGGCGGACGGCGCCCCGGCCCGGGGTGCGGCGGGCCGTGTGACGGTGTGCACAGCAACGGCGGGCGGACGGCGTTTCGGCCAGGAAACTGACGCGAAGCGGTGGGGCGGGTGCGGGGGCACTCGGGGACGAATGGCCGGAACCCGCCGCCGGGCGGGCCGGGGGTCCGGGCGGTGGGGGCGGGGGTTCCGGGCGGTGGGGGCGGGGTTCCGGTCGGTGGGGGCGGGGTTCCGGTCGGCGGGGGCAGGGGTCCGGGCGCCAGGTGGGCGGGGGCGGAGGCGGCCCTCCCGGGCAGCCCGCCGCCTGTCGGGCACCCGGCAGACTCCCGCGCACCCGGCTGCCTGTCGGGCCAGGGCAGGGTCATACCCCGGCTCCGGTCGACCGCAGCCGCCGCGCGCCCCCACCCGCTCCCCTCCCCCGCTATTCCGTGATCGGACGCAGGTAGCGGTCCAGCGCCGTGTCGGGGAGGACGCGGGCGAGGATGCTGACCGTCCGGGCGTCCCGGCCCACGCGGTAGCGGGGGCGGGGGCGGCGGGCGGTGAGGATCCGGCTCACCGTGCGGGCGAAGTCCTCGGGGCTGGTCCGGCTCTCCCTCGCCTGCTGCTCGTTGTGCTGGAGGAAGCGGTTGAAGGGGGTCCGGTACAGCTCCGCGACCGGCTCCGGTACGCCGTCCATCGCGGCCCGCGCCACCTCCGAGACCTTGCCCCAGATCGGGGTCATGATGGCGCCGGGCTGGACCACGGACACGTCCACGCCCAGCGGCCGCAGCTCCCGCCGCAGCACGTCCGTCAGTGCCTCCTTCGCGAACTGGGCCGCCGCGTAGGCCCCGAGGAAGGGGATGGCGACGCTGCCCAGCCCGGAGGTCACGTTGACCACCCGGCCGCGGGTGCGCCGGAGCTGAGGCAACAGGGCCTGCGTGACCGCCAGTTGGCCGATCACATTGGTGTCGAGCTGGCGGCGCAGCTGCTCCGGGGTCACGCACTCCAGCGGTGCGGAGACGCAGATGCCCGCGTTGTTGACCAGTCCCCAGAGTCCCGCCTCGCCCGCGGCCTCCGCGATCTGTCCGGCGGCCCCGGCGATGCTCTTCTCCTCGGTCACGTCCAGCCGTATGGGCAGGACCCGGCCGGTGGCGGCGGCCGCGGCGAGTTCCAGGCCGTCGGCCTCCCTGCGCACCCCGGCGAACACCCGGAACCCGGATTCCGCCAGCTGGAGCGCGCAGACCCGGCCGAGGCCGGAGGAGGCCCCGGTCACGAGGACCGCCCGGCCCCGCGGGGACAGCCCACCGGGCGGCGTCCGGCCCGCGCCGACCGGCTCCGTCGCTTCGTCCGTCACGTGATCTCTCCCCTGCGCAGGCGTACTCGGCGGTCTGTAGCGGCCCTGGTGGCCCTGGTGGCCGTGACGGCCGTGACGGCAGTGGCGGCGCGCAGCGCGGACGCGGTCATGCGGCCGCACCCGCACCCGCACCCGCACCCGCACCCGCACCCGCACCCGCACCCGGGAACGTGAGCGAGTCCTCCAGGGTGCGGACCAGCCGCCGCCTCGGCAGGAAGCGGAAGTACGCGTCCCGTACCGGCCGGCGCACCGGGTCCTCCGACTGCTCGAAGGTGCTGATGCCGCGGGAGGCGGCCACCATGCCCCGGGTCCGCTCGCGCCGCTCGTCCTCGTACCGGCGCAGGGCCCGCGGCAGGTCCGCGGCGCCCTCCAGGGCCCGGCCGAGGACCACGGCGTCCTCGATGGCCATGCCCGAGCCCTGGCCCAGGCTGGTCAGCATGGGGTGGGCGGCGTCGCCGAGCAGGGTGACCGGGCCGCGGCCCCAGCGCTCCAGGAAGGCCCGGTCGCGGGAGGGCACGGCGATCACGGACTCCTCGGGGGTGACCCGGATGGCGTGCTGGACCTCGTCGGCCCAGCCGGCGTAGGTCTCCAGGATCTCCGCCTTGTCGCCCTTCCAGTCGGCGGAGCGCTCGGCGGGCATGTTCTTCGTACCCCACCAGTAGAGGAGGCCGCCCCCCATGTCGACGAGTCCGAAGCGGCGGCCGCTGCCCCAGTAGTGGGTGACCGAGCCGGGGGCGAACCGCGGATGCGAGTACGGGACCACCGCCAGCCAGCAGATGTAGCCGCTGTCCTGGGACTCCTCGGGGCCGACGAGCTGGCGGCGGACCACCGAGTGGAAGCCGTCCGCACCGATCAGGACGTCCCCGTGGGCCTCGGTGCCGTCCGCGAAGCGCACCCGCACCCCGTCGGCCGGGTCCCCGCCGGTCTCGAAGCCGGTGGCGGTGGCGCCGGTGAGCAGGGGGATGCCCTCGGCGGCGGCCAGCAGGGCCTGCTGGAGGGCGGAGCGGGTGATGAGCACGCTCGGCGCCCCGATCCGGCCGATGATCTCCGGGAAGGGGAACTCCCTGATGAGGCGGCCGGAAGCGGTGCGGACGTGGTACGACTCGAGGGCGCGGCCGTGCCGTTCGAGGTCGATGCCGAGTCCGAGGGAGTCGAGCGCAGCAACGGCGTTGCTCATGACGGACAGGCCGGAGCCGGCGGTGCGCAGTTCTGCGGCGCGCTCGTGGACCTCGACGTCGAGTCCGGCCCGGCGCAGGGCGATCGCGGCGGTGAGCCCGCCGATGCCGGCGCCGATGACGAGTGCCTTCTTGCGGGGTGCTGATGCCATGTCAGTGTCCGATCAGTTCGGTGACGACCCGGACCATGTGGGCCACGTGCGGCTCTTCCATGATCGTGAGGTGGTCGCCGGGTACGTCGACCACGTTGAGCCGGCCGCTGGTGCGCTCGCGCCAGCCGTTGGCGGGGTCCTGGTGCATGCTCTCGATGGCGGTGTGCATGGAATTGAGTACGCCGGGCAGGGGCTCGGAGGCGTGGATGAGGTCCATGTCCTGGTCGACCACCTCGGGCCGGTAGGCGAACGCCGCCTTCCAGTTGGCCTCGTAGACGTGGAAGAGCCTGCGGACCACGGCTCCGGTGGCGCCCGCGGGGAGTACCCCCTCGTCGATGGCGAGCTGGGCGATGAAGTCGAACTTCTCCTCCAGCGTGGTCAGTTCGGCGGGGATGAGCTCCAGCGGGGAGTCCCCGCCGCGCTGGAGCCACAGCAGCTCCCAGAAGAACCAGCCGAGCAGGGCCTCGTCCCCGGTGGTCAGCCGCCGCCCGGGGTTGAGGGCGGTGGTGTCGAGGAGGACGAGCCGGGCTATCTCCTCGCCCGCGGCCCGGAGTTGGCGGGCCATCTCGAAGGCGACGAACCCGCCGAAGGACCAGCCGCCGAGGACGTACGGCCCGCTGGGCTGGATCCGGCGCAGGGCGGCGATGTAGCTGGCGGCGATGTCCTCGACGCTGCGCAGGGGTTCGGTGCCGGGGTCGGATCCGGCGGCCTGGAGGGCGTAGAACGGCTGCCCCTCGTCGAGGTACTTGGCGAATCGGACGTAGCAGAGCACGTTCCCGCCCATGGGGTGGACGAAGAAGACCGGGCGCTTGTCGCCGGCGGGCCGGATGGGGACGAGCGGGTCGAAGGCGGTGCGGGCGCCGCCGGCCCGCAGGCGGGTGGCGAGTTCGGCGACGGTGGGTGCGGCGACGAACTCGGAGAGCGGGATGTGGATCCCGTACCGCTGCTCGATGAGGACGACGAGGCGCATCGCGGTGAGCGAGGTGCCGCCGAGGTCGAAGATGTTGTCGTGGACGCCGAGTGCGGGCAGCTGGAGGAGGTCGCCGAGGATCTCGGTGAGGGTCTGCTCGTAGCCGTCGCGCGGCGCCGCCGCCGCGGTGGCGGATCCGGTGCCGGTCAGGGGCCGGGCGCGCAGGGCCGCGTCGTCGCGCTTGCCGCTGGGGGTGCGGGGCAGGGCGTCGATCCACTCGATGTGCGAGGGCGCCATGTACTCGGGCAGGACCGTGCGCAGCTGTGTGCGCAGCAGCTTCAGGTCCGCCCCGGCCGGATCTCCGGTGAGGAAGGCGGCCAGGAAGGAGTCGCCGCCCTCGCGCCGCCGGGCCACGACGGCGGTCTCCGCGATCCCGGGGTGTCCGGCGGCGAAGCGGTCGATGGCGAGTTCGACCTCGGCGGGTTCGACGCGGTAGCCGCGCACCTTCACCTGGGAGTCGGCGCGCCCGAGGCAGACCACGTCCCCGCCGGGCAGGGCGAAGCCGAGGTCGCCGGTGCGGTAGAGGCGCTCGCCCGTGCCTGGCCGGAAGGGGTCGGGGAGGAAGCGCTCCTCGGTGAGGTCGGGGCGGCCCTCGTAGCCCTCGGCGAGGCAGGCGCCCGCGAGGTAGAGCTCTCCCTTGACCCCGGCCGGCACCGGCTGCATCCCCGCGTCCAGCACCAGGACGCGGGAGCCGGTGACGGGGCTGCCGATGGGCGGCAGGGCCGGGAAGCGGGCGGGGTCGCCCTGCATGGTGTGGGTGGTGACGACGTGGGACTCGGTGGGTCCGTACTGGTTCTCCAGGAGCACCCCGGGCAGAGCGGCGCACAGGGCCCGGATCTCCTCGGTGACGCGCAGCTGCTCCCCGGAGGACAGCAGGGCCTTCATCGCGCGGGGTACGAGCCCCAGGGCTGCCGAGGTCTCGGCGAGCTGCTGGAGGGCGACGTACGGCAGGCAGATCCGCTCGACGCGCTCGCGGTCGAGGAGGCGCAGCAGGGCGGGCATGTCGCGGCGCTCCTCCTCGGTGAGGACGAGGAGGGTGCCGCCGCCGCAGAGGGTGGAGAAGACCTCCTGGAAGGAGACGTCGAAGCTCAGCGGGGCGTACTGGGCGGTGGTGCCGCCGACGGCCCCGCTGGGTACGGAGTTCTGCCAGGCCACCAGGTGGGCGAGGGAGCGGTGGGGCATGGCGACGCCCTTGGGGGCGCCGGTGGATCCGGAGGTGAACAGGACGTAGGCGGTGCTGTCGGGGGTGATGTCGGCGGTGGCCTCGGCGGGGATCCGCGGCAGCCGGGGGGCGCCCGCGGGGCGTTCGGCCAGCAGCTCGCGGGCGGACAGCACGGTGGCGTGGGCGCCGAGTGCGCCGGCGGGGCCCCGGGCGCCGCCGGGTGCGGCGTCGGTGACGATCGCGAAGGGCCGGGCGGCGGCCACCATGGCGGCCAGCCGCTCGGCGGGGTAGCCCGGGTCCAGCGGCACGGTCGCGGCCCCGGCCCGCAGGACGCCGAGGAGGACGGCGACGGTCTCCGGGGAGCGCTCCATCGCGATCCCGATGCGGTCGCCGGGGCGGGAGCCGCGGTCGAGCAGTTCGCGGGCCACGCGGTCGGCGGCGCGGTCGAGTGCGGCGTACGTCCAGGCCGTGCCGGTGCCGGTGCCGGTGCGCAGGGCGGTGGCGCCGGGGGTGCGGGCGGCCTGCGCGGCGAAGGCGCGGACCACGTCGGGGGCGGGATCCGCGGCCGCGGCGGCCGCTGCGGTGCCGGGCTGCTCCCCGCCGGTCCGTGCGGCCGCCGTGAGGAATCCGAATCCGGCCTCCTCCGCGGGCCGTTCGGTCATGCGGCGCAGGATCGCGGTGAAGCGGTCGGCGTACAGGGCGGCCTGGGACTCGGTGAAGGTCTGGCCGTGGTGGTCCATGCGGAGCCGGATGCCGTGGTCCACGGGATCGGTGAACACGTTGACCAGCAGCTGGAAGTTGGTCTCCTCCCAGGTCTGGAAGGAGTGCAGCCGCACTCCGGGCAGCACCAGCACCTCGGCGAGCTGCCGGAAGTGGATGTAGTTGAACGCGGTCTCCAGTACGGCCGCGCCGCGGTCCTCCTGGATGGCGCTGAGGGGGTAGCGGCGGTGGGCGTGGCTCTGCTGCTCCTCGCGGAACGCGGCCCGGACCACGTCGGTCCAGCTGCCGGCGGCTGCATCGAGGCGGACCGGCATGGTGTTGAGGAAGAGGCCCGCGGTGCGGTCGGCGTGCTCGACTTCCGGGCGGCCGTGGGTGACCAGTCCGGTGGTGACGTCGGCGGTGCCCGAGAACAGCCTGAGGGTCAGGCAGTGCGCGGCGAAGAGCACCGATTTCAGAGGCAGTTTCTGCTCGCGCCCGAACTCGCGTACGGAGTGTGACAGTTCCTCCGGCAGGTCCACGATCCGGGTGATCTGGGCCTCGGGGGCGGGGGCCTCGTGGGGGCGGAACCCCTCCAGGCGCAGGAGCGGGGCGCCGTCGAGCCGTGCGCGCCAGAACTCCCGGTCCGCCGCGGACTCCAGGGCGGCGCGTTCGGCGCGCACGTGGTGCGCGGCCGTGGGCAGGGCGTGCTCCGGTACGGGGCCGATGGGCAGGCCGAGGGTGTGCAGGTAGTCCTGGAGGAGTTCGCGCACGAGGTTGGCGACGCTGCCGCCGTCGAGGATCGCGTGGTGGAAGCTGAGGACGAGTTCGACGGTGCCGTCGAGGACGTGGGCGCGCAGGTGGTGCAGCGGTGCCTGCTCGAACACGTAGCGGTGGTAGCGCCGTTCGTCGACGTGGGCGGCTATCGCGGCCTCCGCCTCGGCGGCGGGGCGGCCGCGCAGGTCGCTGACGGTGAGGGCCTGCGGTACGGCGGCGGCGGGGTCCACGATCTGGAGGGGTTCGGAGTACCCGCCGAGGTCGAAGGAGGAGCGCAGCGCCGGGTGGCGGGCGGTGAGCCGGCCGAAGGCGGCGCGGAAGCGGGGCTCGTCCCAGGGCAGGCTGAGCGAGTAGCGGAACACGTCGTGGTAGACGGCGGAGTGCTCCTCGGTGCGGCTGTGGTAGAGCAGTCCGAGCTGGAGCCGGGTGAGGGGGTGGGCGTCCTCGCGGCCCTCCAGGCGGGCCCGGTCCACGCCCGAGACCAGGGCGAAGGGCTCCAGGTCCGCGGCCGGGGCGCCGCCGGGCGCGGGGCCGGTGGCGGCGCGGGCGGCGAGGGCGGCCACGGTGGGGTGCTGGACCAGGTCGGTGGGCGAGAAGTGGATCCCGGCCTTCGCGGCGCGGGCGTGGACCCGCAGGAGGGTGATGGAGTCGCCGCCGAGGGCGTAGTAGTCCTCGTCGGTGCCGACGGTGTCGCGTCCGGTTTCGAGGACCTCGGCCCAGATCCGGGCGAGGGCGGCCTCGGCGGGGGTGCGGGGGGCGGCTCCGGTCCCCTGCGGGGCGGCGGCCGCGGGGTCGGGCAGGGCGCGGCGGTCGGCCTTGCCGTTGGGGGTGAGCGGCACCCGGTCGATCCGCAGGAAGTACGTGGGCACCATGAACTCGGGCAGGACCGAGGCGAGTTCGGTGCGCAGGCGGGCGGCCCCCGGGTCCTCTTCGGGGTCACAGGCGTAGTAGCCGACGAGGACGGCGCCGCGGCCCGCGGTGTGCCGGTCGACGACGACGGCGTCCCGGATGCCGGGTACGGAGGCCAGGCGGTTCTGCACCTCGCCGAGTTCGACGCGGTTGCCCCGGATCTTGACCTGTCCGTCGATCCGGCCGAGGTATTCGAGGCTGCCGTCGGCGAGCCAGCGGGCGAGGTCCCCGGTGCGGTAGAGGCGTCCGCCGGGGTGGTGGGGGTCCTCGGTGAACTTCTCGGCGGTCAGTCCGGGCCGGTCGAGGTAGCCGCGGGCGACCTGGACGCCTCCGATGCACAGTTCGCCGGGGACGCCGACGGGCTGCAGCAGGCCCTGGGTGTCGACCACGTACAGGCGGGTGTTGTCGACGGGCCGGCCGATGGGCACCCGGCGGACGGGTCCGGCGGTGCCGGGCGGCGGGCAGTCGTGGTACGTGACGTCGACGGTGGCCTCGGTGGGCCCGTACAGGTTGACGAGCCGGGGCGCGGGCCGGCTGCCGGTGCCGGCGAAGACCCGGTTGAACTGCTCGACGCGGGCGGCCGGGAGGGCCTCGCCGCTGCAGAACACGCTGCGCAGGGAGGCGGCTTCGGCCAGCAGCTCGGGCCGGTCCTCCAGCAGGTCCAGGAAGGGGCCGAGCATGGAGGGGACGAAGTGCAGCGTGGAGACGCCCTGTTGGGCGATGGCGTCGAGGATGGTGCGGGGTTCGCGCTGCCCGCCGGGGGCGAGCAGGCTCAGTGAGGCGCCCTCCACGGCCCACCAGAACAGCTCCCAGACGGACACGTCGAAGGAGATCGGCGTCTTCTGGAGGATGACGTCGCCCTCGCCGACGGGGTAGCGCTTCTGCATCCAGGCCAGCCGGTTGACCACGGAGTGGTGCTCGACCATGACGCCCTTGGGGCGGCCGGTGGAGCCCGAGGTGTAGATGACGTACGCGAGGTCGCGGGGGCCGGAGGTCTCGGCGGGCGGACCGTCGGGGCCGGTGAGCAGCGACTGCGGGTCCAGGACGGGCACGTCGGCGCCGGCCGGGACGGGGGCGCCGGGGTCGGCGAGGACCACGCGGGCGCGGCTGTCCTCCAGCAGGAAGGCGATGCGGTCGGCGGGGTAGCCGGGGTCCACGGGCACGTAGGCGCCGCCGGCCTTGAGCACCCCGAGGAGGGCGGTGATCAGCAGCGGTGAGCGCTCCATGAGGACGGCCACGCGGTCGCCGGTACCGACCCCGTGTCCGCGCAGGGCGTGGGCGATCTGGTTGGAGCGGGCGTCGAGTTCGGCGTACGTGAGGCTGTCGGGGCCTGCGCCGCCGGGGCCGGCCGGTCCGGTGACGGCGGTCCGCCCGGGGGTGCGGGCGGCCTGCTCGGAGATCAGCCCGTGCAGGGTGCGGTGTGCGGCGTACGGGGTGTCGGGGCCCTGGCGGACCCGGGTCAGGTCCTTGTACTCGGCCTCGTCGAGCATCGGCAGGGTCAGGGCGGCGGCCGCGGGCTCCTCGACCCCGCCGCGCAGCAGGGCCAGCAGGTGGCCGGCGACGGAGGTGACGGGGTAGTCCTCGTCGAAGACGTCGAGGGCGTAGTCGAGGTCGATGCGCAGTTCGCCGTCGTCGCCGTCGGCGTGGACCATCACGGCGAGGGCGTCGGGGCGGTGCACGGGGGCCATGACCACGCACTCGCGGACCAGCCCGGCGGGCAGCTCGGGGCGCGGGTGGCGCAGGTAGGACAGGGTGACGTCGAAGAGGCGGCGGGAGTCGGCGCCGCCCGCGGGCAGTTCGCGCAGCAGGTCGCCGAGGGCGAGCCGCTCGTGGGGGCGGTGCGCGTCGGTGGTGCGGCGGATCCCGGCGGCGATCTCGTGGAGGGAGGCCCCGGCGGGTACGGGGACCCGCACCGGGAGGTTGTTCGCGGCCTGTCCGACGACGGCCCGCTCCTCCTCGCCGCGCCGGTTGAGGAAGGGCACGCCGAGCACGGCCTCCCCGCTGCGGTGGACCCGGGCGAGGTAGGTGGCGAAGGCGGCGGCGAGGTACGCGAAGGGGGAGCTGCCCTGGCTGCGGACCCGGCGGACCAGTTCGGCGTCCACGGTGAAGGTGTGCCGGGCCCGGCGGGGTGCGCCGGGGGCGGTCTGCGGGGCACCGCGGGTGAACAGGGCGGGGGCCGCGCCGTCGAGGGCGGCGCGGTGGTGGGCGCGGTCCGCGGCATGGGCCTCGCCCCCGCGGTAGGCGGCCTCGGCCCGGGCGAGCACGGTGGAGGACGCGGGTCCGGGGGCCGTGGGCGGGGCGGCGGCGCCCGTGGTGCGGCGGGCGTACTCGGCCCACACCTGGAGGGAGACCTGGTTGAGCGCCCAGGCGTCGGCGATCAGGTGGTGCGCGTTGAGGTGCAGGTGGACCACGGACGCGCTCTCGCGCAGCACCGCGGCCGTGAACAGTCGCGAACGCCGCAGGGGGAAGGGCCGGTTGAAGGACTCCTCCTGCCAGGCGGCGCAGGCCTGCACGGGATCGGGGGCACCCGTGCGGTCCAGGTACTGCACCCAGGGGCCCGCGTCCTGTCCGCCGGTTCCGGCGGCCCACTGCACGGGCAGTCCGTCCGGGTCGTCGAAGCGCAGCGAAAAGGCGTCGTTGCTTTTCAGAACGTGTTCAAGGGACTCCCTCAGGGCGTGCGCATCCAGATCACCGGACAGCCTCTCGTGAAGGACCACATTGAA
Source organism: Streptomyces sp. NPDC038213 (assembly GCF_055600495.1). Taxonomy (NCBI): domain Bacteria; kingdom Bacillati; phylum Actinomycetota; class Actinomycetes; order Kitasatosporales; family Streptomycetaceae; genus Streptomyces; species Streptomyces sp. NPDC038213. The sequence goes on from NZ_JBVJYM010000017.1 coordinate 141,118, forward strand.
CTGCGGATCGTTCGCGGAGGTGGTTTCGGCGGCCCAGATGTCCCGCTGATAGGAGGACAGGGGGAGCTGGCGTGAGGCGAGCATCGGCCTTCCTTCGTCGATTCGGTCGCAGAGAATTTCTGCGGCCCGATGCCCGCCGAGCCTACGTTTCCGCCGTTCAAGGGCACCACTACCTGTCCGAGTAGTGCTCCACCACTCGTTCAAGTAGTCATCGCGGGGAATATGTGAATTTCCGCATCCGGCCCCGGGGAATTCTCGATCAGCTCGCTAACATCACTCCCATGACCTCTCTTCCCTCTCCGCTGGTCCGCGGAGACGGTCCCGGATTACTGCTGGCACACGGCGCGGGCAGCGATATCGAGGACAGTTACGGACCGGTGATCGAATCGCTCGCCCGGCACCGGACGGTGATCGGGCCCGATTTCCCCGGCTCGGGCCGGACCCCGCTGCCGCGGGACGGGCTGACCCTCGACCGCCTCGCGGACCACATTGTCGAGAGCGCCGTGCAATCGGGCGTTCATTGTTTTGCAATTTCTGGTTTCTCGATGGGCACGGCAGTGGCGGTACGGGCTGCCGTACGGCATCCGGACCGGGTGACCGCACTGGTTCTCTCGGCCGGTTTCGCACATCCCACCGCGCGCCTCCGGATGGCGGTCGACACCTGGCGCGCACTGGCCCGGGAAAACGGGCCCTCCAGCCGCGCACTGGCCGCTTACCTTTCCCTGGTCGTCGGAAGTCCGCAGTGGCTGGACGAAAGGTCGGGGCCGGAGATCGAGGAGCAGCTCGGCCTGTTCTCGGCCGGAATGCCGCCGGGTGCGGACGAGCAGCTCGCGCTGTTCGAGCACCTCGACGTACGGGCGGACCTGCCGCGGGTCTCCGTGCCCGCGCTGGTGATCGGCGCCCGCCACGACCTGCTCACCACGCCCGTTCACTCCCGCCAACTCGCGCAGGGGATTCCCGGTGCGCGGCGGGCCGAGCTGGACTGCGGGCACGCCATCGCGGCGGAGCGGCCGGCCGAATGGGCCGCGCTGATCACGGAGTTCCTCGCCGCCGTGGACCCCTGACCGGCGGCCGGGGTGCCGCGGTCCGGATCCGGCTGCCCCCTCGGCAGCCGGATCCGGGCGGCGGGTACGGCGCGCCGGGACGGGGGAGGCCCGGCGCGCCGCGTTCTCGGGGGCCGTCCGCAAGGCAGGCGGCCCGTACGGGACCGGCTCAGCCGGCCGGTTCGGCGCCGGGGGCCCGGCCCGCGGCCACCGCGAGCAGGGCGCCGAGCGCCAGGGCCCCGCCCAGCCACATCACCGAGGTGACGCCGGCGCCGTCGGCGGCCAGCCCGCCGACCAGGGCGCCGAGGGCGATGGCCCCGTTGAACACGCCGACGTACAGCGAGGACACCCCCTCGGGTGACCGGGGGGCGGAGGCAAGCAGCCAGGTCTGCGTACTGACGGACACCCCGCCGTACGACAGCCCCCACACCACCAGCAGGGCCCCGGCGGCCGGTACGGAGCCGCCGAGCACGGGCACCAGGGCCACGGTGGCGGCCAGGACCGTGCTGATGACGAGCAGGGTGCGGCGCGGGGAGCGGGCGGCGCCCGAACCGGCGGCGAAGTTGCCCGCGACACCGGCGAGTCCGTACACCAGCAGCAGGGTGCCGACGGTGCCGGCCGAGGCCCCGGAGACCTCCTCCAGGACGGGCCGCACGTACGTGTAGGCGGCGAAGTGGCCGGTGACCAGAAGGGCGACGACGAGCAGCCCGGTGCGCACCTGCGGTACGGCGGCCAGGCGCAGCACCCCGCCCAGCCGGACGGCCTCCTGGGCGGGCAGCTTCGGCAGCAGGAGGGCCAGGGCGAGGAGCACCGCGAGGGCGAGTCCCGCCGCGGCGGCGAACGCCGTCCGCCAGTCGGCGAGTTCACCGATGTAGGTCCCGGCGGGGACACCGAGCACCGAGGCCACGGCGATCCCGCTGAAGATCAGCGAGGTGGCCGGGGCCACCGACTTCCCCGGCACCAGGCGGGGCGCCAGCCCCGCCGCGATCGCCCACACACCGCCCATGCCGATGCCCACGAGGACGCGGGCGCCCACCATCACGCCGAAGTTCGGGGCCCAGGCCGCGAGCAGGTTCCCGGCCGTCAGGACCGCCATCAGCGCGCACAGCACCAGCTTCCGGTCGAAGCGGCCGAGCGCGGGGGTGAGCAGCGGGGCGGACAGCGCCCCGACCAGTCCGGTGATCGTCAGGGTCAGGCCCGCGGTCCCCTCGGACACGCCGAGGGCGTCGCCGAGGGGCGTGAGCAGGCCCACGGGCAGCATCTCGGAGGTGACCACGGTGAAGGTCGCGCCGGCGACCGCCGCCACGCCCGCCCAGCCGCGGGCACCCGCCTCTTCCGGCACCTGTGCCGTGCCTGCAACTTCCTCTGTCTGTGCCATGCGGCCAGCCAACCGGCTGCCGCAGGAGGGAACAACGGCCAATCCCTCATCCTTCTATGAGCAGGGCTCATAGATCCGTGCGGCGCTCCCCCGGGCCCGCACCCCGTCCGACGAAAGGAGACCGGCCCATGAGCGGTCTGGAGGTCCGCGAGCTGGAGGCCTTCCTGGTCCTCGCGGAGGAGCTGCACTTCGGCCGGGCGGGCGAGCGCCTGTACGTCTCGCAGAGCCGGGTCAGCCAGCTGCTGCGCTCCCTGGAGGGCCGGATCGGCGCTCCCCTGGTCGAGCGGACCAGCAGGCGGGTGGCGCTGACCCCGCTGGGCGAGGGCTTCGCCGCCTCGCTGCGGCCCGCGTACGAGGCGCTGCGCGCCACCGTGGACGAGGCGCGGGCGGCGGCCCGCGGGATCGGCTCCACCCTGCGCGTGGGCTTCCAGGGCACGGTGGACGACTACCTGGCCCGGGCGCTCGCCCTCTTCGGGGAGCGGCGCCCGGAGTGCGCGATCGACCTGGTGGAGGTCCCGCTCTCGGACCCGTTCGGGCCGGTGCGGCGCCGTGAGGTGGACTGCGCGGTGGTGCTGCTGCCGGTGGCGGAGGAGGACCTCGTCCTCGGCCCGGTGTTCTCGCGGCAGCCGCAGACCCTGGCGGTGTCGGTGCGCCATCCGTTCGCGGCCCGGGAGTCCGTGGACGTGGAGGAGCTGGCGCAGTGCACCCTGATCGGGATCCACGGCCCGGCGCCGGAGTACTGGCGGGGTGCGCAGGCGCCGGCGCTGACCCCGGGCGGGCTGGCGGTGCCGGCGGGCCCCGCGGTGAACACCCTCCAGGAGGGGCTGAGCCTGACGGCGGCGGACCGCGGGGCGATGCTGCTGTGCCGGTCCACGGCGGACTACCACGGGCGCCGCAGCTCGATCGCGTTCGTACCGGTCGAGGGGCTGCCGGACTCGGAGCTGGGGCTCGTCCGGCCGCGCAGCCGGCCCGCGGAGGGGGCGGCGGACTTCGCCCGCGCGGTGGCCGAGACCCTGGCCTGACCGGCCGGGCCCGTACGCCCGCCGAGCCGGTACGCCCCCTCAGCCCGCGACCAGGACCGGCCCGTACGGCCTCAGCCCGTACGCCGCCTCAGCGCGGGTGGCGTTCCGTGTGCTTGCGCAGCCGGGACTGGTAGTCGTCGGGGGGCAGGAAGTTCGACCAGCGCTCGGGGAACTCCGAGGGGATCCCGGTGTCCTCGTCGTCCTCGGACTCCCCCTCGGCCAGCGCCCGCCAGGCGGCGGCCCGGGCCACGAGCTGGGCCGCCTCGGCCTCCCGTACCCGCTCGTTGGCCTCGCGGGCCGCGGCGGTGGCCACCGAGGGCCAGACCCGGTCGATGGCGGCGTTGACGGCCGCGCCGACGAGCACCGCGAAGGCGGAGATGCCGATCCACAGCAGCACGGCCACGGGGGCGGCCAGCGAGCCGTAGATGGTGGGCCCCTCCACGGTGTTGGTGAGGTAGATGCGCAGCAGGAAGCTGCCCAGCACCCACATGCCGAGGGCGACCAGGGCCCCGGGCACGTCCTCGATCCACGGGGAGCGCACGGGCACCGACACGTGGTACAGCGTGGTCAGGAAGGCGATGGACAGCAGGGTGACGGTGGGCCAGTAGAGGACCGCGATGACCTCGGTGCCCCAGGGCACCAGCTGCACGACCGCGTCGGGGCCCACCACCATCAGCGGCAGCACCACCGCGCCGATCAGGAGGGCGACGATGTAGAGGAGGAAGGCGAGCAGCCGGGTCTTGACGATCCCGCGGTGCCCGTCGAGCCCGTACATGACGGTGATGGTGTCGATGAAGACGTTCACGGCGCGCGAGCCGGACCACAGGGCGAAGGCGAAGCCGAGGGAGATGATGTCGGGCCGGCCGCGGCTGGTGACGTCGTCCAGGAGGGGTTTGGCGATCTGGTTGACGCCCCGGTCGGACAGGACCGTGCCGGCGGCCCGCAGGATGTTCTCCTCGATGCTGGCGACGGTCGTGGTGTCGGTCCAGCTGTCGACGTAGCCCAGCAGGCCGAGCAGGCCGAGGAAGAGCGGCGGCAGCGACAGCAGGGTGAAGAAGGCGGCCTCCGCGGCGAGGCCGAGGATGCGGTACTCGATGCACGAGTTGACCGTGTCCTTGAGGAGCAGCCAGGCCATCTTGCGCTTGGAGACGTTGCGGTACAGGGCCCTGGCCCGGTGGAGCATCCCCGGAGGACGCTCGGGTGTTTCATTTGCTGGCTGCACGTCTTTACCGTATCGGCATGGCAGCCACCACCCACACCGTGAGCAACCAGGCGCCGCCCCTGGTGGGCTACGACGTCTACGGTACCGACCGCGCCCTCGTCGAGGGGATGGAGCGTCACCTGCCCGCGGAGCTGCGGGCGCAGGCCGCGCAGGAGCTCGGCGAGCTGGGCCGGGCGGCGGGTTCCGCACAGGTCCAGGAGTGGGCGGCGCAGGCCGACGCGAACCCCCCGCGGCTGCGCACGCACGACCGCTACGGGCACCGGATCGACGAGGTCGACTTCCACCCGGCCTGGCACCGGCTGCTCGGCAAGGCGGTCTCCGCGGGCCTCACGGACGCCTGGCGCCGGCCCGGCGGGCACCTGCGGCGGGCCGCCGGCTTCTACGTGTGGTCGCAGGCGGAGGCCGGTACGGGCTGCCCGGTGTCGATGACGCACGCGGCCGTGCCGGCCCTGCGGGCGGACCCGCAGGCCGCGGCGCTCTGGGGGCCGCTGCTGGCCTCGCGCGTGTACGAGCGGGGGCTGCGCCCGCCGCTGGAGAAGGCCGGGGTCCTGTTCGGCATGGGGATGACGGAGAAGCAGGGCGGCAGCGACGTACGGGCGAACACGACGGCGGCCCGGCCGCTGGACGCGCCGGGCGAGTACCTGCTGACCGGCCACAAGTGGTTCTGCTCGGCGCCGATGAGCGACGCCTTCCTGGTCCTGGCGCAGGCCCTGCCGCCCGGCGCGGGAGCGGACGCCGGGCCGGACGCGGCGGCCGGGGACCGGCTGACGTGCTTCCTGGTCCCGCGGGTGCTCCCGGACGGCTCCCGCAACCCCTTCGCCCTCCAGCGGCTGAAGGACAAGCTGGGCAACCGCTCGAACGCATCCGCGGAGGTGGAGTTCGACGGCACCTGGGCCCGCCGGGTCGGCGGGGAGGGCCGCGGGGTGCGGACCATCCTCGGGATGGTCGCCGCCACCCGGCTGGACTGCGTGCTCGGCTCGGCGGCGCTGATGCGCCAGGCGCTGGTGCAGGCCGTCCACCACACGGAGCACCGCAGCGCCTTCGGCGGGCTGCTGGCCGACAAGCCGCTGATGCGCAACGTGCTCGCGGACCTGGCGGTGGAGTCGGAGGCGGCGACCGTGCTGGCGCTGCGGCTGGCGGCGGCCTGCGACGCGGACACCGACGCGGAGCGGGCGCTGCTGCGGATCGCGGTGCCCGTGGCGAAGTACTGGGTGGCCAAGCGGTGCACGCCGGTGGTGGCGGAGGCGCTGGAGTGCCTGGGCGGCAACGGGTACGTGGAGGAGTCGGGGATGCCCCGGCTGCTGCGCGAGTCCCCGCTGAACTCGATCTGGGAGGGCTCGGGCAACGTCCAGGCCCTCGACGTGCTGCGGGCGCTGCGCCAGGAGCCGGCGGCCTTCCACGCCTTCCTCCAGGAGGTCGGCGCGGGCCGCGGCGCGGACCACCGGCTCGATGCGGCCATCCGGGACCTGCTCACGGAGCTGGCCGATCTGGAGGGGATCGAGGCGCGGGCCCGGCGGGTCACCGGGAAGATGGCGCTGGTGCTCCAGGGCTCGCTGCTGGTGCGCTGGGCGCCGCCCGCGGTGGCGGACGCGTTCTGCGCCTCGCGGCTGGGCGGGGACGGGGGTGCGGCCTTCGGCACGCTGCCGCACACGCTGGACCTGGGTGCAGTGGTGGAACGGGCGCGGATCCCCGCCTGACGGCCCCAACCGCCGGCACCGGATCCGGGCCCGTCGTACGGAGGGGGTGGCACCGCGCCGACTCGGCACCACCCCTGCCGCGTGAAGCCCCCGAGGAGGAGCTGCAACGCCGCGGAGCGGCGTTGCGCAAAGTTTCGGTCGGCCGATCGGGACTTGGCGAGAGTTGCATACCGTTGCAACTCTGTGGGGCGGAACGGTCCGCGCGAGGCGCCAGGGGAACGGGCACCGCCGGTGGGACGGTCCGGCTGCCAGCACGTCCGGTTCATACGGGGAGGATCCGGTGACCAGCACCACACTCGATCTGGCGCGGCTTTCGGCCATGGACAGGCGCCAGGCGGCCCTGCTCCTCAAAGGGGTGCGGGAGGCGGCCCTGTCGGGGCAGCGGCTGCCGGCCTCGCCCCGCCCGGAGATCGCGGCGTCCTGGCGGCGCATGATGGCGGGCGGGGTGCACCCGGAGCGGGACGCCCGGTCCCGGATGCTGTCGGCGGCGGAGACCGAGCAGCGGCGGCAGGACTCGCCGCTGCGGGAGCTGCTGCCGGTGCTGCGCGAGGAGCTGCTGCCGGCGCTGGACGGGGCCCTGCACATCATGGTGGTCGCCGACGCCGAGGGGCGGCTGCTGTGGCGCGAGGGGCACTCCTCGATCCTGCGCAAGGCCGACCGGCTGGGCTTCGAGGTGGGGGCCGACTGGGACGAGTCGGTGGTGGGCACGAACGGCGTGGGGACGGCCCTGGTCAGCCGGCGCCCGGTGCAGGTGTTCTCGGCGGAGCACTTCGTCAGCAGCCACCACGACTGGACCTGCGCGGGGGCCCCGCTGCACGATCCGCGCGACGGCCGGCTGATCGGGGTGATCGACGTGAGCGGCCCGCTGGCCACGATGCACCCGGCGACCCTGTCGTGGGTGACCTCCGTGGCCCGGCTGGCCGAGACCGAGCTGCGGGTGCGGCACCTGGGCTCCCTGGAGGGGCTGCGGGCGGTGGCGGCCCCGCTGCTGGCCCGGCTGCCCGGGCGGGCGCTGGCCGTGGACCGGCACGGCTGGACGGCCGCGGTGACGGGGATGGCCCCGGTGGACCGGGTGGGACTGCCGCAGGACCTGGGCGCGGGCCCGGTCTGGCTGCCGAGCCTGGGCCACTGCGTGGCGGAGCCGCTGCCGGGCGGCTGGCTGCTGCGGGTGGACCAGGCCCGTACGGGCGGGCAGGTCAGCCGGGTGGTGCTGGACCTGAGCCGGGACCGGCAGTGGTCGGCGACGGTCGTGGGGGCGGCGGGCAGCTGGAGCCAGGAGCTCAGCCCCCGCCATGCGGAGCTGCTGTTCCTGCTGGCGCGGCGGCCGGGCGGGCTGAGCGCCGCGGAGCTGGCCGGGGAGGTGTTCGGGGATCCGACGCGCACCGTGACGGTGCGGGCCGAGATGTCGCGGGTGCGGCGGCACCTGGCGGGGGTGCTGGCGCACCGGCCGTACCGTTTCGCCGAGGGGATCGAGGTGAGCGTGCGGGTCCCGCAGGACCCGCACGGGCTGCTCCCCCACTCGCACGCGCCGTCCGTGATCGCGTCCCGGTTGGGCCGCGGCGGCCCGGCGTGATTCCCTGAGCTGCATGGACACCAATCTCACCACGTGGTCGCTGGAGCAGACCTCTCCCGCCGACCTGCGCCCGGCCGCCATACCCGGCGGCGACGGCATCCGGATCGAGCGCGCGGAGGTCCCGTCGCCCGAGTTCAGCCGCTTCCTGTACGCCTCGGTGGGCCAGGACATCCACTGGACGGACCGGCTGGGGCTCTCGTACCGGGAGTGGCAGGAGATCCTCGAGCGGCCGGGGGTGGAGACCTGGGTGGCGTACGACCACGGGACCCCGGCCGGGTACGTGGAGCTCGACCCGCAGCCGGAGGGCACGGTGGAGATCATGTACTTCGGCCTGCTGCCGGCCTTCCGCGGCCGCCGGATCGGCGGGCACCTGCTGTCGGTGGGCACCGCGCGGGCCTGGGACCTGGCCGAGCGCTGGCCGGAGCGCGAGGCGACGAAGCGGGTGTGGGTGCACACGTGCAGCTGGGACGGGCCCACGGCCATGGCCAACTACGAGAAGCGCGGCTTCCGGCTCTTCAAGACGGAGACCGAGGAGAAGGAGCAGGGCCCGACCCCCGGCCCCTGGCCGGGCTCAGAGGGGTCCGCGAGCGCCCCCTCCGAGTGACCCAGCCCACAGCATCCCACAAAGCGAGACGCTTTAGTCCGCATAATGGACACTAGTGGACTCCTCCAAGACGCGCATGCCACGCTTCGGCCATGGATGGAGCTGGAATTGCCTTGGTGAGTCGGCGGCACGTCGACCTCGGCCGCATGGCCAGCGCCATCTGTCCGGTGCGCTGACGAAAGCCAGCACCGCCGCATTTCCACCGTCCCCGCCGTCGCGGACGCGTCGAAATCCCCGAGGCCGTACGGGCCCCCCACCACCTGCCGGGGGTCCCTCCTTGCCGCATCTGCGTAGATTTCCGCAGGTCAACGGCCTCTGGGTGGTACGCCGCCGCCCACAGCCCCTGCCCTGAGCCGCCACAGAAGGACGTATCGCCATGGCCGCCACCCCGGAGAAGCCCGCCGCCGCAGCGCGCCGCAAGACCACGCGTCACCGCGGCGAAGGCCAGTGGGCCGTAGGCCACTTCACGCCCCTCAACGGCAACGAGCAGTTCAAGAAGGACGACGACGGTCTCAATGTGCGGACGCGCATTGAGACGATCTACTCCAAGGCCGGGTTCGACTCGATCGACCCCAACGACCTGCGCGGACGGATGCGCTGGTGGGGCCTGTACACCCAGCGCAGGCCCGGGATCGACGGCGGCAAGACCGCGATCCTGGAGCCGGAGGAACTGGACGACGAGTACTTCATGCTCCGCGTCCGCATCGACGGCGGGCGCCTGACCACCGAGCAGCTGCGCGTGATCGGCGAGATCTCGCAGGAGTTCGCCCGCGGCACCGCCGACATCACCGACCGCCAGAACGTCCAGTACCACTGGATCCGGATCGAGGACGTCCCGGAGATCTGGAACCGCCTGGAGGCGGTCGGCCTGTCCACCACCGAGGCCTGCGGCGACACCCCGCGCGTCATCCTCGGCTCGCCGGTCGCCGGCATCGCCGAGGACGAGATCATCGACGGCACCCCCGCCATCGACGAGATCTACCGCCGCATCGTCGGCAACAAGGACTTCTCGAACCTGCCCCGCAAGTTCAAGTCCGCGATCTCCGGCTCCCCGCTGCTGGACGTGGCCCACGAGATCAACGACATCGCGTTCGTCGGCGTGGAGCACCCCGAGCACGGCCCCGGCTTCGACGTGTGGGTGGGCGGCGGCCTGTCCACGAACCCGAAGCTCGGCGTCCGCCTGGGCACCTGGGTCTCCCTGGAGGAGGTCCCCGACATCTACACCGGGGTCATCTCGATCTTCCGCGACTACGGCTACCGCCGGCTGCGCAACCGCGCCCGCCTGAAGTTCCTCGTCGCCGACTGGGGCCCCGAGAAGTTCCGGCAGGTCCTGGAGGACGAGTACCTCAAGCGCAAGCTGACCGACGGCCCCGCGCCGGCGCAGCCCGTGCAGACCTGGCGCGACCACGTCGGCGTGCACCGCCAGAAGGACGGCCGCTTCTACGTGGGCTTCGCCCCGCGGGTCGGCCGGGTCGACGGCGCCACGCTCACGAAGATCGCCGAGATCGCCGAGAGCCACGGCTCGGGCCGCCTGCGCACCACCGCCGAGCAGAAGATGATCGTGCTCGACGTCGAGGAGCCGCAGGTCGCATCGCTGGTCGGCGCCCTGGAGGCGCTGGACCTGCGGGTCACCCCGTCCCCGTTCCGGCGCGGCACGATGGCCTGCACCGGCATCGAGTTCTGCAAGCTCGCCATCGTGGACACCAAGCAGCGCGGCCAGACCCTCATCGAGGAGCTGGAGCGCCGCCTGCCGGACTTCGACCAGCCGCTCACCATCAACATCAACGGCTGCCCGAACGCCTGCGCCCGCATCCAGGTCGCCGACATCGGCCTCAAGGGCCAGCTGGTCCTCGACGAGGACGGCCGGCAGGTCGAGGGCTTCCAGGTGCACCTCGGCGGCGCCCTGGGCCTGGAGGCCGGGTTCGGCCGCAAGGTCCGCGGCCTGAAGGTCACCTCGGCCGGACTCCCCGACTACGTGGAGCGGGTCGTCAAGCGCTTCGAGGAGCAGCGCGGCGACGGCGAGCGGTTCGCCGCGTGGGTGGCCCGCGCCGACGAGGAGAGCCTGTCGTGAGCGAGCGCGCCGCACCGTTCTACTGCCCGTACTGCGGCGACGAGGACCTGTTCCCCGGGGAGCAGGGCCACGGCGCCTGGGAATGCCGGGCCTGCAACCGCGCCTTCCAGCTGAAGTACCTCGGGCTGCTGGCCCGCGGTTTTCAGGGCAACGACGCGGGAGGGGACGAGATATGACGACGGTTCAGGAGACCGGCCGGCAGGACCTGAAGGAGCTGGCCGAGCGGGCCGGGCGCGAGCTGGAGGACGCCTCCCCGCTGGAGATCCTCCGCTGGGCGGCCGAGACCTTCGGCAAGCGCTTCTGCGTGACCTCCTCCATGGAGGACGCGGTGGTCGCCCACCTCGCCTCCCGCGCCCTCCCCGGCGTGGACGTGGTCTTCCTCGACACGGGCTACCACTTCGAGGAGACCATCGGCACCCGCGACGCGGTCGAGGCCGTGATGGACGTCAGGGTCATCACCCTCACCCCGCGGCAGACCGTCGCCGAGCAGGACGCCGAGCACGGTCCGAAGCTGCACGACCGCGACCCGGACCTGTGCTGCGCCCTGCGCAAGGTCAAGCCCCTCGAAGAGGGCCTGACGGCGTACGCGGCCTGGGCCACCGGCCTGCGCCGCGACGAGTCCCCCACCCGGGCGAACACCCCGGTGGTCGGCTGGGACGAGAAGCGGCAGAAGGTCAAGGTCTCCCCCATCGCCCGCTGGACCCAGGACGACGTGGACGCGTACGTCGCCGAGCACGGGGTGCTGACCAACCCGCTGCTCACGGACGGCTACGCCTCCGTCGGCTGCGCCCCCTGCACCCGCCGGGTCGCGGAGGGCGAGGACGCCCGGGCGGGCCGCTGGGCGGGCCGGAACAAGACCGAATGCGGGCTGCACGGCTGATGACGACGGACGTTACGGACACCACGGAGAACCAGATGAGCGTGACCGGCCAGGGAGCCACGGTGTGGCTGACCGGTCTGCCCAGCGCGGGCAAGACCACCATCGCGTACGCGCTGGCCGAGCGGCTGCGCGCCGAGGGCCACCGGGTGGAGGTCCTCGACGGGGACGAGATCCGCGAGTTCCTCTCCGCCGGCCTCGGCTTCACCCGCGGGGACCGCCACACCAACGTGCAGCGGATCGGCTTCGTCGCCGAACTCCTCGCGAGCAACGGGGTCAAGGCGCTCGTCCCGGTCATCGCCCCGTACGCCGACAGCCGCGAGGCCGTGGCGAAGCGGCACGCCGCCGCCGGCACCGAGTACCTCGAAGTGCACGTGGCCACCCCGGTCGAGGTGTGCTCCGAGCGCGACGTGAAGGGCCTGTACGCCAAGCAGGCCGCGGGCGAGATCTCCGGGCTCACCGGGGTCGACGACCCGTACGAGGCCCCGCAGTCCCCGGACCTGCGCATCGAGTCGCACACCCAGTCCGTCCGGCAGTCGGCCGATTCGCTGCACGCTCTGCTCACCGAGAGGGGTCTGGCATGACCACCGCCGCGCACCTGCACACGGAGTCCGACGCGGACGCCCCGTACGCGCTGTCGCACCTCGACTCCCTGGAGTCGGAGGCCGTGCACATCTTCCGCGAGGTGGCGGGCGAGTTCGAGAAGCCGGTGATCCTCTTCTCCGGCGGCAAGGACTCCATCGTCATGCTGCACCTGGCGCTGAAGGCCTTCGCCCCGGCGCCGGTCCCCTTCACGCTGCTGCACGTGGACACCGGGCACAACTTCCCCGAGGTCATCGAGTACCGCGACCGCACGGTCGCCCGGCACGGGCTGCGGCTGCACGTGGCCTCCGTGCAGGAGTACATCGACGCCGGGAAGCTGCGCGAGCGCCCGGACGGCACCCGCAACCCGCTGCAGACCGTCCCGCTGACCGAGGCGATCCAGCAGCACAAGTTCGACGCCGTCTTCGGCGGCGGCCGCCGCGACGAGGAGAAGGCCCGCGCCAAGGAGCGGGTGTTCAGCCTCCGCGACGAGTTCTCCCAGTGGGACCCGCGCCGCCAGCGCCCCGAGCTGTGGCAGCTCTACAACGGCCGGCACGCCCCCGGCGAGCACGTGCGCGTGTTCCCGCTGTCCAACTGGACCGAGCTGGACGTCTGGCAGTACATCTCCCGCGAGGGCATCGAGCTCCCCGAGATCTACTTCGCACACGAGCGGGACGTCTTCCTGCGCAGCGGCATGTGGCTGACCGCCGGCGAGTGGGGCGGCCCGAAGGACACCGAGGCGGTGGAGAAGCGGCTGATCCGCTACCGCACCGTCGGCGACATGTCCTGCACCGGCGCCGTCGACTCCGACGCCACCACGCTCGACGCGGTGATCGCCGAGATCGCCGTCTCCCGCCTCACCGAGCGGGGCGCCACCCGCGCCGACGACAAGCTGTCCGAGGCCGCGATGGAAGACCGCAAGCGCGAAGGGTACTTCTAGCCATGACCAGCACCACCGAGCAGCTGAGCGCGACCACGCTGCTGCGCTTCGCCACCGCGGGTTCCGTCGACGACGGCAAGTCCACCCTGGTGGGCCGGCTGCTGCACGACTCCAAGTCGGTCCTGGAGGACCAGCTGGAGGCCGTGGAGCGGGTGTCCGCCGACCGCGGGCAGGACGCCCCCGACCTGGCGCTGCTGACCGACGGCCTGCGGGCCGAGCGGGAGCAGGGCATCACGATCGACGTGGCGTACCGCTACTTCGCTACCGCGCGCCGCCGGTTCATCCTGGCCGACACCCCCGGGCACGTGCAGTACACCCGGAACATGGTGACCGGCGCGTCCACCGCCGAGCTGGCCGTGGTCCTCGTCGACGCCCGCAACGGGGTCGTCGAGCAGACCCGCCGGCACGCGGCCGTGGCCGCCCTGCTGCGCGTGCCGCACGTGGTCCTCGCCGTCAACAAGATGGACCTGGTCGACTACGCGGAGCCCGTCTTCGCGAAGATCGCCGAGGAGTTCACCGCGTACGCCTCCGAGCTGGGCGTCCCGGAGATCACCGCGATCCCGATCTCGGCGCTGGCCGGGGACAACGTGGTCGAGCCCTCCGCGAACATGGACTGGTACGGCGGCCCGACGGTCCTGGAGCACCTGGAGACCGTCCCGGTCAGCCACGACCTGACGGCCTGCCCGGCCCGCTTCCCGGTGCAGTACGTGATCCGCCCGCAGACCGCCGAGCACCCCGACTACCGCGGGTACGCCGGCCAGATCGCCTCCGGCGTACTGCGCGTCGGCGAGGCCGTGACCGTCCTGCCCTCCGGGAAGACCTCGGTCATCGAGGGGATCGACGCACTCGGCGGGAGCGTGGACATCGCCTGGGCCCCCCAGTCGGTGACCCTGCGCCTGGCGGACGACATCGACATCTCGCGCGGCGACCTGATCGCGCCCTCCGCGAGCGCCCCGGCCACCACGCAGGACGTGGTCGCGACGGTCTGCCACGTGGCCGACCAGCCGCTGGCCGTCGGCGCGCGGGTGCTGCTGAAGCACACCACGCGGACCGTGAAGGCGATCGTCAGGGAGATCCCCTCGCGGCTGACGCTGGACGACCTGTCCCAGCACCCGGAGCCCGGGCGCCTGGTGGCCAACGACATCGGCCGCGTCGTCGTGCGCACCGCCGAGCCGCTCGCCCTCGACGCGTACGCCGACTCCCGCCGCACCGGCTCCTTCCTGCTGATCGACCCGGCGGACGGGACCACCCTGGCGGCGGGCATGGCGGGCGAGGCCTTCGCCTCGCGCACCCCGGCGGCCGGCCCGGACGCCGCGGACGACGAGGGCTGGGACTTCTGACCATGGGCGGCGACTTCTACTCGTCCTTCGCCAAGGAGGGCGGCCGCGTGGGCAGCGGCTTCCTCGGCAGCGGCCAGGGAGGGGTGGCGCGATGTGCGCGCTGACGTACGCGCACCGCATGCGCGCCCGCACCCCCCACGCGCCGCACCGACGAAGACGAACAGCCCGCCCGGCCGCGTCTCCGGATCAAGGGATCCGGAGCACGTAGAACCGGGCCTCCGAGAGGACCGCCTCCCGTGCCTGCCACACCCCGCACCGCCCGCCGCCGCACCCTGCTCACCGCGGCCGCCCTCCCCGTCCTGCTGACCTCCCTCGCCGCCTGCGGCTACGGTTCGCAGTCCGCGGAGGCCGGCAACGAGAAGGCGAACGTCGCCGCGACCGGCAAGAAGCTCTCCGCCGACACCGTCCGCGTCGGCTACTTCCCCAACCTGACCCACGCCACCGCGCTGGTCGGCGTCCAGGAAGGCCTCATCGCCAAGGAGCTCGGCGGCACGAAGCTCGCCACCCAGACCTTCAACGCCGGCCCCTCCGAGATCGAGGCCCTCAACGGCGGCTCCCTCGACATCGGCTTCATCGGCCCCTCCCCCTCCCTCAACGCCTACGTCAAGTCCAAGGGCAAGAACCTCCGCATCGTCTCCGGCTCCGCCTCCGGCGGCGTCAAGCTCGTCGTCAACCCCGCGAAGATCAAGACCCTCGACGACCTCAAGGGCAAGAACATCGCCACCCCCCAGAAGGGCAACACCCAGGACGTCGCCTTCCTCAACTGGATCTCCGAGAAGGGCTGGAAGGTCGACCCCGAAAGCGGCAAGGGCGACGTCTCCGTCGTCCGCACCGACAACAAGGTCGCCCCCGACGCCTACAAGTCCGGCTCCATCGACGGCGCCTGGGTCCCCGAACCCACCGCCTCCAAGCTGGTCTCCGAAGGCGCCAAGGTCCTCCTCGACGAAACCGCCCTGTGGCCCGACAAGAAGTTCGTCATCACGAACATCATCGTGTCCCAGAAGTTCCT